>MGZK01000001.1 GCA_001802125.1 Geobacteraceae bacterium GWC2_55_20
GTTACTTCCAACAGGAATTCTTCCTGTGAATCACTCATCATCCAGCATGCGGTGCTTGGGCTTTTCCACATCTTCGAACTGCCCCTTCTTGACCGCCCAGAGCCTCCAAAAGAGGCCAACCGAGTGCTCAACTTGCCATTTCTCGCAACCTCTCCAAAATCCTGACCATTGCCAAGGTATCTAAATGGCAGTATTCAAAGAAATCAGCAGTACTAAGCCACTGATCCACAATTTACGACAACATCGACTGCCAGACCATTCGCAACTCCTGCCAGTCGGCCATCGTTTGTCCAGAACTCGGTGCAGTTATGAAACCTTGCAATTGCCAGATGGAGCGCATCAGGCGTCTTGAGGCCAAAATCCGCCCGGAGTTGCGTTGCTTCCTGATACACGGCTTCAGGTATTTCAAGCTTCAGATTCAGAGAGAAGAACCGGACAAACTTGTCGAGCAGATCGTTGCGTTTCAGACGAAGTGGCAACACAAGGCATTCAAGCTCTGTCAACGGGCTGTAACAAATGATCCCGTCACTTTCTGCTAACCTGTCTTCAATTGCGGCAGCATATATGGGGTGTTCCTCAACCAGATAGATTGCAATGCACGAGTCGAGATAGATCTTCCGTATCATTCCCACGCCTCACGCTCTTCGCGTATCTGGCAGTCTATTTCCTCCGAAGACAACTGTGAGGCTGCTGAGATTCGGTTTTTTTTCAAAAAATCCAATAAGGCAGAGCTGTTTCCGGCAGTACCGTTTGAGGCCGTGGTTGATGTAGCTGCTATCATTTCAACCGCTCTTTCCAGGCGTTCATAGACATCCGCTGCAATCAAAACCGCTTCCAGTCGGTTGTTTCTGATGATGGCGACTTTTTCACGCTGGTGTTTTACAACGCTGCTCAACACCGCACCAAAATTGCGCACCACATCGCTGGATGACATGATTTCTTCTCGTGCATAATGTGCCATAACTCGCAACTCCTTACTTGAAATATGCATTAAATTATACGCAGTATTTTATGTATAGCAATGGAAATTTAACGTTCTATTCCAAATTGAATTTGTTGCAGGTGGAACAGCGGTAATCTCACTGGCTCCGAATCAACAGAAGCGTCTTTCGGAAATCAAGGTGCCTGAGTTGAGCCTGAAAATGAATTTCAATCATCATCCAGCATGCGGTGCTTGGGCTTTTCCACATCCTCGAACTGCCCCTTTTTAACCGCCCAGATGAACACCAGCCAGCAGGCTGCACCCAGGCAGAGCGACAGGACAATCAGGATAATCAGGGTTTCATCCATGTTACTTGAACCTCATCAACCGCAGCGAATTTAGCGAGACCAGCAGCGAGCTGGCGGTCATGGCCACGGCCGCGTAGACCGGTGTCAGATGCCCCGACATCGCGATCGGGATGCCGATCAGATTGTACAGAAAAGCCCAGGCCAGGTTCTGCTTGATGATACGTACTGTAGCACGGCTGATCCGCCAGGCGGTTACTATTCCGGACAGGTCATCACCGGTGATGATCACGTCGGCGTTTTCCAGCGCGATGTCGCTGGAACCGGTCAAGGAACAGCTGACCGTGGCGGCGGCCAGGGCCGGCGCGTCATTGACGCCGTCGCCGGCCATCAGCACCTGGCGCCCCTGCCCCTGTAAACTCTTGACATAGGCGAGTTTTTGATCCGGCGTCATGCCGCCGCTGGCCGATCCGACTCCGATCTCGGCCGCGATGCGCTCCACGGTGGCCTGATGGTCGCCGCTGACCAACCTGACCTCGATCTTGCCCGCCGCTAACCCGGCCACCATTTCCACGGCGCCGCGTCTCAACCCGTCCACCAGCAGGTATCGACCCGCCAACCGGCCGCCGATCGCGACCAGCACCGCTGTAGCGGCAGCTTTGTCCTTGTCCGGATCACGCAGTTCTTCAAGCACTACACCATTTTCATTCAGAAACAGTTCGATGCCGCACAGCACCAACCGGCCATCCGGCAGATATCCGGAGATTCCCCGTCCGGGGATGTTGCGGAACTCGCGGCAGGTTTCGGGAAGAAACCCCTGTTCGGCGGCATGCCGCACGATCGCCCCGGCCAGGGGGTGGGCGGCCGGTTGCTCGACCGTGGCGGCAGACTGGATCAGCTCCGCTTCGCTATACCCTCCGCAGGTTTCAATTCCCATAACCCGGGGCTGTCCCCTGGTAATGGTGCCGGTCTTATCCAGCAGCGCGATCCTGATCGTCGCCAGGCGCTCGATCACATCACCGCTTCGCAGGATGATGCCCAGTGACGCGGCCCGGCTGCAGGCCGCCAGCACCGCCGCCGGCACGGCCAGCCCCATGGCGCAGGGGCAGGCTATCAATACCACGGCCAGGGCCGACATCACGGCAGCGCCGGCCCCCTCCCCCGCCAGCAGGAACCGGCCGAACCCGACCATAACCGCCAGCAGGATCACCGCCGGAACAAACCATCCCGAGACCCGGTCGGCCAGCAGCTGCAGACGCGGTTTTCCGGCCTGGGCCATCCGCACCAGCGACGCCACCCGCATCAGGTAACTCTGCCCGGCCGGCCTCAAGGCCTGGACAGTGACCGGCGCGGCCACATTGATGCAGCCGGAGCGGGCTTGATCGCCGACTTGCAGCAGCACCGGCAGGCTCTCGCCGGTGGCCAGCGACTGGTCCACCTCGGTTTCGCCTTCCACGACCAGGCAATCCACCGGGAAGCACTCCCCCTGCCTGACCAGCAGCAGGTCACCGGGGCGCACGCTGTCCACCTCCACCTGCCGGCTGCCCCCCTCACCCGTGATGGTTGCCCGCCGGGGCGCGGAGGCGTACAGCGCGCCGATGCCGGACATGGCCCGGCGGCGCACCGAAAGTTCCAGCAGCCGCCCGATCAGCACAAAGGTGACAATCATGGCGGCGCTTTCAAAATAGGTCTCCTGACCGGCAAACAGCGCCCACAGGCTGTAGATCCAGGCCGAGAGCGATCCCAGGGCGATCAGCAGATCCATCCCCGGCGCCCTGGTCTTCAGCGAGCGCCAGGCGCCGGACAGGAAGGGCCAGCCGGAGTAGAAGACCACCGGCGTGGTCACCGCCAGGGAAACATACTGCAGGAACAGTTTCATTCCGGCAGCCATGCCCTGGAAGTAGCCGGCGTAGAGGGCATAGGAGTAGGCCATCAGCTGCATCGTCAGGAAGAGCGCGGTGCCGAAACGGATCAGCAGGTCGTCCCGCTCACGGCGGGCATCCAGATCGGACTGTTCCGGAGAGAACGGACGGGGAGTATAGCCCAGCCTGGAAATCACCTCGAAGATTTCCAGCGGCGCAACCAGCCGCGGATCGAAACGGAGCGAGGCGATGCCACCGCTGTAGGAGAGGCTGACATGCTCGATACCGGGAATGCCGGCAATGATCCTTTCCAGCAGCCAGACGCAAGAGGGGCAGGTTATGCCGGCGATCAGGATATCCAGGCGGCAAAGATCCCCTTCCGGAACCAGGCGCCGCGCCAGGTCGGCATCGTTGAAAACCGTCTGCAGCAACGATTCAGCCACGGTCGGTGAGTGGCGGTCGCCGCGCAGGTAGAAGCTCTCCAGGCCAGCGCCGCAGATCAGTTGCCAGGCGCCCTGGCAACCGCGACAACAGAAACGGGATTCGCTGCCATTGTCGGACACTGTTACAATCGCCTTCCAGCGAAAGCTGATGCCGCAGTGGCTGCAGATCGATTCGTTTTGAATACTCACGGGAGGATTGTCACCGAAGCGACCTGTTTATCGGCGCTGAAGAGTTGCAGCTCAACCGGTCCGGCCGAAATTGCGCCCGCTCTATGGCGGATCATGAAGGTAATTTCGCGGTGCTGATTGGGAGCGATCGAAATGTTATCGACCGGTCCCAGCAGTGTGACACTGCCGGCCGCGACAGGGGATACGCGGATACTGTAGCTGGCCGTTGATTGGGAGCGGTTGCCGATCACTGCCCGCCAGGGCTGGACCCGGGAACCGTCGGGCATCGTGCGCGGTGCGACCGTCGCTATGCGCTGCAGCGCAAAGGCGCTCTGGTTCCTGTCGATCAGCCCCCAGACCAGCAGCACACCCAGCAGCAGGGTCAGGGCCAGCAGAATGACGGTCTTGCCCCCCGGCTTGAATCCGCTCCCCTTGGCAACCCCGAAACGGTAATCGATCAGCCCGAAACCTTCCGGACGGCGTTCCATCACGCCCCGGCAGGCATCGATACAGCGGCCGCAGTTGATGCATTCGATCTGGAAACCTTCACGGATATCGATACCCATCGGGCAGCTTCGCAGACAGGCGCCGCAGCGCAGGCAGAGGTGGCGGTGCTCCTCGGGAAAGGCCAGGTTGAGGGTGCCCTGGTCGGTCAGCGCGGTCTGCAGCCGCCCATAGGGGCAGTAGCTGCGGCAGAAGCTGCGTTTGACCAGGATCAGGTTGATGTAGCCGAACAGTGTCACCAGCAGGAAACAGCTCAAAAGCAGCGGATGGGAATTGTAATCCAGCAGGCGGGAAACGACCTGAGCGGGAGCCATGAACCAGCACAGCAGGTTGAAGGCTATCAGCTTGGCGATGATCAGCGCCGTGAAGTGTTCAATCAGGGCGGCAGCAAAAGGCGGGAGTTTTTTTTGGAAACGGCCGGCGGCCAGTTCGGCCAGATCGTTGAATACGGTTTGCGGGCAGAGCCAGCCGCACCAGACCCGCCCCAGAACGACCGTGATCAAAAGGAACAGGGCCAATCCCAGCAGAGTTGCCAGCAACACCAGGTAAAACTGGTCGATCCTGACCGGAATACCGGCCAGAAACAGTGTGCGCAGGCCGATATCCATGCGCAGGAAGGGGTTACCGCCAACGCTGGCAAACGGCAGCAGCGCCGCCGTTGCGATCAGCAGCGCCTGAACCATCCGGCGTTTATCGGTAATGCGTGGAAGCGGCATACCAGGCAAACCTTTCACTGTTAAGACCGATTTTCGCCGGAAAATGAACAATCAGTTAAGCTTTTTGTTCCTCCCCTTTCAAGGGGGAGGCTAGGAGGGGGATGGGCCTGAAGTTCCTGTACAGTCATCCAAATCTTCTCCATTACGGAATCGATTTCCGCAAACACTTCGTTGTTCCAGAATCTTATTACGGTAAAACCCGATTCCTGAAGTTTGTGAGTGCGGCTTTCATCATACTCAATCCGCTGCCCATGTTGTCCACCATCAACCTCAATCACCAGTCTGATTTCCAGGCAGGCAAAATCAAGAATGTAATCACCAAAGGGATGTTGTCGGCGAAATTTCAGACCGGAAACCTGACGTTCACGCAGCAAACGCCATAAGGCCTGCTCCGCATCAGACATGTTGTTTCGCAACATCCGTTGCAGTTTTCCTGAGTGTATTTTTTTGTTCGTTTGTCCGATCACATTCACCCCATCCCCACCCCGGACCTCCCCTTGAAGGGGAGGGAGTTGATGTGTATTCCTACCAGTATGGTCGTCACTCCGCCATCTTGCGCCGGAATATCCAGACCGCCACGGCAAACAGGATCACCGCCGAAACCGATACCTGCAGCACATGCAGCGTTGACATGTCGCCCGAGACCAGCGCCCGCCTGGCGCCCTCGAACAGGGCCGTGGTCGGAATCGCCCGCACCCAGGGAAGCACATCGGGCGGATAGGAGGAGAGCGGAAAGAACAGCCCGGACATGAAAATCAGCGGCATCACCAGCACCGCCTCAACCTTGCCGATCGTCTCCGGTTTGTCCATGACCGTGCCGCTGATGACCCCGGCGCAGGAAAACAGCGCCGAGCCGGGTATCAGGAAAACCAGGTAATTGAAAAGGTGTTCAATCGGAAAGCGGAAGGGGGTGATGGCAAAGATCACCAGGCCGACCGCGCACCCCTTGATGATGCCATGGGTGAAGCCGGTGCAGATCTTGGCGATGATGATTTCGGATACGGAGATCGGCGTCACACGGTACGATTCCACAGTGAACTGTACCCGGCGGTGGAACCAGAGGCTCCAGACGCTCTCGTTGTAGGCGGCGTTGACCGCGGTCATCGTGATCAGGCCGGGTGCGATGAACAGGCTGTAGGGCGAACCCTCCACCGCTCCGATGTAGCTCTGCATGCCGATGCCGAAGGCCAGGTAGATCGTCAGCGGATAGGCCACCACCGCCACCAGTTCGGAGAATATGGCGCGACGCAGTACCTGCATGTCCCGCATCCAGATCGCCAGGGAACCGCGCATGATCATTCGCGCACCCCCGCTCCGGTCAGGCTGATGAAAACATCTTCCAGCGTGCGTTCCTTGAGGGAGATGCTACGAACCGGCGCGCCGTTCAGGGCGGTGACGATCTCCGACAGGCACTCCCAGCATTCAAGCGTCACTTGAAGTCTGTTGTTTAACACCCCGATATCGCGCACACACGGCATCGATCTAAGCAGAGTTTCATACTGATCCACGTCCCGTTCCAACTCGATCTCGTAGACGGTGGCGCCGCTCAGGCGATCCTTCAGCTCCCGGGTGCTCCCCAGAGCTACCAGGCGGCCGTGATCCATGATCGCGATCCGGTCGCAGAGCTGTTCGGCCTCCTCCAGATAATGTGTGGTCAGGAAGATCGTCATGCTTCCTGCCAGCGAACGGATATAATCCCACACCGCCCGCCGCGACTGGGGGTCCAGTCCGGTGGTCGGCTCGTCCAGGAACAACAGCTGCGGCTGGTGCAGCAATGCCCTGGCCACCACCAGGCGCCGCTGCATGCCGCCGGAAAAGGTATCGGGGAAATCCTTCTGGCGCGCGGAAAGTCCCATCAGCTCCAGCAGCTCATCGATGCGCCGGTTATAGGTTTTCCTGTCCATGCCGTGCAGACGGGCATGCAGCACCAGATTTTCACGGGCTGTCAGATAGCGGTCGAGACTGTTCTCCTGGGAGACCACCCCGATCATGCTGCGAATACGGCGCCCTTCGGTGCGAATGTCCAGGCCGTCAATGAAAACCTCGCCGGAACTCTGGCGCATCAGCGTGGTCAGGATGCGGATCAGGGTGGTCTTGCCGGCTCCGTTGGGCCCCAGCAGACCGAATATGGAACCTTGGGCCACCTCCAGATCGAATGAATTCAGCGCGGTCAGGTTGGCATACTGTTTCGTCAGGGATTTGGTAAGAATCGCGGGAACCGGCATGTCAGATGATCCCGTGCAGCGGGCCGCCCTTGGCGCCCAATGCGTCCACGCGGCGCTCCACTTCAGGATCGGCTTCCAGTCCGGGGGCATGAAAAGGCTTGACCCGGGCGTCGATCACCAGCGGACCGCGGCAGCCCCAGTGACGGCCGCGACTCTCGGCCTTGATGCCATAGACGTCGCTGGCCGGGTTGGAACGGGTGAAGGTCACCCAGAGGAAGTTGTTCAGCGTGGCGGCTGTGAAAATACTGTCGTCGCAGATCACGATCAGCGGGACTCCGTCAAAAACGTCCCTCTGGCCGTAGAAGCGGCAGAATTCCTCGATAATAGGGTCGGATTCGCCCCTCTCCTGCCCGGACGAAGGCCCCTTGATTGCCACGATTCCCGGCAGGCAGAGCGTCGCCGGGCCGAAGCCCTCCGGCAGTTCCAGGCCAGCCGGAAGCTCCATCACCAATTGTCGGCGGACCGGACCGGCGGCGGCTATCACCAGCTTCGATCCTTGGTTCAATCCCGAGCCGCTGTAATCCAGGGTATCGATGGTCGTGGAGGTCTGGAAATGCAGGTTGCAGCGCCAGTCGGCCCGTTCCAGCACGTGCCCGAGAAAAGCCGCGATGTCGTGGGTGTGCAGCTGCGGGGCATCCTCATCGGCGGCGATCAGGAGATATTTGGCCAGCGACAGCTGCCCCTGTCCGAGGATGGCGTTGGCAACGGTCAGCAGCTCCTGGGGCTGGCGCACTGCGGCATAGGGGACATAGCGTTCCCTGGCGATCGCCAGCAGCAGCGGATGCACTCCGGCTGCGTCCACCGCGTGCACCTCCTTGACACCGCTGACCACGGTCGGTATCAGCGGACCGCTCAACTCGTGGATGAAAGCGCCGAAACTGGTATCTTCCTGGGGCGGGCGCCCGACAGTGGTAAACGGGAAAATGGCATCGCGGCGGTGGTAAACCGCTTCTACTTCGATATAGGGGAATTCGTGGGCCAGGCTGTAATAACCGAGGTGGTCGCCGAAGGGGCCCTCCGGCAGCGTGTTGCCGGGATGAACCACTCCGCAGATGCAAAAATCGGCTTCGGCCGAGAGCGGCGCCTGCCCCGGCATGCGGGTCATCGGTATGCGCTGGCCCGCCAGCAATCCGGCGAAGGAAAGTTCCGGCATCCCTTCCGGCAGCGGCATCACCGCCGCAACGGTCATGGACGGCGCGCCGCCGATGAAGACGTTCACGCGCAACAGGTCGCCCCGGGCGATGGCCTCGGCATGGTGCGCTCCGATACCGCGATGGATCTGGTAGTGCAGGCCGGCCTGCCTGTCAGGCTGATAGCGGTTGCCGGAGATTTGCACCCGGTACATCCCCAGGTTGGATTTGCCGAAGCCGGGTTGCGAGGGGCTCTCGGAATAGACCTGCGGCAGCGTGATGAAAGCGCCGCCATCCCTGGGCCAGGACACGACCTGGGGCAGACCGGAAAGCGTTGTGCGGCACTCCAGCACCGGCGCGTCCGAGGTCACGCGCGGCAACAGGTTATAGGCGGCAAAAGGGGCCTTGACTGCATCCAGCGGGTGCTTCAGCAACGACAGCGGATTTATCTTCAAATCCACCAGACGGCGAATGTCTTCCAGGGTGTCGCGGAATATGAAACGGGTGCGTTCCAGCGTGCCGAACAGGTTGCCCAGCAGCGGAAATTTGCTGCCGGTGGCATTGGTGAATAGCAGCGCCGGGCCGCCGGCCTGGTAAACCCGGCGCTGGATCACCCCCACTTCCAGGCAGGGATCACAAGGTACATCGATTCGCAGAAGCATGCCGTGCCGCTCCAGATCGGCGACACATTGCTGAAGATTGCCGTAACCCATCCTATCCACCATTCCCGCGAATTTTTTTGAGCATCATTTCCGTAAGTCGCAGCTTTTCACGCGCCGCGTTGAGTTCCGTGCGGGACGGCTCATCCTTGAAACGGTCAAGCGCCTTTTTCAGGATGGCCTCGGCCTCCGCGTAGTTGCCGGACTTGTGACGCCAGCGGGCCTGCACTATCAGGTATTGCACCGTCTCCGGATCCAGCTTGATCGCCTTCAGCAGTGAAGCCTCGGCTTCCGCCGGTCGACCGGCCTTGTCATCCTTCCTGGCTTTCTGGTAATGCACCAGCGCTATGGCGCCGCGCACATCGCGTCGGGCCGGCTCCGATTCCAGCCTTTTCTCCGTCTGCTCAAGAAACGCAATCGCCTCGTCATGTTGTCCGCTTCTCACATAAACCGACATGATCGCGGCTATTGCATCCCTGCTTTTATTGTTGATTGCCAGCACTTTCCTGAAGTGATCAAGGGCGGAGGGGTATTCTTCACGATTCATTGCCGAACGGCCAAGATGGAGATGGGACCTGAACAGGTGCTCGTTGAATGTTCTCCGCACCGCCTCATCAGCAATTGACGGATATCGCTCGGCATGCAGGCCGATAAAATCGGCAAAACGCCCGAGACGCATATAACTGTTAGCCAGTCCCGTCAGATAGTATGCTAGCTTGGGGGAGTCCGAAGGAAAGACCTTGTCGGCATAGGACAGCGCTTTTTCGTAATTCTGTGCCGCTTCGGCGAATTTTCCGGCACGCAGCAGCGAGAGCGCTATGGAACGGGACAGTTGCGCGTCAAATTGGGCTGAAAGTTTCTGGTAAGCGGTGACGACGGCGTCATCCTGCTCCGACAGTGTCATGGTCAGGCGGGCAAGATCGAAATTGCAGTCATCCGCCGATGCTTCTATATGTTTGTCGCGCAGTTCACCGGTAAGTTTGTTGCCGGTTATGACAAATTTGAGGGAATGGCCTTCGGCGAGAGAGGCCTCTGAAAACGGGTAGCGCAACGACAGACGCTCGGGAGCTGCCCCCGCCAGCCTGCCGACCGCAATGCTGTCACCCCCCAACAGGCCGGAATAGGATCTTTCATCTTCATCGACATTGAGAACCATGTAAATCTGGTGTCTGCCCCGCATGCCTTCGCAGGCCTTACCCGAAGTAGTGACAACATCAAGGGTTCCGACGTAGAGGCGCAGATCAGCCCATACGGGAGCCGTTATCAATAAGGCCAGCAACATCGTTACGGAGACTATCAGGGGGTATGGGCGCACTTGATTCTCTCGGAGTGGAATTACAGATTTTTCAGGATACCATTCCGGGCAGGCATTTACAATCAGCTTTCAAAATGGAACATCATCCTCATTAGTGATATTGTAAAGTAAATACAGAGTCGAAGTGATTACAGTCAAGGGAGTTTGAAATGACGACACTCATCAAGGATACGGCCGCACATATCGCCGGACTGATGGCGATCGATAAAAGCGCGCTCCCCGCCGATGGCGGCCAGCGCTTCAACCGGCTGATCTTCGCCCGCAGCCCCTACCTGCTGCAGCACGCCGAAAACCCGGTGGATTGGTACGAATGGGGCCAGGATGCTTTTGACAGGGCCCAGGCGGAGAACCTGCCGATACTGCTCTCCATCGGCTATGCCACCTGCCACTGGTGCCACGTCATGGCCCACGAATCGTTCGAGGATGACCAGGTGGCGGCACTGCTGAATCGCCATTTCGTCTGCATCAAGGTCGATCGCGAGGAACGGCCCGATATCGACGACTTTTACATGACCGTATCCCAGCTGATGACCGGCAGCGGCGGCTGGCCGCTGAACATCTTCATGGCGTCCGACCGGCGTCCTTTCATGGCCATCACCTATCTGCCGAAACAGGGGCGCTCAGGCATGAACGGACTGATGGAACTGCTGGCCAACATCGCCACGCTCTGGCGACAGCGGCCGGACATGATCGAGAATAACTGCCGCTCAATCATGGAAGAGCTGGCCCGGCTGCGGCAGGAGGAACGCTCCGAAATAAACATCGAATTTACGGAAACTTCCACTAAAGCCTTCAACCAGCTGAGCAAGATCTATGATGCAAAACACGGCGGTTTCGGAAGCGCCCCCAAGTTCCCGATGCCGATCTATCTCGGCTGGCTGATCGCACAGGGACACCAGGGAAATGCCGAGGCGCTTGAAATGGCTCTGCACACGCTGCGCCGGATCAGAAACGGCGGCATCTGGGACCAGCTGGCCGGCGGAGTGCACCGCTATTCCGTCGATCAGCGCTGGCTTGCCCCGCATTTTGAAAAGATGCTCTACGACCAGGCCATGCTGGCGCTGGTGGCAATCGATACGTTCCAGGCCACCGGCGATCCGTTCTTCAGCGGCATGGCGGCCGGCATATTCGAGTTTGCAGAACGTGAACTGCACTCCGGCGATGGAGGTTTCTGCTCGGCGCTGGATGCCGATTCGGAGGGTGTGGAGGGCAGGTTCTACGTCTGGGACAAACAGGAGATCGACCAATGCCTCGGCCCGGACAGTGAAATATTCTGCCGTTATTTCGACATATCCTCCAATGGAAACTTTGAGGGCATGAACATCCCCAACATAGCGCTGGAACTGGAAGAGTTTTGCCGGGTCAACGGTACGGACACGGCCGAAACCGGACGGTTGCTGGAGCGCGGCATCGGGATTCTGATGCAGCAAAGAGCGCAACGCATCCGGCCGTTGCGCGACGACAAGATCATCGCGGCCTGGAACGGTCTCATGATCGCGGCGCTCTCCAGGGGCGGCATTGTCTGCGGTAAGCCGGATTATCTGGAGCAGGCCGCCGGCGCGGCTCGTTTTATAATGAAATCTCTGCGGCGCCATGACGGAAGATTGCTGCGTTGCTGGATGAACGGAGCGTCCGAAACCCCGGCTTTCCTTGAAGACTACGCATTCATGGCCTTCGGCCTGCTGGAACTGTACGAAGCGACCCTGGAAACGAGCTGGCTGGACCAGGCATCCTCGCTGGCCGGGCAGATAATCACGCTGTTTTGCGATCCGCACACGGGTGAATTCGTGCTGACCGGGCTGGACGCCGAGCAGATGCCGGCCCGTGCATCATCCGACCACGACGGCGTGACCCCTTCGGCGCTGGCGGTAACCGCCAGGGTTCTGCTGCGGCTGGCCTGGACCTGCGACAGGCCGGAGCTGATCGAACATGCCCGCAAAGCCCTGTCAGGTATTGCAGCTGAACTGGAACGCAACCCGCTGGGACACCTGGGCGCACTGTCGGCGCTTTCCGAGCTGGACTCCTCACCGGTTATAGCTACCCTGTCCGGACCGGCAGGGAGCCCTGAGGCAACCGCCCTACTGCGGGCGCTCAAAGAGCATCACATTGCGCGGCTGGCCATCCGGCTGGAAAGCTCCCCGGCGGCGCCGGGGGTATCAATCTGTACCGATCAAACCTGTTTTGCAAAAGCAGCAACTCCCGATGAGCTTAAAAATGTTCTCAGGCAAATCGGCGGTCTGTTTGAACCGCGAACGGTTTTGCGGGCTGAAAAATAATAATATTGTGATATAGTCGGCGGCGACGCAGGTTCAGTCAATCTGACGGAAACAGACGGGGTTACCGAAAGTTATGACATCACTAATCCGTTTCATTTTCCAATGCGCGGCATTTGCGGCATGCCTGGCCGTCCTGCTGCCCCGCCCCGCCGATGCGGTGCAATGGCGAGCCCTGGCGGAGACAGCGCGTTACAAGGTAGCCATTGACGAAGAATCCATCAGATTGACTCCTCTGGGCAGACTGTCGGTCTGGCTGCGTTTCGTTCCGAAAGGTGAATCCCAGCGGCGGGCCGCTGCCGCCGATTATGGCGAAAACAACTACCGCTCCCATTTTGAATTCTATGAAATCGACTGCAGCGAAAAGAACGCCGTGCTGACGCTGATCGATATTTTCGGCGCATCAAACACGCGGCTGAAACGCCTGCGGGGCGGAATCCAGCCCGACGCGATCATCCCCGGTTCATCGCTTGACAAGGCCGCCGAAAGGATCTGTCCTGTAATGGATGAAGAGGTTATGGCCGAAGAAGATGAAACGCCCGATCCCGAACCGGATCAAGCGCCGGGAGACATGCCTGAAAAACAGTTGAGCGAGGAAATGAAGCAAAATATACAGGAGTTGACAAAGAGAACCCTGGCTCAGCCGGCCAACCTCGAAGCGTGGCGCCTGCTGGGCAACGCCTATTTTGACGCGGACCTTCCCGAACAAGCGATCGAGGCCTACGGCCGGGCCCTGGCCATCAACCCGGATGACACCGACATCCTCAATGACCAGGGGGCGATGTATCGCCAGAAAGGAGAGTTCCATAAAGCACTCTCCAACTTTGAAAAGGCTTTCAAACTCGACCACAAAAACCTTGAAAGCCTCTATAACAGCGGCTACGTGCATGCCTTTGACCTGAACGACATCCCCCGTGCGCTGAAACTTTGGCGGCAATACCTGGAACTGGACCGGAACAGCGACACCGCCCGCCAGGTCCGGAGCTTCGTGGAGCGCTACCTGGACGAGCAGAAGCAGCCCTGAGAGTTTTCAACGGCAAACAAAATATCGTCAATTAGCTGCCGCCTGCTCCGGACTTCCTTCCTTCCTGAACTCCCCCAGGCGTTTATTAAGCGTCTGCCGGGTTATTCCAAGCAGAGCGGCAGCGGCCCCCTGGTTTCCCTTCACCTCTTTCAACGCTTCCACGATCAGGTAATCCTCCATCCGGCTGATACTGGGAAAACCGCCGAAGATAGACCTGATCATCTCAAAGTCCGGTTCCGGATCGTTTCTGTACTGGCTGAAATCACAATTATCCGCACCCTGTATGACCATACTGCTCCCGTTGAGTGACAATGTCCCCGAAGCCTGCCGTACCACGGCGTCGAAAACGATCGCCTCCAGTTCCCGGATGTTGCCGGGGAAAGGATAGGCTTTCAGCTGATCCGCAAAATCGGGATCGATGGCCAGCGGTTCCCGTCCCAAGGCGGCACATGCCTTGGAGGTAAAATGCTCCATCAAGAGCGGTATGTCGTCGGGACGGTCCCTGAGCGGTGGTATCTCAATCTGGTGGGTGCAAAGCCGGTAGTAGAGGTCATGCCTGAATGAGCCGGCCGCCATTAATGACCTGAGCGGCTTGTTGGTTGCCAGGACGACGCGCGCGGTGCTTTTGCGGGTGACATCGGAGCCCACCGGATAATATTCCTGTTCCTGCAACAACCTGAGCAGCTTGATCTGGGACAGGTCGCTCAGGTCGCCGATCTCGTCCAGGAAGATGGTGCCGCCGGCCGCCCGGGCCAGAAGTCCGTCGCGGGCCTGATCGGCCCCGGTGAACGCGCCCCGCTTGTGGCCGAAAAGCGTATCGGAAAACATGTTGTCATCGAGCCCGGCCACGTTTACCGCGACAAACTGCCCCTTGCTGCGACAGACATTATGAATGGACTTTGCCAGCATATCCTTGCCGACACCGGTTTCACCGGTGATCAGAACCGGAAGCTGAGACGGCGCGATCACCTCCACGTACTGGAATATGGAACGCATGCGCTTGTCGCAAGTGATGATGGAGCTGAAGGCATCCGGATACTTGAGCCGGTCGGTCAGCAGGTAATCCTTCAGGGATGACATTTCACGGGAAAGGGTGCTGGCCTCCAGTGCCTTGGAAACCGTGGCTTCCAGCCGGTCCGACTCGACCGGCTTGACAAGATAATCAAAGGCGCCGGCCCGCATGCATTCAACCGCCGATTGGGTTTCATCCAGCGCGGTCATTACAATTACCGAGATGTGCGGATAAGTCGCAATTATCTGTGGGAGCAGTTCCTGTCCGGAGATCTGCGGCATGTACAGGTCGAGGACGACCACCGAAACCGGCTCCTCGGCAAGAATTTTCATCACATCACGGCTGTCGAGCGCGGTCAGAACCCTGCTGAAGCCCCGCCCCTGGAGCATCAGGCTGCTCGTCTTGAGAATGGCCGGTTCATCGTCAACCAGAAGGATTGTGCGGGTAAATTCATTAGACATGTTTCTGCACCTCATTGATCTTGTGTGTACGGTTGGCCGGAATGCGGATGACAAAGGTAGTTCCGGATGGTGATGAGCTGAAAGTCAGCGTGCCATCATGATCGTTAATGATGGAATTGGAAATCGAAAGCCCCAATCCGGTGCCCCCCTTATCCAGACGAGTTGTAAAGAAAGGCTCCAGAACCCTGCCTGAGATGTTGTCGGGTATCCCGATCCCCTGGTCGGAAACTTCAATGCAGACCATGGAGGTCAGCGCATCATAGCGGGAGGCGACCCGCACCTGTCGTTCCGGGTCGGGAAGCGATTGCAGGGCGTTCAGAATCAGATTGATCAACACCTGCTCGATCTGCTGTGAGTTCCCCTGCACTGTCGGCAGGGCCGGTTCGATGTCAACCTGGAAGCGATGGGTATTGCGTCTGATTTGATGACTGATTATGGTTGTAGCCTGCTGGATCACCTCATTGACATTCAGATCGTCACGCATCCCTTTTTTGCCTTCACGGGCAAAGTTTTTCAAACCATTGACGATGTCCCGGATTCGCCGCGATCCATCCGTTATGCTTTCGAGAAGATTGGGAATCTCGTGCCGCATCACATCGAACGACACTCCGCCTATCTCGAAATCCCCGCGATGTTGCTGATATTCGACCAGGATCGGACAGGCATCCTTCCATGATTTTGACAACAGCTCCGAACTGACCAAGATGTAGTTATTCGGGTTATTGATCTCGTGCGCTATACCAGCCACCAGCACACCCAGCGAAGTCATTTTGTTGGCCTGGATCAGTTTGGCTTCAATAGCCCTATTTTCCTCCTCCGCCCGCACCCGGCTGCTGATGTCCCTGATCGTGCAGAGCAGTACCTGCTGGTCGGCCAGATCGATCCGGCGGCAGCGGACTGAAACGTACATTTCCGCGCCATCCTTGCCATGGGCATGCAGTATATCCACCCAATACCCGGTCTCATTGCTCGTTTCAGAGGTCTGGTTGTGAATTATGCGGCACTCTTCCGGTGAAAAAAGAAAATCCGGCGGATGTCCGATTAGTTCGCTCTTCTCGTAGTTGAACATTTTCAATGCCACCTGGTTAAGGTCTAGCACCAATGTGCAGGTCAGGTTGAAGAGAAAAATGGCGTCGGCGCTCTGTTCAAATATCTGGCGAAAGCGGGATTCGCTCTCCTGGATCGCCTTCTGGGCCATCACCCGCTCGGTTACATCACGATAACTGAGTACTCGTCCCATTATCCGGCCATCAACATTTTGCGGCGTGCAGACCCGTTCGATTACCCGGCCGTCCTTCAGATGCAGCACATCATGGTAGACTGAATCGGGACATTCATACAGATGACACAAGTGACCATCAAACTCATCAGGATTGATCAACTGACTACGGATAGTATCATTGATACAAGTCACCGGACCATCATTGGCCATTGTTTCCGGTATTCCCCACATATTGCAGTACTGCCTGTTATGAATTGTAATCTGCTTATCCATGTCAAACACGACGATACCGTCCGTGGAGGACTCGACGGTCGACTCCATCAGCGAAAGCAGGCGGTCCCGTTCATATTCGATTCTTTTCTGCTGTTCGGCGGACTGTTTCAACGGCCGCGCGATGGTCAGCCAGAGGATCGGGCCGCTAACCGCCACCAGCATGAGACTCTCCAGCAGGTGATAGATACCGGAGCGGGACGGCCCAAAAAGAGCAAACAACTCGTTGACCGACTCCACCAGAAACACCACCAGCAACACACGAAACAGAATCTTGCGGGAAGTCAATCTGTTGTTGTTTTTAATACTTTGCATCTTTTCTCCATTACTCCCGATATCGGCACGAATACGCGCGGATAATTGGATTGTAAAAAAATTTGACAAAAAGGCAACTGAATTCGCCTCGGCACGAAATTGTTTATTATTGAGGTGATTTTGTGGTATCGTCCAAAAAATTCAGCGCCCGTAGCTCAGCTGGATAGAGTCCCTGGCTTCGAACCAGGTTGTCGGCCGTTCGAATCGGTCCGGGCGCGCCAAACTTCATTGAATCTGAGTACTTCTTGCGAGGTGCTCAGATTTTTTTATTTCGTGGCAGTATTATGGCCCCCACCAGCGAGCAGTAACTTCCACGTACCATAGCCTGATGCCCTCTCAGCTCGACTTCCCGTCAAGAAGCTTCAGATATTCCTTCGAGAATTCAGTATTCCGGTTAATTCCAAGATGCGTTCAAGATGACAATAAAATCACTGTCTTGCTGCCGAATAAATTCGGCACGGATTGGGCGAACACGACGGTTCGCCCCTACGCTTACATGTCATCTTGAATGCAAATGCGAATAAGCAGTCGTTCCCGCAGTTGGCCGGTACCGCGAACGACACCATTGTGGAATGTCCACGCTGGTTAATTCCTTTGAGGTAATCGTACCGACTTTCAAGTACGGATACTAATATGCGTCCTAAAAGGAATGGAAAGTTGATCTCAGATCAAGAATGATAGATTGTTGTTTCAAGTTAGAATATAATAATTTATCATTTAGTCTCCCAACCCGGACGAGCCGGTACTTAATGAAACAGTTTTTGAAGTGGTCCGGTTGCGGTGGATGGTTTGATGCCTATGAGCTTAAAAGCCATTCCATAAAGGAAAACGAGGGCATAATGCAGGAGGGGGTAATAATGGCTGACGAATTACTGACTACCCAGTATTTAACCTTTACGCTGGCCGAAGAGGTGTTTGCTGTAGATGTAGCCATGGTACGGGAGATTTTGGAGATACCTATCATTACGAAAGTGCCGCAGGTGCCTGATTTCATGCGAGGTGTCATTAACCTGCGCGGTTGCGTGGTACCGGTCCTAGACCTTCGACTTAAGTTCGGTATGCCAGAAACCGCCCAGACAGTAAACACCTGTATTATTGTGGTAGAGGTCAATATTGACAGCGAGAATGCTGTCCTCGGTGCACTTGCTGACAGTGTCCAGGAAGTGATCGAAATGGAGCCGTCTCAGATCGAGGCTGGGCCCCACATCGGCAATCATCTCAGGACCGACTTCCTCAAGGGAATGGGGAAGTACAATAACCGTTTTGTCATGATTCTCGATATCGACAAAGTATTTTCATCAACTGAATTAAATGCAGTACAAGGCTTGGATTCAGTCACCGAGTAGATTTATAACTATAAGGAGGGCATTATAATGGGATGGTTTAGTGCAAACACGGATATGCAGAAAGTATTGGAGTGTATTTCAGAGTTTGGCAAGGGTAATTTCGATGCGCCAATAGAGCAATTCCAAGGGAAAAAGACGCTTATAAACGAAACGATAGAAAAGTTGCGGCAAAACATGAAAGCCATTATTTCTGATGCAAATATTCTTTCCAAAGCTGCAGTTGAAGGCAAATTGACTAATCGTGCCGATGCTACCAAGCATCAAGGTGACTTCCGGAAAATCATCGAAGGGATCAATTCTACAATCAATGGATTGGTCGGTTTTCTGGATGTCATGCCGGCACCGGCAATGATTATAGACAATGATTACAATATATTATACATGAATGACATAGGGGCGAAAGTTGGCGGTAAGAGCCAAGCTCAGGTTGTGGGATCTAAGTGCTATGACCATTTCAAGACCTCTGACTGCAGGACACATAACTGCGCCTGCAACAAGGCAATCACTACCGGCCAGATTGCTTCAAGCGAAACTGATGCACATCCCACCCATGGTCTTGATCTGGACATTGCGTATACCGGTGTACCGATCAAGGACAGTACCGGGAAGGTAATCGGAGCTTTTGAGATTGTGACCGACCAGACTGCTGTTAAGAAAGCAGCACGGATTGCCCAGAAAGTTTCTGACTATCAAAACTCCGAAACATCCAAAATAGTTGCAGGGCTGTCCAAACTTGCCCTTGGAAATACTAACTTTGACTTAATTATTGCGGATGCTGATGAAGATACTCAGTCAGCAAAAGCAGCGTTTGACACAATTAACGATGCTATCAATACCTGCGTTGGTGCTATCAATTCTCTGACAGCCGACGCCAATATGCTCTCCATGGCTGCAGTTGAAGGCAAGCTGACCACCCGTGCTGATGCCAACACGCACAATGGCGATTTTCAGCAGATCGTGGCTGGAGTCAACGACACTGTCAACCGCCTAGTGGGTTTCCTTGACAACATGCCTGCACCGATCATGGTGATAGACAAGGACTTTAGCATCCTCTACATGAATGAAGTAGGAGCCAAGGTAGGCGGTAAGAGCCCACAGCAATGCATAGGTGTCAAGTGTTATGATCACTTCAAGACCTCGGACTGCCGCACCGACCGTTGTGCATGCGGCCGTGCCATAAACAGTGGTCAGATAGTCAACAGTGAGACCGATGCTCATCCGATGGCTGGCCTAGATCTTGATATTGCTTACACAGGTGTACCTATTAAAGATCGTCGAGGAAATGTTATTGGTGCCTACGAAATTGTAGTCGATCAAACTGCAGTCAAGAAGGCTGCGAGAATCGCAGATAAACAGGCTCGGTTTCAATCGAACGAAGTTGTTAATCTGCTTATAAACATGGATAAAATGGCCAAAGGTGACCTTAATGTTAACACCACGGTTGCGCAAAGTGATGAGGATACATGTGCGATTGCCGATAACTTTGAAAAAATAAATGTTTCAATCAAGCAAAACATAGAAGCACTTAACGCTATAACAGCCAATGCCAGGTTGATGGCTAATGGTAATCTGATGGTGGACTTGAAGAAGCGAAGTGAAAATGATGAATTGATGGAGTCTCTTGCCAACATGGTCGCCAAACTGAAGGAAGTTGTAACGGAAGTCCAAGGAGCTGCAGAAAATGTTGCTTCTGGCAGCCAGGAACTTTCAGCAACGGCCCAGCAGATGTCGCAAGGAGCAACTGAGCAGGCCGCCAGCGCCGAAGAGGTCTCTTCTTCAATGGAAGAAATGGCCTCAAGCATTCGCCAGAATACCGATAACGCTATGCAGACAGAAAAAATTTCCATTAAGAGTTCTGTTGATGCCAAAGAGGGAGGCAAGGCTGTCTTCGAAACCGTAGCGGCAATGAAAGAAATAGCTACAAAAATAAGCATTATTGAAGAGATTGCCCGTCAAACCAACCTATTAGCGCTAAACGCAGCCATTGAAGCTGCACGCGCCGGTGAACACGGCAAGGGGTTTGCTGTGGTTGCATCAGAAGTCCGTAAACTGGCAGAGCGAAGCCAATCGGCTGCCGGTGAAATATCCGGGCTTTCCAAGCGTAGCGTAGCAATTGCCGAGCAGGCAGGAGAAATGCTGACCAAGATGGTGCCGGATATTCAAAAAACTTCTGAACTTGTTCAGGAAATTACCGCCTCCAGCAAAGAGCAGGATACCGGCGCAGAACAGATCAACAAGGCCATCCAGCAACTCGACCAAGTCATCCAGCAGAACGCCTCTGCATCCGAAGAGATGGCAGCCACTTCGGAAGAGCTCTCTTGCCAGGCAGAGCAACTGCAGGAATCAATAAGCTTCTTCAACATTGGAAATCAGGAGGCACGTCGAACAACAGCCGTTGCATCTCGCAAACCAGCTAAAAAAACTCAAATCGCTCATGTCAAAAATGCATCAACACCGGCCAAGCGTATATTGGGTGGTGGCATAAAACTCCAACTGGGACACACCAGCTCAGATCAACTGGACGATGAATTTGAGAAGTTTTAAAATAACATAATCGATCACACCTCATGAAAAGCAGGGCGAAAGAAGAAGACTTTGCCGATTATCTGAAATCGGCTTCGTTATTTTCACGACTTTTGCGAAAAGTTGCGTGTTAATGGAGAGGCGGAGTCACATCGCATTCGCTCGTTTTTAATTTAGCAAAGAATCATATCCCATTGATATCAATGCTTGTTTCCCAGTACAGATTATCATTTGTTTCGGCGCGCCATTTATATGATCCGATAACTGCTTTATCAGTTGTCGGATTTTTTTATGCATAAAACATAAACAGTGGCAGCACGTAAGCTTTGATGTAAAAACATGGTATAACCTTTCTGAATTATTACCATGCATACACCAGCCAGCGGAGGCAGCATGAAGCCTGACCAGAAAGATCAGAAATCGAGCATCAAGACCAAGGTAACCATAACCACCTTCATCACGGTTTCCCTGCTGGTCGTTGCCGTCTCCTCGACCCTGTTTTCATACTTCCACACCCTGCTCAAGGAAAGTATCTTCAAACAGCAATTCGTGCTGGTTTCGGAAATTGCCGGGCAACTGAACGGTCGCATAGAGTTTGCCCGCCGCCAGCTGTCACTGGAAGCCGCCGATATTGACAGCCATGCCATGGCTGACCCCGGGAAACTTAAGCATTTCCTTACTCACGCCAGCCCCGCCAGAATGATATTCGACGCCGGTTTCCTGGTGATCGGCACGGACGGACGGGTAATTGCCGAAAGCATGGGATTTCCGGAGCTGGTCGGAAAAGATCTGCGCTTTCGTGATTATGTCAGCGAACCTCTTCGATCCGGCAATTCGATCATATCAGCCCCATTTCGCCTGAGCGTGCCGCCCCACTCCCCGATGATAGCAATGGCCGTTCCGGTTCGCGATGGCAATAAGCGGATCATCGGACTGCTGGCCGGCTACCATTCTCTGTTAACCGGCGAATTTCTCACCGACCTTTCATCCGAGCGTGTCGGAGAATCCGGGTACCTGTTTCTCATCAATGAACGTACCATACTGATGCACCCTGACAAAAAACGAATTCTCGAACCGATCCCCGAAGGAATAAACCGGGGTATAGATCAGGCTTTGCGTGGGTTTGAAGGATCGCTGGATAACATGAATTCCAGCGGTCAACACATGTTGAGTTCGTTCAAGAAGGTTGGCCGGACCGGTTGGATACTGGGCAGCAATATTCCTTACAAGGAAGCCTTCAATCCCCTGAGGGTACTGGCGCTTACAGCCACGCTGATATCAGTCGGCGGCACCATGCTGTCACTGGTAGTCGTCTGGCTTGTAACCCGCCGGTTGACGCATCCGTTAAGCCAGCTCACGGCCCATATGGATGCTGCCGGCGCAAAAGATCAGACATGGCAACCGATTGAACTGCGCACCGGCGACGAAATCGAACGGCTGGCCGACGCCTTTAACAACATGATGAAGGAAGTGCACGACACGAAACAGCTGCTCAAGGAAGAGAAGGATTTTTTCAGCGGCATCATCCAGCATGCTGCAGCACCGATGTTTGTCATTGACCGCAATCACAAGATTATCTTCTGGAACGGAGCGCTGGCAAAACTGACCGGTAAAAGTTCGTTTCAAATGACCGGAACCAAACAGCAATGGACTCCATTTTATCCGTCAAAACGCCCAGTCCTGGCCGACCTGGTAATGGATCACACCATGGAACGCGCTGATGAGCTATATTCCAGTCATTCAACCTCCCTGTTTAATGAAGGATCTCTGCGGGCCGAGGGGTGGTACGAGAACCTTGGCGGAAAACGGCGCTACATCTTCTTTGAAGCGGCGCCGATCAAGAACAACAACAATGAAATCATTGCCGTGATCGAAACGCTTGAGGATATAACCGAAAGAAAACTGGCCCAGGAAGCGACGACCGCCCACAATCTCTTTCTGCAGGAGATCATGGACGCCATCCCCAACCCGGTCTATTACAAGGACACCAAAGGCGCCTACCTGGGGTGCAACGCGGCTTTCAAGATTTTTTTCTGTAAAACGGCCCAGGAGATCATCGGACATACTCTTCAGGACATCATGCCGGAAAGCTACGGCGATGTAAGCAGTCAAAAAGAGCAATACATTCTCGATTCCGGCAGAAGCGAGCGCTATGAGACACAACTGGTGCGGGCCGATGGAATGGTCCGGAACATACTGGTCAGCAAGGCGCCGTTTTCAAACACCGATGGCACTCTGGCCGGGGTTGTCGGCGCTTTCGTTGATATCACCGAACAGCGGAGAATGGACGACCAGATCAGGAAGATGTCCCGCGCGATCGAACAGAGTCCCGCTACCATCGTGATAACCGACACCCAAGGTTTAATCGAATATGTAAACCCAAAATTTTCCCAGACCACCGGCTACTCCGCGGAAGAGGCCATCGGCATGAATCCGCGCATTCTCAAGTCCGGAGAAATGCCGGAAGACTACTATACCGATCTATGGCGCGTGATCTCAGCCGGGAAGGAATGGCGCGGCGAATTCCGCAACAAACGCAAGGACGGGTCACTGTACTGGGAATTTGCATCCATTTCACCACTGTTTGACAAGAGCGGCGTAATTACCGGCTATCTGGCGGTCAAGGAGGACATTACTGACCGGAAAGCCGATGAGGCCGAGCTGGCCAAGAGTCGCATGGAACTGGAGAAAGCCTATACCGAACTGAAGGAGGCCCAGCTGCAGATATTCCAGCAGGAGAAGATGGCTTCCATCGGCCAGCTGGCGGCCGGTGTTGCCCACGAGATCAATAATCCGATGGGGTTCATATCCAGTAATCTCACCACTCTGACCAAGTACATCGAGCGCCTGTCTGAGTTCATAACTGCCGGTGACCGGGCGCTGGCTGAAGCCCCCGGAGCCGACCTGCTCAAGGAGACCCGCAAACGCCTCAAGATCGACTACATCATGGAAGACGCCCGCCAGTTGATCATCGAGAGCCTGGACGGCGCGGGTCGGGTACGCCGCATCGTTCAGGACCTGAAGAGCTTCTCGCGGGTTGACAATGCCGAACAGGCGTTGATCAACCTGAACGAGGCCCTGGAGACAACCATCAATATCGCTTGGAACGAAATCAAATACGTGGCATCCCTCAATCGCGATTTCGGAGATATCCCCGAAATACGCTGCTACCCGCAACAGCTGAACCAGGTTTTCCTGAATCTGCTGGTAAATGCCGCCCATGCCATGGAAGGAGAACAGGGCAGTATTACTGTCCGGACCTGGAGCGACGGAGCCGACATCAATGTCTCGGTGACCGATACCGGCTGCGGCATACCTGAGGAAATCCGGCAACGCATTTTCGAGCCATTCTTCACGACCAAGGAAGTTGGAAAAGGGACCGGCCTGGGACTTTCCATCAGTTACGACATCATTCGCAAACATGGCGGTGAAATCAGCGTGGAAAGTGAACCGGGGCAAGGGACCACCTTTACGGTAAGACTGCCGGTGAGCGGACCGTCGAAAAAAGACGATGCGGTGAATCACGGTAAATCGTTATAAAACAATCCATGGTGATCAGTATCGGCATGAGTTTTACGCAAACCATGCTATATTAAAAACATCGTTGTAAAATCAGACAAGGGGTTACAGCCAGATGAATCATATATCCGCTGAAAAGCTGTTGGACAGCATGTTTGACGGCGTATATTTCGTCGATCTCGACAGGCGTATTACCTACTGGAACAACGCGGCCGAACGCATTACCGGCTACAACAGGTCGGAAGTTATCGGATCGCGCTGTTCGGACAACCTGCTGCGACATATAGATGCGAATGGCCATCAACTCTGTCAGCATGGCTGCCCGCTGGCGGCCACGATGCAGGACGGCAAGACACGCGAGTCCAGCGTGTTTCTGCACCACGCCTTCGGTCATCGCGTTCCGGTTTCGGTCAGGACATCACCGGTGCGCGATGATGCCGGCCAAATCCTGGGTGCGGTGGAGATATTCAGCGACAATTCCAGCTCGTTGCAGATATTGCACGAATATGAGCGGTTGAAACAGGACGCCTACCTGGATCAGCTCACCACGGTGGGCAACCGCAGATACGGAGAGATGACGCTCTCCACGCGAATCTACGAGCTGCGGACACATGACATTCCCTTTGGCGTTTTGTTCATCGATATCGATCATTTCAAAAGATTCAACGATCAATACAGCCATAAGACCGGCGACGATGTGCTGGTAATGGTTTCCAAGTCCATATCGTTTTCATTGAGAAAGATGGATTCGGTCGCAAGGTGGGGGGGCGAGGAGTTTATTGTCATACTTCCCGGAGCAAGTCAGGTAATAGTCAAATCCGTATCTGAACGAATACGCATGCTGATTGAAAACAGCTTTATCATGGCAGGAAAAGACAAACTGAATGTCACAGTTTCCATCGGCGCGACCATGTCGCGACCGGATGATACGATTGAAACGATAGTCGGTCGGGCAGACAGGCACATGTACCTCAGCAAGAGCAGGGGGCGTAACCGGGTTACGGAAGACGAGGATCATGAGTGACCTGAACAGGGACATTCCATCGCCGGAGGAGGTTGCTCTTATGACGAAGACATCCGTTAAGACGCAAACATCGCCTGAAAGGAATCAGCATGTATATGATTATTTCCGGAGCAACAGTGTGCCTGGTTACGTTTTTTTACACATGCGGAGCTGCCTTGGCACTTGATCGAAACATCTACGATCTGAGCCTGGATAAACTGTCAGACCTGGTGATTACCGATACCAAGATTGGCCAGTCCCAGGAGACTGTGACACAAAAAGTTGAGCTATATTATCCGGAAGAATTCGATCAGCAGACCACCTACAACGGGAATATCGCCGAATTGCTCAAATACAGCTCCGGGCAGTTTGTAAACCCGCTTTCCCGCAATGACGCCAACTGGGGCTCATTCGGCGGCCTGGGGCCGAAATATAACGGCTATCTTCTGGACGGCCTGCCGATTGATTCCTTTGCCGACGCCATGAGCCTTGATCCTTGGGCCTTCGGTCAGGTTGAGATTCACAAGGGGCCGGCCTCGGTCATGTATTCCAACTACCTGACCATGGACTTTGCCGGCAATGAAGCTCCGCTGGCCGGTATCACAAATTTCATTCTCAAGGACAGGATTGATTCTCCCGCCACCCGCGTCATGGTGGGAGGAGGAAGTTACAACACCCTTACCGGTCGCCTGTTCCACCAGGACAGAAAAGAAAACCTCAACTATTTCATCGGCGCAAGCTATGAGCAGTCCGACTACACCAACTACGGCACACCCAACTCCTGGCTGAATATCATCAATAACCCCGAATACCAAAAAACCAGGCTGTATGCAAAACTCACCTATCTTTTTGACCGCGATGACCACAAGCTGTCACTCTTTGCTCACCATACCCAGCATAGCGGAGATGCCGGCCGGCCCAATCGCGATTTCACCCACAAATATGACACCATCAACGCCTCCTACTCCAACCAGATCACCCAGACGGTTAACTTCCAACTTAAGAGCGGCTATCGCAACTATGACCGCCGCTGGGCGGAAGACAATTTTCCGGCGGATCTGGGACTGCGCGAGCATGACGGAGTGGAACAGAGCATCTTTCCCTCCGACCTGACCATCAACTTCAGCCATGCCGGCAGCAGTATGTTGACGTTCGGAGCCGATTCCCAGGTCGCAACATACAAGACTTTTGCAGAGATTGACGGCATCAAAAAAACCGGCACTGATGTAAGTGCCTACTCTACCGGCCTTTTCCTGCAGGAGAAATATGTACTGGACAAATGGGTATTCAGAGCCGGAGGCCGTTTCAACTACACCAGCCACTCCTACGATCTATTTAATGGAATTTCACCGGCAAAACGGGAGAATTCATGGGACTCGTTCCTTTGGAGCACCGGACTCCGCTACAACCTAACACCCGGAATTGCACTTTACGGCAACGCCGCCTCAAGTTTCGTGGCTCCCTCAGCCAAGCAGCTCGGTGGAACCCTGAGCGCCGCCAGCGCCGGAGTGCCCGGCCAGAACGGACAGTTGCCAAGTCTTGACCTCAAGCCGGAAAAAGGTATCGGCTCCGATATCGGGCTGGACCTGCGCCCCATGGACACGATGATTATCGGCATCAGGGGATTCTTTAACCAGGTCGATGACGCAATCGTGGAAAATGTGATCAGCGCTACCCCGTCCCAGAGCAGGTCGATGAATGCCGGAAATGCACTCTCCTACGGTTTTGAACTGAACATTGATCACAAGTTTGCCGAAGCGGTACGCTGGTTTGCAAACCTGACCTACACGGCCAGCCGGGTGGAAAACCCGCTGGACAGTGACCAGAACGGCGCCGACATACCTTTTGTTCCCGACTACATTGCCAACGCGGGTATAACCGCCCGGCTGCCGCTGGATATTTCAGTATCCCCCTATCTGCATATGGTGGGTGACTATTACGACAGCACATCCTTGAGCAATCGCAGAAAATTCGGGTCATATCAGCTGTTGAACATCAGGGCGCAAAAAAAGGTCTTCAAAAACGCAGACTACACCCTGAATGCCACAGTTGATCTGAACAACCTGTTCGATAATCGTTATGAAATGCCCTGGCAGTTCAGAGACCCCGGCTTCAATGCCTTCGGCAGCCTGGAGTTGACGTTTTGAAGGGGATTTCCATGGATACATCCGGCAAAAGGTTGATATTAATCCGGACGTTTTTTGCGCTGATTGTTATCTGCTTTTCATCAGCAATCCATCAGGTACGGCCGGTCCGGGCCGGCGGCCTGGAAACCAAGGTAAAGGTCGCCTATATCTACAATTTCACCAAGTTTATCGAGTGGCCAGATGACGACAGCGACCCGATCAGAATCTGCGTAATCGGAAACGATCCGATTCGCACAATGCTGGGTGAGCTTTCAAACCGGGAAGTCAAGGGGCGGCCGCTCAGGATCATTCGGGTGAAAGACCTGAACTCGATGCCTTCCTGCCATCTGCTGTTCATCAGCCGCTCCGAAGAGTCCCAGGTCCCCAATATTCTGCAGCGTCTCCAGGGCACAAGGGTTCTGACGGTCAGCGACATCCCCCAGTTTGCAAAACGGGGAGGCATGATCAGTTTTACTACTGAAAAGGAGCGGGTCAAGATCGAGATAAACCAGCGGACTGTTCGCCAGGCCGGCCTGAAGGTAAGCGCCAAGCTGCTCGAAATAGCGAGGGTTGTTCAATGACAGGACAACTATTCAATCTTACTGCTATAAAAAAACTGCCGATCAAAAAGAAGCTGGTGGTTATCTCGATGGCAGCCACGATCATCGGTCTGCTGGTGGCAGGTACCGCCTTCACTGTTTTTGACCGCTACCGGGTCAAACAGAACATGGTGCAGGATCTTTCGGCGCTTTCGATGCTTATTGCCGAGCGGACCAACGCCGCACTGTTGTTCGATGACCCGGATCTTGCACGGGAAAACCTTGCATCACTGCGGGTCAAACCTTCGGTCACCGGCGCCCGCATCTACACGGAAAACGGTTCCGTTTTTGCAACCTATAAGTCGGCTGGCAAAGAGACGGAGACTTTTCCCACGCCTGTGTATGAAAAGCTGCATCGATTTGAACCCCGGCGCCTGGTTGTCTTCGAACCGATGATTTTTGAAGGAAAACGGATCGGCTCCGTATGTATGCAAGCCAGCCTCACGGAACTTGACACGGTCTGGAAGAACTATCTTGTATCCACCGTTCTGATCATGCTGGGTTCATGCCTGGCAGCATTCATACTGTCATCGCGACTGCAGAAGATCATATCGGCACCGATTACAAATCTTACAAATACTGCCCAGCAGATCAGTGAGCAGAAAGATTATTCGGTACGGGCGGACCAGGAGAGCGATGACGATATCGGGGTACTGGTCAAGGCCTTCAACGTGATGCTGGAAACCATAGAATTCCAGAATGCAGAGCTTATCGATAACAACCGGCGCCTGGAACAACGCGTTGCCGAAAGAACCCTGGAACTTCAGGAAGCCAAGGAGCGTGCTGAAACAGCCGACCAGCTCAAATCGGCATTTCTGGCCACCATGTCCCATGAGCTGCGCACTCCGCTCAACTCGATCATCGGTTTTACCGGCATTCTGCTGCAGGGCCTGGGCGGGGCGATCAACGAAGAGCAGGCCAAACAGCTCGGCATGGTCCGTAAGAGCGCCAATCACCTGCTTTCCCTGATCAGCGACATTCTGGATATCTCCAAGATCGAGGCCGGACAGCTGAAAGTGTCAATGGAGCCGTTCAACCTGCAGGAGTCGATCGCCAAGGTCGTGCAGAGCGTGCGCCCGCTGGCCGAGCAAAAAGGTCTGGACTTAACCGTCGAGGTGGCGTTCGACGTGGGAACGATTACTAACGATGTTCGCCGGACGGAACAGGTCCTTCTCAACCTGCTCAGCAATGCGGTGAAGTTCACGGATCAAGGCAGCATCTCGGTTCATTGCGCACGTGAAGCGGAGTATTATGTAACCACGGTAACCGACACCGGCATCGGCATCAAGGAAAACGATCTTGCCCGACTGTTCAAACCGTTCCAACAGGTTGACACCGGCCTGAGCCGTAAATACGAAGGCACCGGCCTGGGACTCTCGATCTGCAAAAAGCTGGTGGAGTTGATGGGTGGCAGCATACGAGCTGAGAGCAGCCCTGGAAAAGGCAGCACATTCGGTTTTTCACTTCCGCTTGAAAGGAATACGGCATGAAAAAGAAGATCCTGTACATCGAGGATAACGAGCAGAACCTCTATCTGGTTACCTTCATCCTGGAAAAGCACGGCTATCAGGTTTTTGCCGCGATGGATGGCCAGCAGGGAATCGACAGCGCTGCCACGATAAATCCTGACCTGATCCTGCTTGATATCCAGCTGCCGCTCATGGATGGTTATGCCGTTGCCAGGCAGCTCCGCACCAACCCTGGTCTTGCCGGCATTCCGATCGTGGCGGTAACCTCCTACGCCATGGCGGGAGACAGGGAAAAGGCTATTGCGGCGGGATGCAACGGCTATATCGAAAAACCGATCAACCCGGACACCTTCATGCAGCAGGTCGAGCAGCACCTGCCCTGCCGGGAAGAGTAAGGACAAAAATCATGCAACGTATACTGATAGTCGACGATATTGCCGAAAATCTGTATTACCTTGAAGTGCTCCTCAAGGGAAACGGGTTTGAGGTGCAATCTTCCATCAATGGCGCCCAAGCACTTCAGCTGGCCCGGGAGATCCCTCCCGACCTGATACTTTCAGACATCCTGATGCCGGTAATGGACGGCTATGCCCTCTGCCGGGAGTGGCGGAGCGACGAACGCCTGAAACAGATACCTTTCATATTCTATACCGCCACCTTTACCGAGAAAAAAGACGAGGAGCTGGCCCTGAGCCTGGGGGCTGACCGCTTTGTCATCAAGCCCCAGGAGCCGGATGCCCTGATGGACATCATCCGTTCTGTTCTTGCCGTTTCCCGCCCCGAAGACGCGGGACTCTGCGCCGATCCCCCCGGTAATGAGGGAGAGCTGCTAAAGGATTATAACGAGGCTCTGTTCCGCAAGCTGGAAAAGAAGATGGCCGATCTGGAACGCACCAACATGGAACTTGAACTTAACATCGCCGAGCAGAAACGTCTGGAGGAGCAGCTTCGGCAGGTGCAGAAAATGGAGGCGATCGGACGCTTTTCGGCCGGTATCGCTCATGATTTCAACAACCTGCTGACCGTGATCATCGGCTTCGGCACCGTTATGCAGATGAAAATGTCCGTAGATGATCCGCAACGGGACAAGATCGACAATATACTTGCCGCTGCCGACAGGGCCGCGAATCTGACCCGCTGCCTCTTGACCTTCAGCAGAAAGCAGGAGATGCATCTGCGAGCGATAAATCTCAACGACTGCATCAGGCATGTGGATATATTTCTCCGCAGAATCATCGGAGAAGACATCAAGCTGTCAATCTCCCTCAAACAAGAGAATCTCCAGGTATTTGCCGATTGCGGACACATTGAGCAGGTACTCATGAACCTGGCTACAAATGCACGGGATGCCATGCCGGATGGCGGTATTCTCACAATCGATACCGACCTGATCGAAATTGACCAGGCATTTATTCAGATGCACGGTTATGGCACGCCGGGGCGCCATGCAATCATCACGGTAGCCGACAACGGCATCGGCATGGATGAAGCCACCCGGCAGCAGATCTTCGAACCGTTTTTTACCACCAAGGAATCCGGCCGCGGCACGGGATTGGGACTCTCGATCATCTACGGGATAGTAAGTCAGCATAAAGGTCACATCAGCGTCTACAGCGAACCGCGACAAGGCACTACCTTCAGAATATTGCTGCCGCTGATGGAAGAGAAGGTTTCACCTAACGCGTCAAAAGTTTGCCATGAGCCGCTGCCGGGAGGAAACGAAACCATTCTGGTCGTGGATGACGAAGCCGCCATCAGGCAATATCTCGAGCTGTTTCTTACCAGCCTGGGTTATTCGGTACTGTTTGCCAGAGATGGGCAGGAGGCAATTGACATCTTCTCCGATCATAAACATGATGTGAGCCTGGTGCTGATGGATATCATCATGCCCAATAAAAATGGCAGGGAAGCTGCTCGTGAAATCAACAATATCAACCCGGACACAAGAATTGTTTATACAAGCGGCTACCCGTCCGATCTTATCAGTGACAGAAACCTGCTGGAAGATGGAGCGGAACTTTTGATGAAACCGTTGATGCCCACCGAACTTGCCTTGCGATTGAGGGCGGCCTTGAATGGTAAAAGCAGTAATTGATGTGTGCCGGAAAGGATCATCTAATGGAACGCACAAATGAACCCGTTAGAATTTTATGTGTTGATGACGAGCGCAATGTGCTAAGGGCTCTGGAGCGGATATTTCTTGATGACGACTATGAGATCGTGACCGCAGCTTCCGGGCAGGAAGGGCTGGATATTCTGGAAGAAACCGGTCCTTTTCAGGTGATAATTTCGGATTACCGCATGCCGGTGATGAACGGTGTCGAGTTTCTCAAGGCCGTCTACGACCGCTGGCCGGAAACCGTCCGCATCGTGCTGTCCGGCTATGCCGATGCCGGAGCAATCGTAGCGGCAATCAATGAAGGGCATATATACAAATTCATCCCCAAGCCCTGGAATGACGAAGAGTTACGGGTGACTATCCAGAACTGCCTGGAACGCTATTTCCTTTTGCAGCGAAACCGGGAACTGCTGTCCGAACTGGAAACAGCAAATCATGCCCTGGAAGAAAAGGTGCTGCAGCGCACCGAACAGCTGGAACTGCGCAACCGGGTGCTGGAATTCTCCCAGGGGATTCTCGGCACCCTGCCGGTAGGAGTTGTCGGCATAGATGATGCGGGCATGATTGCGCTTTGCAATACCAAGGGGATGTCGATACTCGGTGGAATCTGTAAGACAATCCTGGGTGGAGATGTGAAACACAATTGCTCATCGGAATTTTCGGCTCTGGTCAGCCGCATCCGCGAAGAGAAAAAACTGGACACGACTATTCAACTGAACGATAAATCTTGGCGGGTGATGGGATCTCTGGTTACCATAAATGACTGTGAAGCCGCCGTGGCGGTTTTTCTGGAGGTTTGAACGTGCGAACAGTACTTTTTGTAGACGACGAGCAGCCTATCCGCAACGCACTGGAGCGCATGTATAAATAATGCATGAGAAGAATGCGACTCATTTTTATCCGCGGCTGATGGAACTTTTCCTGCCGATATCCGAGGAGGTTCGGAGCAATGACTGATGAACAACCTGTAACCGTGCTGTTTGTTGATGACGAGGAAAACATCCTGCGGGCATTGAAACGCTTGATGATGGATGAAGATTTCATTGTCGAAACCGCCTCCTCCGGTGAAGCCGGACTGGAAAAACTGAGGGGACTCGATAATGTCGGCCTGATTGTTTCCGATCAGCGCATGCCCGGCATGAATGGAGCGGAATTTCTCGGCCGTTCGCAGGAATTCGCTCCCTTTGCCCAGAGGATCCTGTTGACAGGCTACTCGGATATCAATGCCACGATAGATGCAATCAATAAGGGGGGCGCGGGACGCTACATCTCGAAACCATGGGATGACCAGGAACTGGTTAACACAATCCGCACTGCTCTTGAACAGTATGCCCAAGGGTCCGAAAAAAGGCGACTGAACGATATCATCAGCAACCAGAAGAAAGAACTGGAGGAGTGGAACGACAACCTGAAGAAACGGCTTCTGCAGAGTACCGCCACCATCAGGGAACAGAGCCAGGCCATAAAGAGCCTGGATGAACGGTCGCCATTGACCATTCTCAGCCGGACATTTGATAATTTTTTCGAGATAATGGGCGACCGCAACGCGGTCCACGCCCGGACTGTAAGCACACTGGTGACCGACGTCGCCCGCAAGATGGGCCTGGATTCCGAAACGGTGGCGATCTTCCGTTTGGCGGCTCTGTTGCATGACGCGGGAAAATTCGGCAGCCTGGTTTCGAACCTGAACAAGCATCTTGAGGAAATGTCCGAGAGCGAGGCGATCGAATACAGACAGCATCCGCTGCGTGGTGAGGAGATGTTCAGTCAAGTTGAAGAGTTGGCCGGCATCGGGCCGCTGATTCGCCACCATCACGAGTCGTACGACGGCAACGGTTTTCCCGGCCGCTTGCAGGGCGATGCAATCCCGCTGGGAGCGCGCCTGATAACGATTGCCGACCATATCGAAAAAGCGGCCCGCTCGGTTGAACATAACCGCGCCGATTACGCGCTGATGAGCGCCCGTTTCCGCGGCGGGACTCTGCTCGATCCGCAGCTGGTAACCCGTTTTCAGGGAATCACCAAGGTAGTGTATTTTGAAGGCAAGAAATCAGGATCGCATTTCGAGGTTGAGGTCGGTCCGCTTGAACTTGCGCCGGGCATGACCATTGCCCGCGATGTGGAAAGCGGATCAGGCGTGCTGCTGATGCAACGTGGCTGCGTGCTGGACCAGGCAAGCGTTATTCTGATCCGGAGCCATTACCGCAAAAACCCGCCCCCACAGGGCATTTTCGTACAGGTGGTCGAGGACTGAGTCAACCTATCTTGCAGACCTGATTAAACTCGAAGGGAGGTTATATGAGCATTGAATGGAATGATACTTTTATAGTTGGAATTGACGAACTAGATCAGCAGCACCGCTCCATAGTGGAGCATTTCACCACTTTTTCCCAAGCGGTTCAGGATGGCAGCGGCAAAGAGATTCTGGCGGAGATGGCGGCTTTTCTGGCCGATTATGCGCAACTGCATTTTGTTACCGAGGAGCGCTATATGCAGATGTATGACTACCCACGTATTGAAGAGCAACGTCGTGAACACGAGGATTTCACGCGAGATGCGCGTGAACTTCGGAACAGAATCGATGAAGAGGGCGCATCCAGGGAGCTTGCCGTGGCCCTGACCGGCAAGATGGTGCGCTGGGTGATTCAGCACATTCGTAATCACGACCGAGCCATGGCAATTTACGTCAAGGAGCGTATGGCGGCATCCAAGTAGCAAACCATGCGATTGGTCTGTAGGGGCGATTCTTGTAATCGCCCAACGTAGGGGCAAACACGAGGTTTGCCCCTACGTTTATACATACCATATTGATTGCAGTGTGAAATCATAAAATAAGAGGGCCAGCAGGTTAAACCTGCTGGCCCTCTATTATTGGTCGGTGCGACTGGATTCGAACCAGCGACCACTAGACCCCCAGTCTAGTGCGCTACCAGGCTGCGCTACGCACCGGTAAAACTACAAAATATTTCGTAATTCCTGAAGTTCTCGACGCACTTCCTGCAATAAACCGGAAACATCACTCTCCGTGCAGGTTGGAATCTGATCCTCGGCGTTAATCAATTTCCCTTTTGGGGAAATCCTTTTTTTGACACCTTCGATAGTAAATTTCTCTTCATAGAGCAGGTGTCGGACCTGAAGAATAAGATCAACTTCCCGTTTTGAATAAAGGCGCTGTCCGGTCGCACTTTTTTCAGGCTTCAGAAAGGTAAACTCGGACTCCCAGAACCTGAGAACCGAGGTTCTTACCCTGGCAGCCTCAGCGACCTCGCCGATCTTGTAATACAGCTTGTCAGGTAAGGTCGTGGCCATCTGAACCAACCTGTGCCGCGATTATTTTTCTTCAGTATTAATTGCGTTTTTCAGAACCTGGCTTGGCTTGAAAGTCAGGATACGGCGGGCATTGATTGTAATGGTCTCACCTGTTTGGGGGTTTCTCCCCCTTCGGTCAGCTTTTTGTTTAACCACAAAGTTTCCGAAACCGGCAATTTTTATCTTTTCACCGGATTCCAGGGTGTTTTTCAGGAGTCCAAAGACAGTTTCGACCATTTCAGCCGATTCTTTCTTGGAGAAACCAATCTTCTGATGAATTCTTTCTACGATGTCGGCTTTGGTCATGACTACCTCAAACTAAACATAGTTAATACTCTGAAACAAAAGGAAAAATTTTATACCACAGGGTTCGGCATTTCGCAACAGATTTTATCGCAAAGTAACCTGTAATTTATTTATCAGGCTGTCGGTTATCTTTTTGTGAATGGAACTGATCTCGTCATCCGTCAAGGTTCGTTCATAAGAACGGTAGCGGATTCTGATTGCAATACTTGCATATCCATCCGGAATCCCCTTGCCACGATAAACATCAAATATCTGTATTTGCTCGATTTCCTTGGCTTTGACACCCTTAACACACTCCACCACTTTTTCGGACTGAAGGTCATCCGGCACCAACATGGCAATATCGCGGGTGCTGTCCGGAAAACGGGATGGGGCCGTGATCGAAGATCCTGTCTTGGAATTTTTCAACAACTTTTCAAAATCAAGTTCAAAACAGAAGACCTGTTTTTCGAT
>MGZK01000002.1 GCA_001802125.1 Geobacteraceae bacterium GWC2_55_20
TTCAGATAGCCCATGTCCCAAGTGGTCGGGTTAGGTTTCCAGGCCCCCTCGATGCCGCTGCTGATCGTATCGCCCCCCTTGCCGCTGCCGAAGCTGCTCTTCCAGCCCAGCCCCTGTTCCTCGATAGGCGCTGCTTCGGGCTCAGGCCCCACATGGGAGGCAGGGCCGGCGCCGTGGCATTTGCCGAAGGTGTGCCCGCCGGCAACGAGCGCGACAGTCTCTTCGTCGTTCATGGCCATGCGCGCGAAGGTTTCGCGAACGTCGCGGCCCGATGCGACCGGGTCCGGGTTGCCGTCCGGCCCTTCCGGGTTCACGTAGATCAGCCCCATCTGCACGGCGGCGAGAGGATTTTCCAGATCCCGGTCACCGGAGTAGCGGCTCTTGGGTTTGTCGCTCGTAGCCAGCCATTCCTCCTCGCCTCCCCAGTAGATGTCTTCCTCAGGCTCCCAGACATCCTCGCGCCCGCCGCCGAAACCGAAGGTTTTGAAGCCCATCGACTCCAGGGCGCAGTTGCCGGTGAGGATCATCAGGTCGGCCCAGGAGATTTTTCTGCCGTATTTCTGCTTGATCGGCCAGAGCAAACGTCGCGCCTTGTCGAGGCTGACGTTGTCCGGCCAGCTGTTGAGCGGCGCGAAACGCTGCGACCCCGAGGAGGCGCCGCCGCGGCCGTCACCGGTGCGGTAGGTGCCTGCGCTGTGCCACGCCATCCGGATGAAGAGCCCACCGTAGTGCCCCCAGTCAGCCGGCCACCACTCCTGGGAGTCGGTCATCAGCGCATGGAGGTCCTTCTTCAGTGCCTCCAGGTCTAGTTTCTTGAATTCCTCGGCATAATTGAATTCCTCACCCATCGGGTTGATCAGGCTGGAATTTTGGTTAAGCATTTTCAGGTTCAACTGGTTCGGCCACCAGTCACGATTCGATGTGCCACTGCTGGCAGTGGGTTTGTCAGTTCTGCCCGTTACCGGACATTTGCTGTCTTTATTCATCTCAGTTCTCCTTTCGACTCTGCTTTGAATTTGTAGAGTTAATCACGGATTATGTGACTGGTCACAGTATACCCCAAAACGTTTGAGAATGTCGCTAGCAGTCATAATAATCTCATCAACTTGGGAGATCAGGAAATCATGTCGCACCGGGAATAAAAAGAGGCCAAGGGACACATGCCTCTTGGCCTCCTGCTGCCGGGAACGATCACTCCTGCCCGCTTTTTCCACCTCTCTTATCCATGAGGATCGAAATGGTGATCGAAATCAGTAGAGCCCCGAAGATCACCCCCAATGAAAACTGGACCGGAATTTCAAAACGGGTGTCCGCCAGCAGCATCTTGACCCCCACAAAGGCCAGGACGAATGATATGCCAAGCTTCAGATAGGTGAACATACCCATGACCCTGGACAGGAGAAAAAAGAGCGCCCTGAGTCCCAGAATGGCAAACACATTGGAGGTGTAGACAATAAATGGATCCCTGGTGACCGCAAAGACCGCAGGCAGGGAATCCAGCGCAAAGATGACATCGCTCCATTCCACCAGGAGCAGCGCCAGAAACAGCGGTGTTGTGGCACGGACTCCCCGCCTGTTGATGAAAAACCTGTTGCCGTGCAGCCTTTTGGTGATCGGCACATACCTTCTGACCAGCTTTACCAGCAGGTTCTTCTCCGGCTCAAGCTTCTCCTCGCCGCCGAAAGCCATCTTGATGCCGGTCACAATCAGAATCCCGCCGAAAATGTAGATCATCCAGTGGAATGCCGCCAGCAGTTCGATCCCGGCGAAGATAAAGACCGCTCTCAGCACGAGTGCGCCGATGATACCCCACTTGAGTATTTTCGGCTGGTAGAGCCGGGGAATATTGAAGTAGGAAAAGATCATGATAAACACGAACAGGTTATCCACCGAGAGCGATTTCTCGATGACATAACCCGTAAAGAACTCCAGCGCCTTGGTTCTGCCAAGGTAGTGGTAGACGCCGAAATTGAAGATCATGGCCAGGGAGATCCAGACCACGGTCCAGGTCAATGCCTCGCGGAAGGAAATTTCATGACTCTTCCGGCTCAACCCCAGGTCGATAAACAGCATGATTATCACCAGGGCACCGAAAGCCAGCCACATGTCTGCCTGTATGGACATCAGTTGCCTTTCTTCAATTTTCTATTGTCCTCTTGTCAGAGTCTGCATCATTTATCCCGATCGCGGAAGACTTCGCCCCTTTTTTTGAAAAGTGCCGGGTAGCTTACGGCAATGACGGCCAGAACACCCAGTATGAGCAGTGTGGCACTGATCGGTCGCCTCAGGAACACCATCGGGTCACCACGGGAAAGCAGCAGGGCGCGACGCAGATACTCTTCCATCATGGGACCAAGGATGAACGCCAGCAGCATCGGCGCCGGTTCGCAGCCAAGCTTTGAGAGCAGGTATCCCAGGACGCCGAACAGCGCCATCAGGTAGATGTCAAACTCCGAATTCTTCAGGCTGAAGACCCCGACGGAGCAGAACACGATGATAGCCGGGTAGAGATACTTGTAGGGTATTGAAGCGATCCGGACCCAGATGCCGATCATGGGCAGGTTCAGGATGATCAGGAACAGGTTGCCGATCCACATGGAGGCGATTATTCCCCAGAAAAGGGCGGGTTGTTCGACTATCACCGATGGGCCGGGCTGAATCCCCTGAATGATCATGGCGCCCACCATCAGCGCCATCACCGGGTTGGGCGGGACTCCCAACGTGAGCAGCGGGATGAATGATGTCTGGGCGCCGGCATTATTGGCCGACTCGGGGGCGGCCACTCCCTCGATGGCTCCCTTGCCGAATTCGGCAGAATTCTTCGAAATTTTCTTTTCCAGGGAGTATGCCGCGAAGGCACCAAGGATGGAGCCGCTTCCGGGAAGGATGCCGAGCGCGGAACCGATTGCGGTTCCCCGGAGTATCGGCCCGACCATCCGTTTCCAGTCCTCTCTGGACGGCATCAGGCTGGAGACCCTGGTCACCTCGGTCGATTGCCCGTGCTGTTGTTCCAGGTTGCGCAGAATCTCCGCCAACCCGAACATGCCCATGGCGATCACGACAAAGCCGATGCCGTCGGTAAGTTGGGGTATGCCGAAGGTAAATCGCTGTACTCCGGAATTTATATCGGTACCGATCAAACCGAGGAGCAGGCCGAGAACCACCATACCGATGGCATGCAGCAGCGAACCCTGGGCAAGCACCACCGAGGCGATCAGCCCCAGCACCATCAGCGAGAAATAATCTGCCGGGCCGAATTTGAGTGCCAAATCAGCCAGCGGCGGGGCAAACAAGGCGATCAGGAGGGTGGCAACTGAACCGGCGAAAAACGAACCGACCGCCGCCGTTGTCAGGGCCACGCCGGCTCGCCCCTGGCGCGCCATCTGGTAACCATCCAGCGCGGTGACCACCGAAGCGGCCTCTCCCGGCACATTGATCAGGATCGACGTCGTGGAGCCGCCGTACTGGGAGCCGTAATAGATGCCGGCCAGCATGATCAGCGAGGCAACCGGCGGGAGGGTGAAGGTTAGGGGCAACAGCATGGCGATGGTCGCCGTCGGCCCTAATCCGGGCAGCACGCCGATCAGGGTTCCGAGAAACACCCCCGCCAGGCAGTACAGAAGGTTTTCAGGGGTGAATGCCGTGGAAAAACCAAGCCCCAGATGTGCAAGAAGTTCCATGTGCGCCTTTGTGATGCCCTGTGTTTACCCGGAGAACCATGATCCGAGGATGGGGAGCGGCACTCCCAGACCCTTCAGAAACACCAGGATGCAGAACAGGGTGAGTCCGGCGGCCATTACGAGTGAATACCCCCAGCGGAAGTATCTGCTTGCCGCAGAGCTCATGATTACCAGAAGCGGCAGGGCGATGGCAAGCCCGGCCCCCCTGACCAGAATTCCGAAGAGTAGCGTGGCCGCGGTAACCAGGACAAGCCCTTTGATCTGGAATCCGGATATCCGGGCGCCCGGCCTGATCAACGAACGGCCAAGGGAGACAGCTCCGATCAGAACGAGCAGACCGCCGAGCAGTGTTGGAAGATAGGCGGGACCCATCCTCAATGCGGAACCCATTTCGTAATCACGGGAGAATATGAGGGCAGAAACACCGATGCCGGCATACAATATGCCGGCCCACAAGTCTCTGGCGTTTTTAATGGCTGGAGTCAAAATCATAACCCGTTATGAAGTATTTGGGGGAATGTGGCCGGAGATCTGCTCTCCGGCCACAGCTACAGCACAGCAACACCATCCTGCTCAGTCTGCGTAAACACCCGCTTTTTTGATAATCGGCGCCCATTTGTCAATTTCGGACTTGAGATGGTTGCGTAACGCCGTCGGAGTGGCATTTTCCCTTGAAGCCGGGATGGTGCCAAGGTCGTCAAACCGTTTTTTCAGCACAGGATCCGCCAGTGCCGCCTGCAGAGCCTTCGTGAGTGTGTCGATCACATCCTTGGGTGTCCCTTTCGGTGCATAGAGTCCCTGCCACACTGCAATCTCAAAACCGGGCAGCCCTGCTTCATGCATGGTCGGCACCTGCGGCAATGCGGATAACCTCGATTTGGTCGTCACCCCGTAGACTTTGATCTTGCCGGCCTTGATCTGGCTCGTGGTGTTGGATGTCTGGTCGCACATGAAGTCCACCTGCCCCCCGAGCAGATCGTTCATTGCCGGACCGGTGCCTTTGTAGGGGATCGTGGTGAAATCGGTCTGGATTGCCGACATGAAGAGCATGCCGCACAGATGCGAAGCGGCACCCAACCCGGCATTGGCCAGATTAACCTTGTCCCTGTTCGCCTTGACGTATGTCACCAGTTCTTTCAGGTCTCTGGCAGGAAAATCCTTCCGTGCGACCAGCGTCATCGCCACATCGCCGATCAAAAACCGATCGGTTCAAAGTCACGAATTGTGTCGTACGGCAGTTTGCGATACAGGGAGGGTGCCGTGGCAAATCCGATATGATGGAAAAATATCGTGTAGCCGTCAGGCCGGGACCTGGCAACCTTAGCCGCGGCCACGGTACCACCGGCGCCCGCCACATTCTCAATAATCATCTGGGTCTTAAGATTGGTTCCCATGGTTTGGGCCAGCAGGCGGGCCAGCGTATCGGTCGGGCCGCCCGCCGAGAACGGTACCACTATGGTGATCACCTTTGATGGATACTGTTCGGCGTTCACCACCGGCACAACGAGAAAAACAGTGCAGAGAAGCACACATAAGATTCTTTTCAGCATGACTCACCTCCCGGAACGTGAGATTCAGTCCACTGGCATGTACAGCAGTCATGAACGTTCCTATACATTAAAACTAACACCCGGCATGATAATTATCAAGGGCGTTGAAGCCAACAGCCGAAGCCGGGAATAATTGCTTTTCATGATGTATCCCGCCCCCATTCCGTTCACGCAAATCAGCGGATTTTTCGGAAACTTTATCAGCCTGCCGCACATAAAAAGAGGCCAGGGGATGCATGCCCCCTGGCCTCTTGCTTTTTACAACAGAATTGTCAGTTACAGTTTCACATCCAGCTCATTCTGGACAAGCTGCTCACGAATCTGCTTCTTTCTGATCAGAACCAGCTCGGAAGTGCGTGTTCTCATGACGGCGCCCGGCTTGCGGTGCGAATTGTAGTTTTCCGGCGACATGCTCTCGGAATAGGCCCCGGTGCCGCCGATGACGACATAGTCGCCGATTTCCGGCTCGGCAATCAGCACCGGCACGATGTTGCCGTCGTTGTCCAGGCGCACCGAGTCGCCGCTTTCGCAGCAGCGCCCCACGATGCCGAACGATTTCAGCCCGGCCGTCGGCTTGGTGTCATACTCGCTGGAGAGCAGTGTGCCGTCCTGGCGCACGATGGCAATGGGATGCTCGGAGCCGTACAGCAGCGGACGGGTCAGCAGCTCCATGCCGCCGTCGACGATCAGGAAGTTCAGCTCGTTGGTCAGCTTCTTGTCGATGATCCTGGTGATGATATGGCCCGAATTGGCCACCACGAAGGTTCCCGGCTCGATTTCCATCTGCAGTTCGCGTCCGGTGGCCTCCTTGAACTCCGTTATCCGCTGCGCGGCATAGCCGCCCAGCGAGGTGATGTCGGCCTGCTTTTCACCCGGCATGCGGGCGACCTTGAGTCCGCCGCCAAAGCTGACGGTGGTGGCATCCGGGAAATAGGTCTTCACAAAACCCAGTTCACGGTCGATGTTCTGGCGCCATTTTTCCGGGTCGCCCCCGGACCCGATATGGACATGGACCTGGGTGAAGCGCAGCCCCAGCTGGTCAGCCATGGCCTTTACCGTGGGGACATCGTTCAGATGCACGCCGAAGCAGGAATATTCGCTGCCGGTATCGCGGGTGGCGCTTTCACCGCCGCCGGCTGCTCCCGGATGGACCCTCATGGAGAGGTCGATGCCGTTGGCTTTGGCAAAATCTGCAATCAGTTGAAACTGGGTCATGGAGCAGACGTTGTACTTGAGGCCGGCCTTGATCATCTGCTCCAGTTCGGCACGCTCCTCACCGGACGGTACCTCCTGGGTGGTCAGCATCATACGCGAATAGGGTACGCCGGCGGCATGGGCGCGAGCCGCTTCATCCAGCGACGAGCAATCCAGGTCCAACCCCTTGTTGGTGACAACCCGCAGCACGGTTCGATCCGAGTTGGCCTTCATGGCGTAGCGTACATGCAGGCCAAAGGCATTGGGCATGTTCAGCAGCTGTTCACAGCTGTTTTCGATGTATTTCTGATCATGCAGATATACCGGTGTTCCCCACTGCCCGGCTATTTTCGGGATGAGCGTCGCGTCCAGTTTGGTCGGACCAAAGAGTTTCATTGTCATTCTTTCAACCTCACAAAATTGATATAAGCCCGCGTTTCCCGATCCCTTTAGAGCATTATAATTCAGTTAAGACACTTAACTGTATACCTGGGTTAGGGCAACATGAATTGGGTTGTGCAATGTAGCATTTTCGAGCGGTGCGGCGCAACATCTCTCTGCGTAAAAGGGGACGGGCTACTTTTGAAAATGCAGCCGGTCCCCTTTTCGTACACCTCTTGCAGAAATAGTGCGGTTAATACCGCCAGAGCCACTACATCAGGGCCGCCTTCGGGAAAAGGATGTTGTTTTCCAGGTGGACATGCTTGTGAAGGTCGTCCTCGAACTCCTGAAGCTTATGGTATGTGACCACGAAGGTGTTGCAGACATCGCCGGGAATCACATAGCCGTTGGCAAGGTGGCGTATGGAATGGACCGCGTCACCGATGGCCTGGTGTTCCTGGTCGAGCTTGGCCAGCGTATCCTTGATGGTCGCCAGATCAGCGATTTCAGGAGTATTACCGGACTTTCCGGCATTGTCGATCCGTTTTATGGCAGGAAAGAGCACCTCCTCTTCTTCGCGGAGATGGGCCGCCATGTCGGTGGCTATCCCGGCAAAGATCGCGGCAATTTCGATCACCTCGGGATGGTGGCCGCCATGGACCTCGGCAATCTTGCTGGTGTAGGCCGCAATCTGCTCAAGGTTCTGGTTGAGATAGGAGTGGTGGGTGTTGACGATGTAATCGGCCAGAAACGGAAGGGCCCAGTCGGAATAGTTGTGGCTCCGGTCAACCGGCGTATTCTTTACTGCGCTTAGCTCCTGCAGCAGCAGTGCCGGGTCAACTCCCTTTTGCCGGCAGATATCGGCCAATGAAATTCTGCCGCCGCAGCAGAAATCGATGCCATGTTTTTCAAATACACCGGCAGTGCGGAAGTCATCGGCTACTATTACACCGACAGTTGTATCGGAAGTTACTATCAGTTGCTCATTTGTTGATGCGATCATGGCGTTTCTCCTTTGTATGTTGAAGCCTTTTTCCATGTTTTCAGTATAGGCCGAAGGTCTTTAAAAGAACATGATCCCCGTCAAGTAAAGGTACATCCGCTGACAAACGGGGGGCCTCAGGGATCGGGCTTGACTTTCCGCCATTCGCAGCTACATATGAAACAATCGGGGAACAGCTGAAAACAAGGGTAAACAGCACAAAACCAATCCACGGAAGCGGTCAAGGAGTGTATATGGCACAGGGCGATTTGTTACTGCTTGATGACGATTTGGCGGCAATTCTGTCGGAGGCCCGGGAAAAGGAGAATGTCGAGGCGGGATTGGCGCAGGGGTTGATACTCTGTGCAGACTGGGCGGAAATGCACTGCGCCGGCAGGGCGATGGCCTGTACCCGCGGCTGCCCCCACTGCTGCGTGCTGAATGTGGCGGTTCTGCTGCCCGAGGCGATGCGCATTGCGGAAACAATCACGGCAACGGTATGGAGCGCCCTGCAGAATCGGCTGGAGCGACACTGCAACTGGGAACGCTGGATGGACGACCAGGAGCGGGTGATGCGCGCTGCATTCTGCCCGCTGCTTGATACCGACGGAAGCTGTTCGGTTCATGCTGTGCGTCCCCTGGCTTGCCGGGGGGTGGCCTCACTGGACAGCGGCCGTTGCCGAAGTGCATTCAACCCGATCATCGATGATGAGCATGATCGTACTGTACCGGCCGACCTGCTGCGCCAAACGGCCTACGACCGGGCTTTTATGGCGCTGGGGAAGGCACTCGACAACCATGGCCTGGATGACCGGAGTATCGAGCTTGGCGTCGGCATCCTCGCGTTTGCCCGGAATCCGGAATTAAAGACCCTGTACCTTTCCGGCGGGAGACTCCCCCGCGAACTCTGGGGGTAAGGCCACGTCTGGGGCTCGAGTCAAGCAGGATATTCCCGGAATTGACACGTTTCTCTAACTCAATGCAACGTCAAGGATCATCATTACCGAAAATCCCGCCATGGTGGCCATGGTAACCAGGTCGATGTTTGCCACAATCCGCTGGGATTCCGGGATCAGCTCCTCCACAACGACAAAGATCATGGCTCCGGCCGCAAAACAGAGCGCATAGGGAAGAATGCTCTGCATTTGCATGACAAACAGTACCCCGATTACACCGGCCACCGGCTCGACCATTCCCGAGGCCTGCCCCAGAAAGAAGCTTTTCCTCTGCCCCATCCCTTCCCTTCTCAACGGCATTGACACGGCTGTCCCTTCCGGGAAGTTCTGCAGTCCAATCCCGATTGCCAGGGCAACTGCGCCGCCGAGGGTGGCTGAGGGAAGACCGGCCATCACGGCTCCGAAGGCGACGCCGACCGCAAGGCCTTCGGGTATGTTGTGCAGGGTAATTGCAAGGACCAGCAGTGTGCTCCGCTGCCAGGAGGTCTTTATCCCCTCACTCTGGGAGAGAGCCAACCCCGGATGCAGGTGCGGCAGCAAGCGGTCGGCCAGCCGCATGAAAATGCCGCCCGCCATGAAACCGGTCACAGCGGTCAACCAGGGGGTCTGCCCCATTTGTCTGGCCATGGCGATACCCGGTGCGAGCAGCGACCAGAAACTTGCGGCAATCATGACCCCGGCAGCAAAACCGAGCATTGAATCCATGACTCTTTGGTTGATTGTCTTTGCGAGGAACACCAGGGCCGCACCCGCCGCGGTAACTCCCCAGGTAAAAAAGGTGGCAATCAGAACCTGTGTAACCGGGTCAAATTGTTGAAAAAAGTCTATCATGGCTGTATTTCCTCGGGCCTTGCACCTGAGACGGGATCTGTCCCGGTTCCAATATTAGCCCCTGGTACACGGGTTATAGTATTGCTGGCGCTGGCGGGCTGCGACGCCGTGGGAAGGCCCGACTTAGCGGCTTTCATTTGTATTCCCCAGCATGGCGTTGCTACGCCTGGCCCGACGCGATCAGCCTGACCGGAACCGGTTCACCAATGGCCAACTCGTCCAACATCCTCCCGGTCAGGTATTCCTCGGCCTCTTGCAGTGCAGCAGGACCTGAAGGCAGCTGCGTCAGTATGCCACCGGCCATCATGCCGTGCCCCCCGCCCACGCCCCTGCCTGCAACCAGCCTTCTGATGACCTCGCCCGCATTGAGTTGCGTACTGGTGGTGCGGATGGAGAGGACTACCCCGTCATTATAATGCCCCATGCTCAGCACTGTTTCGATCCCCTCCAGCCTGATCAGGTAGTCGGCCATCTCCGAAACCACTTCGGGAAAGCAGATTTCCCGCAGGTTGACCACCAGCAGTTTTCCGTAGATCAGCGCGTTTTCGACGCCACTGTGAATGGTGCGGAAGTGCTCCACCGGCAGTTTGGGGTGGGCGATTTCATACAGGATCCGTTTGTTCGATACCGGGAAGAGATGCAGGTAGGCGTTCCGGTCGGGCTGGGCGGCCTCCCGGCCCAGATCCTGGGTTTCGGATTTGATCGCGTAAAAGAGGGCGGTCGCCAGCTTCGTCCCGATATGGATGTTTTGCGCCAGCAGGTATTCGTAGAGGATGGTGGCGGTCACGCCGTAGTCGTCGCGGATATCCACCCAGCGGCAACTGTTGCTGGCTTCGCGCTGGGGGTGGTGATCGATGACAATGTCCACCCTGCGATTGGCGGGCAGGGAGTTGTTGCCGGTTCCCGGCTGGGTATCGAGCATGCAGACCACGCTGAATTCATCCAGATCTACCAATTCGAGGGGGGTAAGCGTAATCTCCAACTCCTTGGCCATGGCAATGTTTTCACTGCGCCCCATCATGCCGGAAAAGGTGATGACCGCTTCCCGGCTCAGTTTCATGGCTAGCAGGTGGCGCAGCGCCATGGCCGATGCCAAGCAGTCCGGGTCAGGGTTGTCATGGATGATGATTGCGGTTTTCCCCTTGCCTCGTAACCATTCCAGCATCTCATCGGAATGTTCCTTTGAGCGCCGTAGGTTTTCCTGGATGCAGCTGTCGCTAACCATGGCGTTGCCCCCTCGTACCTTTCGCAGATTTGACCATGTATCTATCATAACAAACATGGGTTAAAACTCCATCTGCTGTCTGCTCACTCTCTTTGTGCCGGATAAGCCCGGCACGGATTGGGCGAACACAACGGTTCGCCCCTGCGCTTGAATGCCATCTTGAATTCA
>MGZK01000003.1 GCA_001802125.1 Geobacteraceae bacterium GWC2_55_20
CGACCACGCCTGGAGCGACCTCTGGTTCTACTCTAATCCGATCTTCGTAAAGGCGCTCTAGCTGCCCTGTCTACGGGCGGAACTTGACAGTTCCGCCCTTCGGCATGGAAGATCCAATCTATTCAGGGAGAAAAGGAAATGAAATACACAGGAATGACAATCTGTAAAAGCATGTTGTGCGGCGCTGTCATGATCGCCGCTCTGGTTGTCGGCTCAGGCGATGCACATGCCGCGCTGGGTGTGGATTTTGATGCTCCCACCAGTGATAATCTGGTGGCGGGATCCGATGGGATTGCCGGGTGGAGTTTCACGGCCAACCGTGACCTCTATGTAACCGCACTTGGTATCTACGACCATGAACCGGACAGAAAATTAGAAGGAAGCCATGTAATCAGCCTTTGGAAATCGAATGGCACACTTATAACCTCGGTTTCATTTACCGAGCCGATTTATCCTCACAGCCAGGAACTGGTTAACGGAAAATACCACATGATAAATGTGGGCGCGACTCTCCAGGCCGGCCAGACTTATGTCATTGCGGCAACCATGGGCACATCCGATGCGTTTGCGTTTTTTAACGGCGCTTCGGCAGCAGACCACAATCTGCAGTTCAATTCGAATCTCACCTATGGAAACGCCGTATATTCCGATACCTTGACCGGAATGCCAGGTATCGATCCGCTATCCGAATACGGCAACTTCGGAGCCAATATCGATGTGGTTCCCACACCGATTCCAGCGGCCGCCTGGCTGCTCGGCTCAGGACTGCTGGGGCTGGTGGGAATCAGAAGAAGAACAGGCAAATAATCAGATCCACTTCCCCGGGCCGGAGAATATTCTCCGGCCCGGATTCTTTTTGTCTAACGAACTACCTACCTAACAAGGAGACACCAGCATGACCCATCCATTAATCAGAAAATTCGCCATTACCGCATTCGCCGTTACCCTCTGCGGTTCAGCCCAATTTGCCCTCTTTGTCACTGACAGTGAGGCCGGCATCATCACGTCAGCACAACTGAATGACTACTCCGGTTCAGTGAAGGTTACCGTAAGCGGCTTTGAGCATTGCCGTAAAACCGGAAACTATGTCGGCTTTATAAGGATTCGCGAGAACAGAGGAATCGAAATCGATGGGTCATTGGTCGTGCTGTTGAGCAATCTCCCCACCGGAGTCACTCTCAGCAATGCTGATGGTGAGATAAACGGCATTCCATATATTTATGTCCGCCGTGGTTTCAATTTCTTCGATGTTACGACTATTCCTCTCTCATTCAGCAAAGAAGACAGGAAAACAAAAATCACCTTCACCACGTCCGTCAACCAGCTGATCAACGGCAAAGTAAATGCCAAGGCCGCACGTGCCCTTACCAAACCGTTCACCATCGCCGCCATTCCCGATACGCAGGTTTATTCCGAGGAGGGGGACATCGGCTTCAAAAAGCAGGTTGAGTGGATCCTGGCCAATGCCGCCAGCCAGAATATCTCCTTTGCCGCTCACCTGGGTGACGTTGTGGACAACGGCGAAAATGCCGCCCAGTGGACCAACGCCATGACCGCCCTGGACCCGCTGCTGGCCCAGAGCGCACTGCCTTTCTCCATCGTCCGGGGCAACCATGACGACCCGGCTTTCTTCCTGAACAACATCACACCGGCCATCACCCAGGGGAAGCCCTGGTTCATCGAGGCGGCGCCGGGGAACCTTTCCCAGGCACAGGTCTTCAGGGTCGAAGGCGCCTGCATCCTGCATATCGGCTTCCAGAAAGACCCGACCGCCGAAGAACTCGCCTGGGCCAATGCCCTGCTGGCCAAGCCTGAACTTCAGGGGCTGCCGGTCGTCGTCTCCACCCATGACTACATAGACGGCAGCGGCCAGAGCGTGACCGGACGCCAAATCTGGGACGCCTTCGTCAAAAACAACCCGATGGTCTTCATGGTGCTGAACGGCCACACCCACACCGAGTACGCCCTGGTCAACCATGACGCGGCCAACCGCCCGGTTTACCAGATGCTCTCCGACTACCAGGATCGCGCCAATGCCGGCAACGGCCTGATGAGGCTGGTTACCATCGACCCGGCAGCAGCCAAAATTCTGGTCAAGACCTTCTCCCCTTGGTACAACAAGGGTGCAGGCGCCGTCGACGGATTCACCAGCTACTTCGAGACCGACGCCGACAGCCAGTTCGAGTATGATGTCAACGTGAAAGAACGACTCGCCGTAGACACCACCTACGACTTCGGCGCCGAGCCGCCGGCACCGCCGCTGCCTGCACTTGAACCGATCACCCCTGCAATGGTGGGCAACTTTTCTCACATCTTCCAGAACCGCAGGCCGCTGGTGGGGACCACCACCCCGTATTCCGGCACGGTTGATGTCCAGATCAACGAAAACAACGCCAATGTAAGCTACGGCGGCGAAGCGACCCTGACCACCGACATGGACGACAACGGATCAAGAGTCAACGCCATGCTCCGCTTCGACAATATCATCGGCACCAATCCCGGCCAGATCGCGCCGGGATCGAAGATCAAGTCCGCCTACCTGATATTCAAGGCTACCAGCTCCACCAAGGGAAAAGTAAAAATGCACCGGATGCTGGTACCCTGGGGCGAGCAGAGCATCTGGAACGACTTCACCCCCCAGCCGGTTTCCTGGACCTCCATGACCTATCTCAATACCGACACCGGGATTTATCGCTACATAACACTGCCGAGCGTCATGGTCGGCGGCGGTGTACAGACTGATGACATCGAGGCGGCCAGCGCGACAGACTTCATCTTCACCATGCCGAAACCGATTCCATTGCCGTTCTTCATCCTGACCAAATACGGCACCACCTATCAGGCACCGGCCTGGGATCCGGCTACCGGCATCGCCATTGCGGCACCTGCACCAGAGATTCTGAGCACCGACACTGCCGGCCTGACCGCGACCGTTCAGGCATGGGTTGACGGCGCTCCTAACCATGGTTGGTTCTTCGAGCCGACCAGCTCCGACGGCTGGGACTTCGAGACCGCCGAAGGGAAGCAGCCTCCGGCGCTGGTGGTTGAAGTCGAAGGCGCACCGTTGGTGCAGTAGCAGGCAGGACCGCACGCACAACTTCAACCATTGAATTGTAAAGTGCATTCCTAACTGAATAGCAGAGCCAGGCGGAAACCAGTCCGGTAACTTTGCTGACCTTTATCAGGCACCAGAAAGCCCGCTGCAGAGGAATCTTTGCAGCGGGCTTATGCATCATGCCGTTTATATGAGGCCGTGTCAGGCGATCGGCACAGGGTAAAGACACGTATCGGGGAGAAATTGCCGGTGTCGATTTCTATTCTATTATAGACAGAGGAGTCGTGGTGGAAACATACGCTGGAGGATTCAAGCAGATTATTTGTTTTTGCGTCCTGACAAGCATCTTCATGCTGATCTGTGGTCAGCATGCTGACGCTTTCGATCTGTCCGATGTTCCAGACACAATTGTCAAACGTCTAGACGCAAGTATCCCGCAGGATATCATCGTCCTTTATGATGACCAGGATGTGGAAAAGAATAGCAGGGAAATGCGCCAATACTGGGCATTGAAACATGACGATGAGTCTATACTCGCTTTCAAGGCACGCAGGTACCGCACCCTGAAAGATGACGTTGACACCGGATTTGCACGGAATGAAACGGAAACATTGTCCGATTATTCGCACCTTCCGATGGCGTTAAAGCGCTTCCATTCCGGAGCCGCCCTGAAGAGATACCTTCAGCATCCGGGTGTAATTGCCGCCTACAAAAACACCCCCATCTACCCGCACCTTGCCTACAGCCTGCCATTCATCAAACAGCCTGCTACCGCCAATGCAGGAATGAACGGCAGCGGCACAACCGTTGCTGTCATCGACACCGGAATCAACTATAACCTTGCAGAATTCGGTTCCTGCAGCGCACCGGGTGTCCCTGCCGGCTGCAAGGTTATTGCCTCCGTAGATGTCACAGGCAATAATATCACTCTCAACACCGACCCCCGAGGGCATGGAACCAATGTTGCCGGCATCGCTGCCGGCGTTGCCCCCGGTGCTCAAATTGCCGCGATCAACGCCTTTTCCGATGGTGCTTCTGACAACGACTGGATAATCGCCGGTATCAACTGGGCCATCGCCAACAAGAACGCTTATAATATTGTGGCCATGAACATGAGCCTGGGCGATGGTGGATACTATACATCGCCGTGCGACAAATTGCGTACCAACCCCTTTCTGATTCCGATAAACAATGTCCGGGCTGCCGGTATCGTTCCGGTCGCATCATCAGGCAATTCTGCACTGGCAGACGGGATGTCCAGTCCCGCATGTACCCCGGGAGTCGTCTCGGTTGGGGCGGTTTACGATACCAACTGGGGTGGGCCCTATACCTGGAGTTCCGGCTGTACCGACAGTTCCACAGGGGCGGATAAAATTCCCTGTTTTTCCAACAGCGCATATTTCCTGACCATGCTTGCCCCGGGCGCCTTCATCACAGTTGCCAATATTCAGATGGCCGGAACATCTCAGGCTGCACCGCATGTCACCGGTGCGGTGGCAGTAATGAATGCGGCTTATCCAACTGACACACTGGACCAGACAGTCGGGCGCTTGACGTCAAATGGTGTTTCAATCACTGACAGCCGCAACAATATCACCAAGCCGCGCCTTAGCCTGCAGGCAGCAATCAGCCCGCCGATCAACGACATGTTTGCAAACCTCTCGCTAATTGCCGGTGAAACAGGCCAGATCACTGCGATCAACCTGAATGCCACCAAGGAGTATGGTGAGCCAAACCACGCTAACAACCCCGGCGGCAAATCCGTATGGTGGAGCTGGACAGCGCCCTTCACCGGTATTGCTTCGATCGATACCCACAACAGCAATTTCGACACCCTGCTGGCGGTGTACACCGGAATAGCCATAAACGATCTCGCCGGCATAGCGGCAAACGACAATGACGGATCTGCCGGCAATACCAGCGGCGTGACGTTTTTGGCCCAGGCCGGCACGACATACCAGATAGCCGTTGACGGATTAAACGGCGCCACCGGACAGCTGCAACTCGACTGGTCGCTTGATCAACAGGCTGATCTGTCCCTCATCATGTCAGGGCCAAGCGAACCGGTCTTTGCGGAAGAAACCGTATCCTATGATCTTGTAGCCACCAACAACGGCCCTTCTCCCGCAACAGGGGTGACTATCATTAACGCCTTGCCCTCAGGTTCAATCATTGATTCTATCCCGGTCGGTTGCTTTGAATCATACGGAACAGTCAATTGTTCTTTTGGCACAATGCCCCCTTATGGGACCGTAACTGCCCGGATAATGCTTCATTTAACCCTGCCGGGACTTTATCTGAACACAGCCCAGGTTTCTGCAACCACCTTAGACCCTGTGATTACCAATAATAACGCGATGCATTCATTATCAGTAACCACGTCACCAGCTGAACCGGTCCCGGGTCTTCCACTGCCTCTTGCCACTATTGCGGTCCTTGCTCTTGTATTCCTGACGGCCCGAGGTAATAGATAGATCAATCTGAGCAGCCTCGGGCCAATTACCGGGGAATTTCAATCCGCTTCATGGTTGTTTGTTTCAGTTCGACTAACAAGTTTTCATGTTTGTAGCCAAATTTTAATTAGCTCAAGTATGTACGTATGATATCAAGCGGTTATGAGGATGCTGGATATACTGATTCGTAACAACACTTTTGCGGACCTTTCACACAATATTCATAAACTACAATGTATAGTATGTGCAGAATTGAATAGCAGATAATTTAGAAATCCAGTCCGGGAACTTTGCTGACCTTCACCAGGCACCAGAAAGCCCGCCGTAGAGGAATCTTTACGGCGGGCTTTTCATTTTTTTTAGTCTACTTGCGTAAATGAAGCTGTAGTCGGAAAACAAAAAACGGAGAAAAGGAGCTGGGAAATGAAAAGGATATTGGCAGCATCAGCAATTGTAGCAGTATTGTCAGCGGCGGGTTCGGCAAATGCGGCGCTCTACATCAGCCAGATCTATGGCGGAGGAGGGGCTACCAGCGCCGCGCCGCTCTACAGCAACGACTGGGTCCAGTTGTACAACGATGGATCCTCAGAAATCAGCTTGAGCGGTTACAGTCTCCAATATGCATCCGCGACCAACACGACAACATTCGCTTTGGCGCATTCCCTGTCCGGAACCATCGCGGCCAACAGCTATTTTCTGATTCAGGAAGGTCGCGGAACCGGTCTGGCCGGCACTGCCTCCGACCCGGTTTACAACCTGACTCTGGGCACTTTTGCGGGTCTCAATCTGTCCGCTACCGCCGGGAAACTGGCCTTGTTCAATACTACCGCCACCGGAGCCAGCACCATGGCAGCAACTTCCAACCTGATAGACCTGGTCGGCTACGGCACAACAGCAAACTTCAGCCTGTATCCCAAGATGACCTCGAACTTGAGCACGATTACCGCGGCGATTCGCACTACTGATACCAATGGCAATACTATCTTTGTTGCGGGCACACCTGACCTGAATCCGGCTGTTCCCACCCCGATCCCGGCGGCCGCCTGGCTGCTCGGTTCAGGTTTGCTGGGATTGATCGGCATCAGGAGACGTAAACCGTAGGGGCGCACTGCTTGCGCCTGGTTGCACGATGTAACGTTTTCAGAGTTTCAGCGCAGAGTCAATTCCCTCCACAATGAGAAAAGGCCATGTTGCCAATTGGGATAACGACTTTCTGCTGAAAAGACCCGGACCGGGGTTTAGACTCCGGTCCGGGCTTATTTATCCTTAAAACGGCAGATAACCGCCGAGAAAAACGGATGCACGCCGATAAAACCTAGACTTATATCAAAAATGTTAATCAACTTATGGGTTAAGCCAGTATTTTGATCAAGTTTTTGATTTCTCGCTTAGAAGCGCCTACTTCTGGCGGCGTGTATCGGCGTTCATCGGCGGTTAACTGCTTTTTCTGGGTTTATATCAATAGTGCCGGCAGAAGAATAGTACAACGCCAATTACACAAAGGATAATCCCCATGAAAAAGACCATTTTCGCTCTGGTAGCCGTCACCGCGGCAGTTGTTGCAGTTCGCAAGATCAGCCGGCTCCCGCCGGTGCCGTGCATACCACAGTTTTACGGCCCAAGGAGTTAGTCATGACAACGCATAACAAGAACAACTCAGGGTTTGGCTTGCGATCTCTGTTGCGTCTGACGGTATTCATGCTGGTGATGGCCTTTACCTGCCCGACCTTTGCGGCCTCGCCGGATGTTGTCATCAGCCAGGTGTATGGCGGTGGCGGTAATACCGGTGCTACGTACAAGAACGACTTTATCGAGCTGTTCAACCGGGGGAGCAGCCCGGTCAGCCTCAATGGCTGGTCGGTGCAGTACGCCTCGGCAACCGGCACGACCTGGGCGGTTACCAGCCTCACCAATGTGACACTCCAACCCGGCCAGTATTATCTGGTTAAGGAGGCAGCCGGAACCGGCGGTACAGTCTACCTGCCGACGCCTGACGCTACAGGTTCCATCGCCATGAGCTCCACCGCCGGCAAGGTTGCGCTGGTTACCGCTACCGTACCCCTCAGCGGCGCATGTCCGGGCGGCTTCAAAGATCTGGTCGGATATGGCAGCACGGTAAACTGCTCCGAAGGGAGCGCGCCAACACCGGCGCCGAGCAACACGACCGCTGTTTTGCGTGCGGGTAACGGCTGTACCGACACGGACGTGAACAGCAACGATTTCTCAGCGGGCACGCCGTTCCCTCGCAACACAGCATCAACGGCCAACGCCTGTACGTCGCCCAGTACCTTCCTTCTCACCACGACAATCGCCGGCAACGGGTCGGGCAGCGTCACCGGAGTAACCAACCCGTATGCCGCGGGCAGTAATGCCACCATTACCGCGGTACCGGGTTCCAATTCGGCCTTCACGTCCTGGAGCGACTGCTCGACCAGCACCATGCTGACCATCAATGTGACGATGGACAGCAGCAAGACCTGCACGGCGAATTTCACCGCCACCGCCGCCGGCCTGACCATCTTCCACGTGAACGACACCCATGCCCGGCTGACGCCGCACAAGATGATTCCGCCGGCTCACAGCCCGGTAAACGGACCCTTCGAAGAGGTGGGCGGGGCCGCCCACCTTGCCGGCAAAATGTTGCAGCTGACCGCCGTAAACCCCGATTCGCTGGTGCTCGATGCCGGTGACATGTCCGAAGGGAATCCGATCGGCGACATGACCTTTGACGGTTGCGCCGCCGGCGGCACGCCGGGGATGAGCAGCAACTGCGGCATGACCACGTTCTACGGCATGCTTTCGGACAAGCTGAAACTGGTGCCCGGCCGCAACGGCCGCGGCCTTGACGCGGTGGTGGTCGGGAACCATGACGTGCGTGATGCCAGCTACATCGGGAACCTGCAGGCCCTGCAGGCAACCGGGGTGCCGGTGGTGTCGGTCAACGTGCGCAACAAGACCACCCACCTCCCTTATTTTGCCCCCTACACCGTTACCACGGTCAACGGCAAGAAGGTCGGCGTAATCGGCTATACCAATCCATCGGGCGACATCGGACCGTCCCTGACAGACACCCTGGAAGTGGTCTCCTGTACCTGGACCGGCAGCACGGTCTGCAATATCTCCGATTACGTTACCCAGCTTCGAAACGAGCCCAACAACGTTGATCTGGTGGTGCTGCTTTCCCATCTCGGCCACAGCGCCCTGGTGGACCCTGCGGCGCCGGTCCTGGCCGATACCGGCACTCCCAAGCTGCCGGAGGTGGTGGTCACCGGCCACTGGCACACCATTGCCGACACAGCCTGGCAGCCTGATTCTCTCAACTACAAAACCATCTTCAGTGAAGCCGGCAGCTACATGAAATACATCGGCGAGCTGCAGGTCACCGATGCGGGCAGGTTTTTCGCCAACAGCAACCATCTGATCCGCAACGCCGACATCACCCCTGACCCGGACGTGCAGTCCTACGTCAACGGGTTGATTGCCCTGTACGATTCCGCCAATCCCGGCCGCCCGGTGAATGAAGTCATCGGCTACACCGCCGACAACCTGTTGCTGGACAACGAAATGAAATGGTGGTCGACCAACGAGTACCCCTGGAGCGGCAACAACACCGCCGGCCAGTGGATCAGCGATGCCGTGCAGTGGAAGGCCGAACAGATCTTCGGTTCCTGTGATCTGGCCATCGAGACCGGCGGCGGCGTTCGTGCCGACATCCCGGCGGGTCCGGTCACCTATCTGCAGATTTACGAGACCTTCCCCTGGAGCGACGATTTCTTCTACCGGATCAACATGACCGGCCAGGAGATCGTCAATTTCCTCAAGGAAACCAACCTGAACGCCGGCTTCTCCCGGCAGCTCGACGTGACCGCCTATGACGGCGTGCCGACCGAAGTCAGATTCAACGGCCAGCCGATCGAGCTGAACCGCACCTATACCGTGGCGATCAACAACTACCTGTATGCTAACCCGCCGAGCGGCTGGACCTGGTCCGACACGGCTCCTCTTACATCGACCATCCTGTGCCGCGACGGCATCGTCGACTACATGCGCCAGTTCACCGCCAACAATCCCTACACGGTCGGTGGGCCGCGTTACCACATGAACACAGAATTCTCCGGCGGCTACCGCGCCGTAGTCACCATGCTGACCGACAGCCAGGCAAACCCGACCTATGAAACAGCCTTTATCCGCTTCCTGAGCGCCACCCCCGAGACTCTGGCCCGCCGCGGCACTCCGCAGGTGCCGGCTGATCTGGTCAATGAAGACGGCAGCATCAATCCGGCCCACCACCTGGCCGAAAACGAGCTGTACCGCAGCTATCTCGGATTCAAGGCCGGTGCGTTGAAACATGGCGACATCATCGAAACCTGGGGCAAGGGGAGCTTCTACGGCGGCAACCCGGAATTTGTCGATCAGGAAGGGATCCGGTCAGACGGTGTTGAGTTCAAGATTATCGGGTTCGACCCCAGCCTGGCCAAACCGGCCTTCATGACATCCATCAATGCCTTCTGGAACGACCACAACAAGAACCGCTATGTCCAGTTTCTGGCGAAAAAAGCGGGAACCAGCTCCGTAACCGACCAAAACGGGCAGACCATCACCCTGATGGACGTTACCGGTTATGCCAATATTGCCAGCATCCCCGGCAACATCGGAGATACGCTGCTGATTTCCGGCGTACTGTCCATGGAGAGCTATGGAATGCGCTTCCGCTGCGACGGTGTTGTTCTTACCGCTCTCACACTGCCGGCAGCGTCCCCGCTCTCGTCACGCATTGCCCCGGCGCCGGCCGGCAGCAGTGCTTCACCACTCACCCTTACCGCGACCGCATCCACAACCAATAACAGCTTCACTCTCGCCCCTGTTGCCGATGCCCAGGTGGCCAGCGCCTACCCGACCATAAACTACGGCACCGGCGCCAATCTTTATCTGCAAAGTTCCACCAGCGGCTACGGCAATGAGCGGGGCTGGCTGAAATTTGATCTTTCCGGCCTTCCAGCCGACGCAACCATTGCCAGCGCCAACCTTCAGCTCTACAACTGGAAGGTCGCCGGAGAGTCAATGCCTGCTTCCATCCACCCCGTTAATGACGACAGCTGGACCGAAACCGGAATCACCTGGAGCAGCCAGCCGGTGTTCGATCCGTCGCCGCTTGATACGAAAACACTCGTCGCCGGAACACCGAATCTCTGGTACGGATGGGATGTCACTCCGTTTGTCCAGAACCAGTGGAGCGGCGACAAAATGGTGTCGCTGCTGGTTAAGCCGGTAACCGAGAACTCAACCGCCATTCCGGCGCCGAGCTACGGCTTCGATGCCAAGGAGTACGGCAGTAACGGCCCGATGTTGCAGGTCACGCTCCAGGCTCCCCCGGTAACGGTGGCTGAGGTGGCGTTTTTCTATCGCTACTCGGCGGATAACAGTAACTGGGGTGCATGGACTCAGTACGGATTTCCCGCTACGACGGTCCCATACACGACTTCGTTTACTTATCCTCAAGGTTACGGCTACTACGAGTTCTACAGCCGCGCCATGGACAGCAGCAACAACGTGGAGCCGGAGCCTGCTGCTGCCCATACCGCGACGCATTACACAGCCGCTCCACCGTATACATCCGAAGCGATTGTAACCCTCGGCGGCCTGACAGCAACGTACGACGGAACTGCAAAAGCACCTGCCGTCACCACTGTCCCTCCAGGGCTGTCGTACAGCATTACCTACAACGGCAACAGTTCCGTGCCGTTTGCCGTCGGTGCTTACACTGTTGTGGCAACGGTGACCCAGGCCGGGTATACCGGCTCGGCAACCGATACGTTCAGAATCATCAAGGCAACCGCCACCGTCAATCTCGGCAACTGGAGCTTTACCTACAACGGGGGACAAAAACAGGTGACCGCTTCCACCATACCGCCGGGGCTTCCGGTTATAATAACTTATGGCGGGTCAACCATACCACCTGTCAACGCCGGGACCTATCCGCTGGTCGCCACGGTAGACTCTCCTACCTACCAGGGAACAGCAACCGGAACCCTGGTAATCACACCTGCCGCAGCCACGGTCACACCAGGTGTCCTTGACTTCACCTATGACGGCAATCCAAAGAGTGTTACCGTGACCACGGAGCCACTTGGACTGTCGTACAGCATCACCTACAACGGATCATCAGATCCACCGACAGAAGCCGGAACCTATGCCGTTCTGGCAACGGTAACCGACCCCAACTACACCGGGAACTCAACCGCCACAATGACCATTGTTGACACGACAGCAGTACCGGTGCCAGCCCTCGGCCCCTTGGGGATCCTGGTCGCGGTTGCAGGACTCTCCGGCGTCATGCTTCGTCGGCGCAAGTCGTTAATATAGAGCAGTAGCAGAAACAGTAACAAAAACTTTGGCCCGGAACTACACCCCGGGCCAAAGTTTTTTGCTGAATCGTTACACCTTGTCGATGCGGAGTTGTTATATATAAAGAAAGTCGTGTTGAGTGGTTTTAATGTTAAGGGGGGATTATGCTGTTAATATTCTACTGTCTGCATACGAATATAGATCATTGACACTCTCATTCCGTCGCCAACCGTAATAGGATTTTTCTTCATGGAATAAAGTTTGTTTGCAGCTTAATTCAGACCGTATCTTATGCAACGGTGTGACTTGGCTGGCCACAATTTCAAATTCGGGATCTCCAGGGCGATAGCATTTGCAGTCGACTAACTCAAGTGGCATATTTTTAATCTTTCTCATTTGCGTAACCTCTGTCGTTATTGGGATCAGATTGTGTTTTGAAGCATTAATCAAATAACTATGCCGTATGTCCCATGCCGGAGTCGTATTGGTTATTGGTAAAGCTCTCCATGGCATGCCGCATCATATCCGATATGCTCAACTTGTGACGCGACGCTAATTTTTTAAGAATCTGCCGTTCCTTTTCACTTACTCTCATCGAAATGATGTTGCTGCGTGGTGTGACTTTGGTTTTTGCCATGATAGATCTCCATAATTTGCTGAAAAATAAATAACGAAATCCGCCCGCTGGCTAACGTCGGGCCATCGAATCGATCAGTTCTTTTAATATGTTCACTATAGCAAGACTTTATTGAAGTGAAGTTGAGAAGAGGTAAATATTTGGTTACATATTGCTGGGATAATTGGTGGATTTATAGAATTGAGCCGCTATGTGAAGTTGTTGTTACCAACAATTAACAATCCTGTCATGCAACCGACAATTGGATTTGCTATATTTGCCGCAACCTGAAACCAGAGTAAGGAACGCGGAATACAGGGCCCATTAAACGTGGAGGTTCCTATTTTGAAAAGTGTCTACTCTCCTCAGTCTCCACCCGGTCCAGGCAGAAATGCCCACCGGTGAATCGACACTGATTCTGGCAGAACATTCCCATGGTGGATAGACGTACTCCCCCATGGCTCCGTTTTGCGCTGTTCTGCACGCTGTTCATGCTGACAGCGCTCTGGCTGGAGCCGCATCTGGCGCCGCTCTGCCGTGCAACCGCCGGCCAGGTGGGCGCACTGTTGAGCCTGTTCGGATATTCGCCCCAAGTGAGGGGCGACCTGGTGATTCTGCAGGGATTTACCGCCAGGATCGTCACCGAATGCACACCGCTGTATGCCTGCCTGCTGTATGGCGCATTCGTTCTGGCTCAGCCCGCCTCGTTGCGGCGCACTCTGGCGGGTCTGCTTGTGGGTGGGATGGTTATCTCCGCGATGAATCTCATGCGGATCGCTTTCGTTACCGCGGCCGGTCCTTTCGTATCTGGATTTATGTTCGATGTCCTGCATGTCTACCTTGGGCAGGTTGCCATGTTGATACTGGTAGTGGCGGCCGCTTTGGCCTGGATGCGATGGAACTCCGCCGGACCGTCTCCGTTCCCGTTCCTGCTGCGGGCCGGCTTGACCGCCACGGCGCTTTTCGTTCCCTGGGTTGTCGTCAACCGGTCATATGTAGCGCTCCTCGACAGCCTGGTTGCGGTTTTCTTCTCTTTCCTGTACCCCGGTTACCAGCTTCTGACGCCTCGTCCTTTTGCGATCTACAATCACACCTTCGCTGTTCCGCTCTTTATAGCCCTGGTTCTGGCCGGACACACCGCCTGGACATGGCGACGGCTGGCGGCAGTGGTCGTCGGGGTCGTTCTGATCGCCGGCTGTCATACCCTGTTCCGGATCAGCCATGTCGTCTGGACCGCACTGGACATTCCGGAAATAATGCCGCTTCATCAGGGTGTCTACCTGATGGGCCAGTTTCTGCTGCCGTTTCTGTTCTGGATTCGGCTGGATAAGTTTTGGGGTAGGGGAAGTTCCGTGGATGAGCAGTCAATTGTAACCCGAAAAGTCGTAATACAACCTTGAATCTTCATAGTGGATAGATCATTTATGCGTCTGCTCTTTAACCTGTTTCGGCCGCCATTCGCGGGACATCTTCTGCCCTTCCGCGATCTGGGCCGGCGTCATCCTGAGCGCCAGGTTGTCCCGGGCGGTTCTGGCCGCTTCCAGCCCTCCGGCCGCGGCCAGGTTATACCACAGATACCCCAGCACGAAATCCTGATGGACTCCGAATCCCTTCTCATACAACCTGCCCAGGCGATACTGGGCCTCATGGTGTTCCTGCCCGGCAGCCAGTTGATACCAGTGACAGGCCGCAACCGGATCGCTGTTTACCCATTCGCCCTTTTCGTAAAGTTCCCCCAGGCTGTACTGGGCATCGGAGTCTCCCGCTTTTGCCGACTGTTGGTATAACTTTGTGCTTTCCTCGATGGATTTGACTACGCCTTCACCACGGCGGTACATCACACTGAGGTTATACAAGGCAGCGGCAAAGCCGCGTTTCCCCGCCCGGCGGTACCAGTGCAGCGCCTCCTTGTAATCCTGTGAAACACCTTCGCCCCGGTGGTACATGACCCCCAGGCTGTACTGGGCTTCTACAATATCCTGGTCCGCGGCCAGTCGGAACCAGCGGGCCGCTTCGGCGGAGTCGGGATCACCGAGTTCGCCATGCTGGTACATTATGCCAAGATTGAATTGTGCCAGGGATTGACCCCGTTCCGCCGCCTTGCGATACCATTTGACAGCTTCAGCTGCATTTCGGGAAACGCCCAGGCCCTTGTCATACATCACCCCCAGGTTGTACTGGGCATCGACATTACCGGATTCGGCCAGCGGCCTGATTTCCTTTAATGCGGCCGGATAATCTTTCTTTTCAAAATAACGGGTAGCGACGGCCATGTCGGTTCCGGCGTAAGAGGGGGCAGCGGCTAGAAGCGCAGAGCAGAGAAACAGGAATGTGGCGACTGACATCAGATTTACTCCGATCCCGGTATAGTTAGTGATTATCCTGTCCATGTTGATGACGGCTGTGATGCCGTGGCCAACCTGGTGGCAGCTGCTCGCACTATACAAGTCGGACCGGTGGCGTCAATAGAAATTGGTATGGCGATCAGACGTAATGCGCCCCGGATCATATCTGCAACAAATCTTTTCCAAAAAGTTATCGCACCGCCTCAAGCCTGTAACAATTCTATGCTAGTCTCCTGAATCTGATTCGCCAGCCGGATGAATTCGTGTCGGCTGAATGGGAATACCGTTTTGGAAGTCGGGCAAGACGGATACTCTTGCCTGGCCACCCCATATGTCCGGACTGGTAGTGGGAGCAAAGCCAAAACAGAGGTCGGAGGTCTGACAGCATGTGTGGAATCGTAGGATATATAGGACAACAACCGGCGCCGCCGATCATACTCGAAGGACTGCAGAAGCTGGAATACCGTGGCTACGATTCGGCCGGGATCTGCACTATTGATGGAGGACAGGCACATATCAGGCGGAGCAAGGGCAAGCTTGTCAATCTTGCACGGTTGCTGGCCGCCGTGCCCATGCAGGGTTCTGTCGCCATTGGCCATACCCGCTGGGCTACCCATGGCAAACCGACCGAGACAAATGCGCACCCGCACAAGGCCGGCCCGGTGGTGTTGGTGCACAATGGCATCATCGAGAATTACCTGACCCTGAAAAAGGATCTGCACTGTAATAACCATAATTTCAAGAGTGACACGGATACGGAAGTGATTGCCCACCTGATTGAACATGAAATGGTCAGGGGAAGCGGTTTTGAGGAGGCGGTCCGGGCGGCATTGCAGGAACTGAAGGGCGCCTATGCCGTGTGCCTGGTTTCCGAAACGGAGCCGGGGATGATGATAGCCGCAAAACATGGATCACCTCTGGTGGTCGGACTTGGTGACAGGGAATTCATGGTCGCCTCGGATATACCGCCGATCTTGCCGCATACCCGCGAGATGGTCTTCCTTGAAGATGACGAGATGGTGGTTTTCAAAGACGGTTCGGCACGGTTTTCCACGGTTTCCGGCGATTCCTTGACGAAAATCGCACGGCACATCGACTGGTCTCCGTTACTGGCTGAAAAGGATGGTTACCGGCATTTCATGCTCAAGGAAATCTTCGAACAGCCGCGTACCGTGCAGGATACCCTGGCGGGGCGTTTGTTGGAAGATGAAGAGGATGTCTGCCTGGAAGACCTGGGACTCAATGACAGCGAATTGGCCCAGGTGCGCCGGATCTGCATCGTGGCCTGCGGAACGTCGTGGCATTCCGGGTTGGTGGGGAAATACCTGCTGGAAGAGCATTGCCGCCTGCCGGTTGAAGTGGACATTGCCTCGGAATTCCGCTACCGCAATCCGGTGATCGGCCCCGAAACGCTTCTGATAGCCATTTCGCAGTCCGGCGAAACCGCCGATACCCTGGCGGCGGTGCGGGAGGCGACTATCAGGGGGGCGCGGACAATTTCCATCTGCAACGTGATCGATTCCTCGATCGCCCGTGAAACGGAAGGGGTCATCTACACCCATGCAGGACCCGAGATCGGTGTCGCATCAACCAAGGCTTTTGTCACTCAATTGGTGGCGCTCTACCTGCTCATGCTGCGGTTGGGCCGGGTAGGCGGTTCAATCACGCTGGAGCGGATGCTGCCGCACTTCGCGACCCTCCTGCATCTGCCGGCACTGATGGAGCGGGCCCTGCGGCTTGATTCGGCGGCAGAGTCGATTGCCCGTCGTTACCAGCATGCCGGCGATTTCCTCTATCTGGGGCGCGGCATCAATTACCCGATTGCCCTGGAAGGGGCTCTTAAAATGAAAGAGTTGTCGTACATTCACGCGGAGGGTTATCCGGCCGGTGAGATGAAGCATGGTCCAATAGCGCTGATCGACGAAAACCTGCCGGTGGTGGTCCTGGCCCTGAAGGACCGCCATTATCAAAAGGTGATTTCCAACATGGAGGAGGTCATTGCCCGAGGCGGCCGCGTGATTGCCATCTGCACCGAGGGCGACAACGAGGTGGCGCTCAAGGCCGAATCGGTCATGTATCTGCCCGAATGCAGCGAATGGATTGCCCCGATCCTGCTTTCGATCCCGCTGCAATTGCTGGCCTACCATATGTCGTCCATCAAGGGCAATGACGTGGATCAGCCGAGAAACCTGGCAAAGAGTGTGACGGTGGAGTGACATTTGATGATGAAGGAGCTTCACATATGCAGGTGAAAAAAGCCGTCTTCCCAGTTGCCGGTCTCGGCACCCGTTTTCTTCCGGCCACCAAAGCCTCTCCAAAGGAGATGCTGCCGCTGATCGACAAACCGCTGGTTCAGTATGTGGTTGAGGAGGCTGTTGCAGCTGGAATCGAGCAGATTCTTTTTGTTACCGGTAGGAATAAACGTTCCATCGAAGACCACTTTGATATTTCTTTCGAGCTTGAATCAATCCTGGCCGACAAGGGGAAAAATAACGAACTTTCCCTGATGCGCGAGATCGCCGATCTGGTAGACATTTTCTACACCCGCCAAAAGCAGGCCTTGGGGCTTGGCCATGCCGTCCTCTGTGCCCGTGACTTTGTCGGCAACGAGCCGTTTGCCGTCCTGCTGGGCGACGACATCATCGATGCTGAGACGCCTTGCCTGAAACAGCTGCTTGATGTCTATCGCAAATATCGTGGGACCGTGCTAGCAATGGAAAAGGTGCCCATGGCGAACATCTCCTCCTACGGTTGCGTGCAGGCAAACCAGATCTACAAGCAGGTTTTCGAGGTGACCGATCTGGTGGAGAAACCCCGGCCGGAAGAGGCCCCCTCTGATATGGCCATCATCGGCCGCTACGTACTGACACCGGAGATCTTCCCGATCTTGGAGCGCCAGCAGCCTGGCAAGGGGGGCGAGATCCAGCTGACCGACGCCATCCTGCAACTGTCCAAAGATGAGGCAATTTACGGCTGCCTGTTCGAGGGTAAGCGCCATGACTGCGGCGACAAGATGGGCTTTCTGAAGGCTACGGTGTCGTTGGCCTTGAAGCGGGAGGAGTTTAATGGGGAGTTCCGGCGGTTCCTATTGGAGACGGTGGGGAGCAGTTAGCAAGTTTGCAGCAGCAGTTCTCGTGTTTGTTGTTGCACTTCCAATCATGGGGCTGATTTTTGCTGAGTTGCTGCTGGTGAAGCGACAAGAACCATACAAAGCAGATGTCATTGTCCTGCTTGGAGGTGAGAATGTGAGCCGGGTGGAGAAGGCAGCAGCATTGTATCAAGCCGGCTATGCACCCACTGTCCTGGTTACTGGCAAAAATGAAGCTGAATTAATGGGGGTGAATTTGATTGCTGCAGGTGTGCCGGAGTCAGCCATTTTGTTCGAACCAGCGGCTTCCAGTACTTTTGAAAATGCATTATTCAGTATTCCTGTTCTTAAACAACGGAACATGAAGAATGCCCTCCTCGTAACCTCATGGTTCCACTCACGGCGAGCGACGGCGGTTTTCGAATCCAGGACTGAAAAGATAAATTTTTTTTCAGTTCCTACGGATGGAGTTCCGTTGACCGACATTTTTGGGAATAAAAGGCTGCTCGAAAGTGTGCTGAGGGAATACGTAAAAATCTTTGGATATTGGCTCAAATATGGTGTTGCGTCTTTCGGGTAGGTGGAAGAAATCGATCTGAAAATATTAAGTAAAAATCTGTTTCTGAATGAGAGAGTAAAAAATAAGCCACGAATAAACTATTTTCAGCAGACAGGTAAGTACATGGGCATGAATTATCTATCGAGAAAACAATGAAAATACTTTGTCTGGTGACCGATGCCTTTGGCGGGCACGGTGGCATCTCGAAATTCAACCGCGATTTGCTGACATCACTCTGTTCTTATCCCGACGTTGATGAAGTGGTCGCGGTACCGCGCCTCATGCCCAATCCTTCGGGTAATCTCCCAAAAAATTTAACCTATGTGACGGACGGTTTGAACAGTAAATCCAGATTCATTTTTAAGATACTGTTGATGATTCTCCAACGCCGACGCTACGATCTCATCGTCTGCGGTCACATTAATCTTGTTCCGCTATCGTACCTTTGTCGCCTGATGCTGGGTGCACCACTCGCGTTGATAATACATGGCATTGATGCCTGGCAACCAACGCGAAGCCGTATCGTCAACTACCTTTCCGGGAAGATAGATATTCTGATTTCGGTCAGTGAATATACCAGAAAACGTTTTACCGAGTGGTCAAACCTAAAAAACGCCACGTTCGTAATTCAGCCTAATAGCGTTGACCTAGGATTATTTACTCCAGCTCCAAAAAACCAGGTTTTGTTGGATAGGTATGGTCTCAACGGTAGAGTTGTCCTCATGACTCTTGGTAGGCTTGATTCCAAAGAGCGTGCCAAAGGCTTCGATGAAATAATGGAGATATTGCCGTTACTCGTTGTGGAAATACCAAATATTGCCTATCTGATAGCTGGAAGTGGCAGGGATAGGGAACGGTTGGAACAGAAGGTGAAGTCACTGAAGATTGAAGAGTTGGTCATATTCACCGGTATGGTTTCAGAAGAGGAGAAAGCTGACCATTACCGGCTTGCAGATGCGTACATAATGCCGAGCAGGGGAGAAGGGTTCGGCATCGTGTTGTTGGAGGCGATGGCTTGCGGTATTCCTGCGGTTGCCAGCACCGTTGATGGCAGTAGAGAGGCGCTACGGGATGGTTTGCTGGGTATATTGGTAGACCCGGATAAGCCTGCCGAAATCATTGCAGCAGTCATACAAGCTTTGGGAAAACCTCGTCAGGTAACTGAAGGGCTGGACTATTTTTCCAGTATTAATTTTGAAGCGCGTGTCCATAGCTTTCTCGACACTGTGCCGAAGAGAGCACGATAGATGTCGTCGCTTAATTCACGGCGCAAGATACTCACCGAAGGCGCGTGGGTAACTATCGGGCAGATCGGTTCGGCTTTGGGTACGCTTATTGGTATCCGTGTACTCACTGAATATGTCGTGCCGGAGATATTCGGAGCAGCAACGCTGATAATCGGAATTGTTTCACTCGCACTTGGAACACTTGTATCCCCGGTCCTGCAGGCAGCCCTTAAATATTATCCTGAATACTCCGATGGACGGCTCTCTCTGTTACGAGTTTCGATCCGTAATATCCTGATCAAACGAATCAGCATTTTTTTTGCACTAGTAGTTCTGGTAACGCCATTAGGTATCATGTTCGGAAAACTGGATATTTCAGTAGTGCTGCTTTGCTTGCTGCTGCTGGTGCTTGATGGTATGCGCAACTTTGAGACAACTCTGCTCAATGCTGCCCGAAAACACACGTGTTATGCCATGGTGTCCGTTGCAGAAGCGTGGGGCAGACCAATTGCCGCAGTGTTTGCAGTTAACGTGTTGGGTGCAGACATCACGTCCATACTTATGGCATACGCTCTCACTTCGACAAGCATTTTGCTGTTGTTCTACGTATTAGCCAAGCCTGAGAATACTCCGTCAGTACATACAACTTTTCAGGACGAGATAACATTAAAAAACCTGATTTCAAAATACTCGCGGCCTTTGGCTCCCATGTCGGCCCTCGGGTGGATGAATGGAATAGGTGACCGCTATATGATCGGTGGGCTTCTCGGTCTGGAATCGGCTGGAATTTATGCAGCGGTCTATGGGCTTATGAGCAGACCGTTTCTGATGGCTTCCGGTATTGTGGAATTAACCTTGCGCCCGCTGTACAACCAATTGGTTGCCGGAGGGAAGGACAATGAAGCACAAATCCTCTTGAGGAAATGGTTGTTACTGGTTGTGGTTGCAACCGGATCCGGATTTGCGTGCATTGCGCTATTTGACGATCTTCTTATAAAGGTATTGCTTGCGGAACAGTACCGGAGTGGTGTGACGTTGATGCTCTGGATTGCCGGTGGTTATGTTCTTTTGGCACTCTCTGATGTTTTTGTCAAAGTCTGCTACGCGTATGGATATACCGGAAGAATTCTCACTATCCAGGTTGCCGGTGCAGCGATCAGCCTTTTTTCAGCTTTTGCTGGAATAAAGATATTCGGGCTTGTCGGAGCGGCGATGGCTGTACCGGTCTATTTTGGAGTCATGCTAATAATTACGTACTTTGCTTCGATTGTGAAGTCGCATAATCGATCATTGCTTTCCACCAACCTGCCATCCGTAAAAAACGTCACACCAACCATCGTGATGCTCGTGTTGAGTTTTTTTGCCGTAGTCGAAACCTCATCTGCGCAATCCTATTACATAGACAGCCTCGCTGGAAATGATACTCATCAGGGCACTACCGAAGCAACACCCTGGAAATCAATCAGGCGCGTCAACCTGAAGCGCTATGACGCAGGTGATGTAGTCCTATTTAAACGAGGCGGGGAATGGTTCGATGTGATGATTAATGTAGAATCCCCTGATCTTACGTTTGGCGCGTATGGTGCCGGAGCGCCACCCCGGTTAGTTGGCAGTATCACCAGTAAAATATCTGACTGGAAGAAGCGTGATAACGGCATCTATTACACCTATTTCCCGAGGCCGCACACACGGAAAGATTGGACAAACTGGGAAGTCCAATTGGTAATGGAATCGGGCAACAAATTTTACAAGAAGGTTACATCTTTGGAAAATCTGAACGGGAATGGACAATTCTTTTACGACAAGCGTTCACAAAATTTGTATGTCAAACCTCTTGATCCGGTTACGTCCATATCAAAAACCTTCCATATTGGTAGGCAAGAAAACATCTTTGAAATCAAGCAAGCACGGATAAATAATTTAACTGTCCGCGACCTGGAAATCGACTTGGCAAATCGCTATGGCATCGGGGTCTGGTGGCAAGGGGACAAGCAGATCCAGGGTAGCGTACTGGTTGAGAATAATACTTTTATTGGCAATGCCTATTCTGCTGTGTGCCTGTCTGGTGGCATGAACTACGACATGATTGCTATCCGAAACAATACCATTCGCCAAAGTGGTGCAGAAGGTATTTACATCGGTAAATATGCCACCCGGAAATCCCTGGATATTAGCGACAACCGTATTGGCGACCCATCTGACCCAAGTTTTGGTTGGGCTGGAGCAGGCCCGACATCAGCTTTTAATGGCGATGGCATTGATATCAAGAAGGGTAATCGTAATGTCACCATATCCCGTAATACAATACGTAATCTTACTTCAGGCGGATGCGGTATTTGTTCTCATTCGTCAGCACTTATTATCGATAATTTCATTGAAAAAGTCAGGCTACCGGGAACTTTTTCAGCAGGGATTTTTGTCGATATTGATGATTTAAACGCAATTACGACAATCAAGCATAACCGGATATTGATGGATGAGGGGCATGGAATATCAGTGCGGGGTAATCTGGAACTGCATCCACCACTCATTATTGAAGGCAACGATCTAGTATTGTCGGCGGATACCTCTTGTTCTCATATTATATTCTCTGTAATGCACTCTCAACACGTCAAAATTATTGGTAATAAGTTTTCAGGAGGTGCCTACGGAGTCTCTTTTGATGCGGAGCCATATCCGCCAGTAGATTATCTTGTAAGAGATAATTTATTTTTTAAATTGTCAAAGAGTCTGTTTTACTTTTCACAATCTGGCATTGCAGATTTGAAAGGCTTATCCGTAGAGTCGAATCAGGTTTGTTCTTCATCTCCTGCATATATTGAGTGGAAAAGCGGAGTAAAGGTTAGAGAAGCGAAAGATGTGGAGAGGGCGTTGGGTGTAAAAAGTATAAATGAAATTAAGTGCCAATAAGTATGAACAACAACGAAAAAATAATCGGTAACAGGCTGGCTGGAGCAGAGCTACAGATGATAAGTGCCAACGATAGGCTTAACTACAACGAAAATATTCATGATGCCAGGAAATCAGGTTTAGGCCGTACCGGCTGGTACTTCCTGACCATCTTCCTGTTTTTAGTGGTAGTGGGCATCTGCATGGCATTTGATTCACGGGTTGGTCACGATCCGGGGTTGTTCCTTTTTATGGTTTTTTCACTCTGCATGGCCCCGTTTATTTTGGTGAAGGAGTCGAGTGGTCGCTATTGTTTACTGGTTTTGGCTGGTCCGTTGATGTTTCTGTACTTTGGATTCAATGATCTACTCTCATATTTTCTGGATTTACGTGGGCGCTATGTAACTGCGGAAAATAGCATATTAACGCATGCAGAACTGGTGATTCTGATTGGAATAGCCGCACTTTTTGTTGGGTATATTGTTGCCGCCAGGATCTTGGGGCGATCAAAACAAATGCCTTTCTCGGATGACTGGAAAACAGGGAACACAGTCGTTCTCGGGATCATCTGTGTTGTTGTTGGGTTATATGCAACCTATTTAATGCAGATCGCAGTGGATTATCGACAAAATGTAGATTTGGGTAGTGAGTCAAGTGCTGCCATGACTGTGTTTTCCCGCATGCTAGAGCCATTTGGTGCAGTGCTGCTGTCATATGCCTATATGAAAACCAGAAGCTATAATCTGTTAGTCGTCATCTTGGTAATAGCTGCTGTAAAGTTACCTATCGGCCTGATTCTTAATTCTAAAGAAATTGGTATATCGTTTATTGCCACATTTCTTGTAACGAAATGGATCTATGACGGCAAGCTTCCACTGCGGTGGGTTGCCATATTTGCAACTGTTCTCATCATCTACTTTCCCCTGTCATATGCCTATCGTACTGCGCTTCAATCCAAGTCTCTGTCAGTCATGAAGTCAATGGGTTCGATTGATGTTCTTATGGATAAAGCTGTTGCGAGTAACGCCAAAGAAAAGAAACCCTTTGACGGGTTGGATAAATTTGCCGGCAGAAATGATTATAAAACCATTATCGAATTAACCGTACACAGGTTCGGTGTTGATTTGCCATTCATGGGTGGCAAAACATATATTGAACTACCCTTCGTTTTCATTCCTCGGCTGATTATGCCCAACAAACCGGCCTTTAGTGTAGGGCAAACATTCAACCGGCAGTTAAAGCTGTCAGCCAATAAGAATACCTATATTTCCACAACCTTCCTGGGGGAGTTTTACTGGAACTTTGGAACGCTTGGCGTTCTGTGCGGCATGTTCTGTACGGGCCTGTTTTGGGGCGTGATCGGAAGCGTCGCCAATATACGGGAGAAGGCCTCGGTTACTAGGTTGCTGATACTGATCAGCGCGGTTTATACACTTATCCTGAAGTTCGAGACCGGTTTTGCCCAACAGAATATTGTTTTTTTGAGATCCTGTCTCATTATTTCCGTACTGCACCTGCTCTTCAGGGATCGACGGAGTGCAGCTTTAAGTGAAGTGGAAGGTCGCTTGAGCCGTACCGCAAATGCGTCCTGAATAGCGAATTTAACAGTCAGGGAAATGCTCTTATGTCAAACCAACAGATTGTTATTGCGGGAAGTTTCAACGGTCTCACGACGGAATTTGGTCTTGCCAATGGTTTCCGGCGGTTGGGATGGCAGGTTCACCAGGTTGACAGTGCTGAATATGGCGGAAATTACTCCGGCAGGTACGCGCGGATCGCTTCGCGGCTGAGATTGCCTTTGACCATTCGCAACTATAACGATGCCATTATTGAAAAGGTAAAAGCGGTGAGACCACTTTTTTTTCTGACGGTCAAGGGCAATTTCATAACGGCTAAAACGTTACAACGCATCAGGCAACTCGGCATTTTGACGGTTAATTACTGGCCTGATTTTCACTTTACGCATCCGGGCGTACACGAGTCAGATTTAGAACATTACAACCGGATCATCACTACCAAGTCATTTCATGTTGAATATCTGAATGATAAATTTGGTGCTGACCGGGTCGATTTTCTGCACCATGGCTATGTTTCCGGATTTCATGAACCGCCGTCTCAAAATGGTTCATCTGGTAATGGTGCCGATATTGTCTACATCGGAAGTCACACGGCGGAAAAAGAGCGTTGGCTGCGGGCGGTTAAGATACGATTCCCCGGGGCCAAGCTCAAAATTTATGGGAATCGCTGGAATACTATCCGGGATCGAGCGCTGTTCGGTGAATCAATCGCAGGTGTGCCACTCCATGGGCAGGAATATGCACAGGCCATCTATTCAGCCAGAATCAATCTTGCTGTTCATATGGGTGCTGTCGGTACAAATGCCTGGGCTGATTTGGTATCGACCAGGACCTTTGAGATACCGGCGTGCAAGGGGTTCATGCTGCATGTTGATAATCACGAGGTGCGGCAGTTGTTCACACCTGGAGAAGAGATTGATGTCTTCCGTGATGCAGAAGAATTATGCGAAAAAATTGATTATTACCTGGCGCATGATGAAGTCCGCCGGGAGATGGTCGAGAAGGCCTATAAGCGCTGTGTGCCCGCCTACAGCTATGATGAGCGGGCGCGCGTAATTGCAGATCGATTACTTTCAGACCAGGTTACGAAAATTCACTCTGTTGGTAACTCACTTTAATTTTTCGGAGATGGAATGAATATTTTTATCACGATTGCCGGAATCGCTTCTGAATCAGGAGGACCATCACGGTCGGTTCCCAGCCTTGCACATCACCTGAGCACACATTCCGATATTAATGTCAGTCTGCTAGCATTGAGTTCAACAACTTCAGTAAGTCCTGTCGCTGAGGGCAAAGACTATGCAATCAATTATTTCCCGATCGGCTGGTCCAGGCCCGGAAGGTTACGGGCGCTCTTCCGGATGAGGAATCATCTGGTTCGAAAAGTTGAAGAGCATGCCGGTAGCTCAATTATTCACGATCAGGGTGTGTGGATGATGAACAACCATTTAGCTGTCGGGGTTGGCAGAAAAACGAAAACGCCTGTAATCGTGAGTCTTAGAGGCATGCTCGAGCCCTGGGCGATGAATCATAAGGCGCTCAAGAAAAAAATTGCATGGAATCTGTATCTTAAAAATGATCTGGATTCTGTTGACCTCATTCATGCCACTTCACAGCAGGAGGCAGATAACTTTCGGGATCTGGGGCTTCAGAAACCTGTCGTAATTCTTCCAAACGGGGTCGATCTGCCACAATGGCGGGAGCGGAGTCCGTCAAAGGACGGCAAAAAAACGATACTTTTTCTTTCGCGGGTGCATCCCAAGAAGGGTTTGCTGAATCTGGTATCAGCCTGGCAACAGGCTATCGTTGCGGGTTGGAAGATCATTATTGCCGGACCCGATGAAGGTGGCCATAAACAGGAGGTCATGGCAGCGATCAATGCGGCTGGATTGCGGGATAGTTTCGAATTTGTCGGCTCAATTGATGATGATGCCAAGTGGAAGTGGTATTTTAATGCTGACCTTTTTGTACTGCCGACGTTCTCTGAAAACTTCGGCATTGTAATCGCCGAAGCTCTTGCCTGCGGACTACCGGTGATTACCACCACAGGAACTCCGTGGCAGGAACTTGAAACTCATAATTGTGGTTGGTGGGTGGATATCGGAGTGGAACCGCTGGCAGAGGCGTTACGCTCTGCCGTAGCATTGTCAGATGATGAACGTCATGAAATGGGGCAACGCGGCCGGAAGCTTGTCGCAGATTGCTATTCATGGTCGAAAATAGCTTCTGATATGTCTTGTGCGTATAGCTGGGTGTTGGGTAACGGACCGAAGCCGGATTTTATACAACACTCATGAATTGCTTGGAGAGTATTCAATGGAAACCCAGGATATATCAGTAATCATTCTGACCTTTAACGAGGAAATCCATATTGAAAGATGCATAAAGAGTGTGCAGGCTTTTGCAAAGCACATTTTCATTGTTGATTCATATTCAACCGATTCAACTGTCGAGCTTGCGAAAAGTCTTGGCGCACAAGTCTATCAGAACAAATGGACCAATCACGCTATTCAGGTGAATTGGGCGCTCGATAATCTGCCAATTGAGACGAAATGGGTTTTCAGGCTTGATGCAGATGAATTTGTAACGAATGAGTTGGGCAATGAAATCAGTGAACGAATGTCCCTTCTGCCCGAATCCGTGACCGGTCTATATCTGACCCGCCGGGTGTTTTTCATGGGCCGCTGGATCCGTCATGGCTGTTATTACCCGATATCATTTTTGAGAATATGGCGGCATGGTCACGGCAGGTGCGAAGAACGTTGGATGGATGAACACATGAAGCTCACAGATGGGGATGCAATCAAATTTGAGTTCGATTTTGTTGATGACAACAAGCGCAGTCTGGGGTGGTGGACGGAAAAACACAATGGCTATGCAACTCGCGAGGCAATCGAAACACTCAATTTGCAATACAATCTGTTTACATCTGATGCAGTGGAACCCGACTTCTTCGGAACAGGGGAACAGAGGAAGCGCTGGCTCAAGAATTTATACCTGAGTATTCCACTGTTTCTGCGCCCTGTTATCTATTTTTGTTACCGGTATTTTCTGAAACGGGGGTTTCTGGATGGCCGGGAAGGGCTGGTCTGTCATTTTTTGCAGGGCTTTTGGTACCGGTTTCTGGTTGATGCAAAAATTTATGAAATTCGCCGCGCGGGCAGGTTTACCCCGATCGGGATTAAAGCAGCGTTACATGAAATTTATTCCATAAAAGTCTGAAACAGCAATCCGGAGCCGCACTATGGAAGTTGCACACCCCTCAGTGTCTGTTGTTATCCCGACATATAAACGGTTTGATTTGTTGAGACGATCAATCAACTCGGTATTGAATCAAAGCTATTCCGGTTGGGAATTGATTCTAAGCGATGATGAACAGTCCTCCGGGGCTACCTGGGAGTATATTTCCGAGCTTGCCACCCGAGATTCGCGTGTTCGAGTATTCAGGAACCCGGGACCACACGGTCAAGTAGGTAACGTAAACTTTGCACTGCAACAAGCCAGGGGGGAATGGATCAAGCTTTGCTATGACGATGATGTACTGCGTCCCGATTGTCTTACAGAATTTATGTCTGCAGTAAGCACTTATACTAACGTAGCCATTGTCTCTTGCATGGCTGATCACTATATGTCGGGAAAATTAGTAAAACAGGACAGGCGTGGTAAAGAGCGCTTAGAATTGATCCCGTCAAAAACTGCTCATTATGCAATGTACTTGCAGGATGTTGAAATCGGTATCCCAACACAAGTTTTTGTAAGAAGAACCGCCATTGAAAATGGGGCCTATCTGACGTGCTTGAATAATAAAATACTCTACGCAGTGGATACCCTATGGTTTGCAAATATTCTTAAATATGGAGACCTGCTGCTCTTGAATAAGGTTTTGATTGAAGAGCATCAAGGTGATCATGCGTCATTAACGTCATCAGTGAGGCAGGACGAATCAGTTTTAGACAGCGAAATGCGTATGCTGAAGGAAGTTTTATATGATTATGTCGATCCGGAATTTCTCCCCCCTTCGGTAGTGGTGATGAAACAGTCAAATAACTTGATGCGTGCGGTGCACCGGCTGAAATGTCTGAGAATAGTTGATGCATTTTTTCTTTTAATCAGATCATGGCACCCTTTAGCCTGGGTCATTACTTTCAAATGGTTTCTCAGAAGGTTGTTTCCCGGCCATTTTTATCAAGTGCCTCGAATATAAATCTGTTGATGGTTGTTTTGCCCAATAAAATTTTCAGGAGACACAATAAGATGAAATTGATTTCCGAGCTTATTCAGCCGTTGGCAAGAGTTAACCCCTATTGGTGGTTCCAAACTTCTCAGCGGGTTGAAAGTAAATTCTTGCAAGAAAATGTGATTGAAGAAGAATTAAACAGCGAATTTCGTATTATTAAAGTAGGTGGCCACAAATACTTTTTCCCTGCAATTTCAAATTCAACCACGTGTCGAATGATAATTTCTGAATTGCTTTCTCCAGATCATCCGCATCAATACATAACATCTGAAACCAGTTATGGTGAGAATGACATTGTATTGGATATCGGGTCTTGTGAAGGAGCATTTGCTGCGGTCGCAGCTACCAAAGGTGCAAAAGTGATTGTAATAGAGCCGTCTCGGGCAAATTGTGCTCTGATCAGGAAACTATTTAATGAGTGGCAACTGGATCAGCCGGAGATACACGAAATTCTTATTGGGCCTGATTCGGCTACCATGCAATTTTGGGATGATCCGGTTAATCCTGGTGCAAGCCGTATTGTTCCGGAACAGTTTGAAAGCTCCTATCCTGTTGCTATGTTACCACTGGATGAACTGTGGAAGCGGGAAAAATGGCCCCGCCTGGACTTCATAAAAATAGATGCCGAGGGGTACGATATGGAAATCCTTAAATCCGGCAAACAGCTTTTAAAAAGTCTCAAACCAAAAATTGCCGTAACTACGTACCATAATGCGGATCATCCGAAACAAGTGAAAGAATTTCTTGAGTCAATCGGCTACAAGACTAAATTTAAAGGCATATTAAATACAGGGAATTTTTCTTTGAGGACAGTCATGTTACACGCATGGCATGCCTGATTATCTCGAGAGGCGGTCGAATATAAGCCAGGCATAACTTTATTCCATAGTGAAAGGATCAATAGCACCATGAAAATTTGCGTTATCGGAACCGGCTATGTTGGACTTGTGGCCGGAACCTGCTTTGCCGAGAGTGGCAACACCGTGGTCTGCGTTGATATTGATGCGGCCAAGATAGAAGGGCTTAAAGAGGGAATTCTCCCGATTTATGAACCTGGCTTGAAGGAACTGGTACTGCGTAACAGCTCTGAAGGGCGACTCTCTTTCAGCACTGATCTGACGGCAGCGGTCAAATCTTCTCTGATCTGTTTCATTGCCGTCGGTACCCCGCCGGGAGAGGATGGCTCGGCCGACCTGCAGTATGTAATCGGGGTTGCCCGCGAAATTGGCCGGAGCATGGAGGATTTCAAGATCATCGTCGATAAATCCACGGTTCCGGTTGGTACTGCCGACAAGGTCCGGGCGGCGGTACAGGAAGAACTGCTGGCTCGCGACCTCTCTCTTGAGTTTGATGTGGTTTCGAATCCTGAGTTCATGAAGGAAGGTGCCGCCATCGACGACTTTATGAAACCGGATCGGGTTGTCATCGGCAGCGACAATGTACGCACAGCAGAGATCATGAAGGAGTTGTATGCGCCGTTCATGCGCAAAAGCAACCGCATGATCGTTATGGATATCCGCAGTGCCGAGATGACCAAGTATGCCGCCAACGCAATGCTGGCTACCAAGATTTCCTTCATGAACCAGATCGCCAACCTGTGCGAACTGATGCGGGCTGACGTCTCATCTGTACGGGAAGGGATCGGCTCCGATTCCCGTATTGGCTATGACTTTCTGTTTCCGGGTGTCGGCTATGGCGGTTCCTGCTTTCCCAAGGACGTGTCGGCTCTGGTCAAAACCGCCGAGGAGATCGGCTACGATTTTCTGCTGCTCAGGGCGGTTGAAGAGGCCAACGCCCGGCAGAAACGGGTGCTGCCCGACAAGATCCTCAGACGACTTGGCATCTCTGCGGCTCAGCCGCTTGCCGGTATTACCGTTGCCGTGTGGGGACTGGCTTTCAAACCAAGAACGGACGATATGCGTGAGGCGCCTTCCCTGACTGTTATCAATGCCCTGCTTGATCTGGGGGCAGAGGTGCGCGCCCACGATCCAGAAGCATTGCACGAGGCCCGCAAGCACTTTGGCGAGCAAATTGTCTACAGCGAAAATCTGTACGAAATTCTGGCAGGAGCTGATGCCCTGGCAATCGTTACCGAGTGGAGCGAGTATCGCAACCCGGACTTTGATCGAATTAAACAGGCATTGAAGCAGCCTTTGATATTTGACGGCCGTAATATCTATCAGCCGCAGAAGATGACTGATGCCGGTTTCGAGTATCACGGCATCGGCCGGTTGGTAGTCGAACAGGATTAATGTCAGATTCACCGAAAGGGGAAAATGTATTATGAGAGATGTTTTCCCCATTTTCAACATGACTAATTTCCTCTCAGGTGCACGCTGTAACCTCCACTTTTGTAATATTTCTGTTTTCTTTACATAACTATTTCCCCGCTGTAACAACATATACATATTAGTCCTGTATGATTCTCTGGATCTCGTATCGATTTGTTAAGAGGTTTGGAAGGGAGTCTTATGTTTGCAGGAAAGACGTTACTGATAACCGGAGGCACCGGTACGTTCGGCACGGCCGTGCTGCGCCGTTTCCTTGATACGGATATCAGCGAGATCCGTATCTTCAGCCGCGACGAGAAAAAGCAGGAGGACCAGCGAATCGAACTGGCAAATCCCAAGGTTAAGTTTTACATTGGCGATGTGCGCAACTACGACAGTATCCTGCCGGCCATGAGGGGGGTCGATTACGTCTTTCATGCGGCTGCTTTGAAACAGGTGCCTTCGTGTGAATTCTTCCCCATGGAGGCTTTGCGCACCAACAACCTGGGCGCTGAAAACGTAATGAACGCCGCCATGTCTTCTCATGTGAAGAACCTTATCGTTCTGAGCACCGATAAGGCGGTCTATCCGATCAACGCCATGGGGATCAGTAAGGCTATGATGGAGAAGCTGATGGTGGCCAAGGCCCGTATGTATGGCAATACAACAACTATATTTAGTGGCACCCGCTATGGAAACGTGATGGCTTCACGAGGGTCTGTAATTCCGTTGTTCCTCAAGCAGATCCAGGAGGGAAGTCCCTTGTCGGTGACCGATTCGAATATGACGCGCTTCATGATGACTATCGACGATGCTGTTGACTTGGTGCTCTACGCATTTGAGAACGGTAACCCCGGCGATATCTTTGTCCAGAAGGCGCCGGCAGCCACCATCCATACGCTGGCCCAGGCGATGTTGCGACTGTTCGATGTCAAAAACGAAATCCGTACCATCGGTACCCGCCACGGCGAGAAACTATATGAAACCCTTCTGAACCGTGAGGAAATGGCAAAAGCCGTGGATATGGGGGATTATTTTCGAGTGCCGGCCGATGTTCGCGATTTGAATTATGCATGTTTTTTTGTAGAAGGCCAGGAGGACGTTTCGCGCATTGAGGATTATAACTCCCACAATACCAGGCGACTTGATGTCGAAGGAATGACGGAACTCCTACTAAAACTTGATATTATAAATGAAGCATTGCAGAGTGTGGGGGGGAACGGTCGTGTCTGAAAAGACCAACGTGTTGGTGACCGGCGCAAGCGGTTTTGTGGGTAAAAACCTCGTAGTAACACTATCACATCGAACCGATATTTCAGTGACCGGTTTCGATGTTGATGACGAACCTGCTGCACTGCATGCTTTGGTGAGGGATGCGGATTTCATATTCCACCTGGCGGGAGTCAATCGCCCGCAGAGTCCGGACGAGTTTTCCACCGGCAATGCCGACTTGACTCGGACCGTAGTTTACGACCTGATTGAGTATGGTAAAGAAACTCCTCTATTGATCAGTTCTTCCACCCAGGCGGCACAGAACAATCCCTACGGCATCAGCAAGCGTGAAGCCGAGGACACTGTTTTCTCATACGGCAAAGCGACCGGCGCTCCTGTTTATGTCTACCGCCTGCCGAATATTTTCGGTAAGTGGTGTCGGCCAAACTACAACAGCGCGGTTGCAACTTTTTGCAATAACATAGCCAATGATCTTCCGATCCAGGTAAACGATCCCACCGTAACGATGAATCTGGTCTACATTGACGATGTCATCAATGATTTTATCTCTGTCATGGATGGCAAACCACACACATCGGGGATTTATTGTCAGGTTCAACCCTTACATTCCATTACGCTTGGCAAAGTCGCGGATTTGATCCGATCTTTCAAAGAAACCCGGGCAAATATCAACATCCCCGATATGTCCGACCCCTTCACAAAAAAGCTGTACAGTACCTATCTGAGTTATCTGCCACACGACAGTTTCAGCTATCCGCTGAAGATGAATGTGGATGAACGCGGGTCATTCAGCGAATTCGTAAAAACTGCTGATCGAGGACAGGTGTCGGTCAATATTTCCAAACCGGGAGTTACCAAAGGCAATCACTGGCACCACACCAAGAATGAAAAATTCCTGGTGGTCAGCGGACAGGCCATTATCAGGTTTAGAAAAGTCGGCAGCACAGAGGTCATCAACTACCCGGTTTCCGGAGAAGAGCTGGAAGTCGTTGATATACCGACCGGTTACACCCACAGCATCACCAATACCGGCAAAACCGATCTGGTGACTGTAATGTGGTGCAATGAAGCCTATAACCCGGAAATACCGGATACCTATTTCGAACCGGTGATGATAAGGAGTTGAATTGAAAAAGCTGAAGGTGGCGACCATAGTCGGAACACGTCCCGAAGTCATTCGCCTGTCACGTGTCATGGCCGTGCTTGACCGACACGTTGAACATGTTCTGATCCATACCGGCCAAAATTATGATTTTGAACTTAATCAGATTTTTTTCGATGATCTTGAATTAAGACAACCGGACCATTTTTTGAATGCAGTAGGCGAGAGCGCTGCAGAAACAATCGGGTTGGTCATCAGTAGTGTTGACAAGGTCCTTGCGGAAATCCAGCCGGACGCAGTGCTGATCCTTGGTGACACAAACAGCTGCCTTTCGGCAATTGCCGCCAAACGTCGCAAGGTTCCAGTTTTTCATATGGAGGCTGGCAATCGTTGTTTCGATCAGCGGGTTCCGGAAGAAATTAACCGCAAAATTGTTGACCATATCAGCGACATCAACCTGCCCTACAGTACAATTTCGCGGGACTACCTTCTTCGGGAGGGATTGCCGCCGGACAGGATTGTCAAAACCGGCAGTCCCATGTTCGAGGTGTTGCATCACTATCTGCCGAAGATCGAACGTTCAAAAATTCTCGTGAAACTGGGGTTGGAGGCCGGCAAGTATTTCGTTGTCAGTTGTCATCGTGAAGAGAATGTGGATTCGGAACAAAATTTTAACAACTACATCCAGGTTCTGAAAGGTTTGGTTGATGAATTTGGCATGCGGGTGATAGTGACTACTCACCCGCGCACGCGCAAAAAACTGGAAGAGTTTGGAGTTCTGCTTGACCGGAGAATTGAGCTGCACAAACCATTTTCACTGACAGACTACGTCAAACTGCAGATCAATGCCCATGCTGTTTTGTCAGACAGTGGTACGATCAACGAAGAATCTTCAATTCTTAATTTCCCTGCTCTTAATATTCGCGAAGCCCATGAACGGCCGGAAGGAATGGAAGAAGCGGCCGTGATGATGACCGGTCTCGACTGGAACACAATTCGGCAGGCGCTGGACATACTGAAAACCCAGGGGAGGAGAGCCGAACGAACCCTGCGCATCGTTGAGGATTATCAGACACCAAATGTGTCGGAAAAAGTCGTTCGCATCATTATGAGTTATACAAGTTATGTGAACCAGACCGTGTGGCACAAGTAGTAATGGTAGCAGGGGACAAGAATATCTGGTTTCTCTCGGAAGTTTATTACCCGGATGAGCAGGGCACCGCTTTTTATACGACCGGGATAGCAGAGGGCCTTGCTGGAACGTATAGCGTCCACGTCTTGTGCAGTTCACCGACAGTTACCGCTCGTGGTTCACGGGTAGCCCGTAAAGTGACCAGAAATGGTGTTGATATACAACGCTGCAAGGGTACAACGCTGAACAAGGATATCCTTCTACTTAGACTTGTAAATATTTTCACCTTTAGTATTTCCACACTTTTCAAGGCACTCGTCAACGTAAAAAAAGGGGATATCATCGTCGCTGTAACGAGTCCCCCGTCTTCCCCATACATGGCAAAAATAGTTTCTTGGTGCAAGGGCGCAACCTGCATCCTGCGACTTGAAGACGTGTATCCGGAGATTCTGGTTGCAACCGGGATGATTAAATCCAATGGTTTGATAGATACCTGTTTTGGACTTTTGAACAAGTACCTATTTAAAAGTGCCGACCGTATTGTAGTCCTGGGGCGAGACATGAAGGCATTGGCAGAAAAGCGGATAGGTTCCGGAGGGAATCATATTCGTATTATTCGGAGTTGGGCCGATACCGATGTTGTTTTTCCGGCACCCAAAGCTGAGAACGTACTGCTCAAGGAGTTAGGTTTGACAGACAAATTTGTGGTCTCCTGCGTTGGAAATATGGGGAGAGCGCAAGACATCGAGTTCATTTTTGAAGCCATATCGCTTTTGAATGCCGATGATACGATTCATTTTCTCTTTATCGGTTCAGGATCAAAGAGAAATTGGATGGAGTCCGAAATAGCCCGAAGAGGGCTCAGAAATGTTACCATAGTGAGCCAGCGACCTCGTTCGGAGCAATCCTGTTTCCTGAATGCCTGCGACATTTCAATGATCTCGTTGTTGCTTGGTGTAACAGGAGCAGGTGTGCCGAGTCGGACTTATAACCTGATGGCGGCCGGCAAGCCGATTATTGCGGTCACCAGAGAGGACTCTGAAGTGTCGCTTCTGGTGCGGGAAGAAAATATTGGATGGGTCGTGCCTCCGGTTGATGCGGGTTGTCTCGTCCAGGCGATCATTGCTGCCCGTTCTGATTCAAATAAACTGCGGCAGATGGGTGTTAGAGCCTATGCTTCCGCAAAAGAGAAGTTTTCCAGGGAAAAGATACTTGATGAATATCATGATCTAATAGAGAACCTGTGTTAGCCTGATAAAGCGAATTTATGCTTCAATAAGCCCCCCCTCTCTGCTTGCAGTACTTTTAGCTCTGCAATTTTCCTGTTTCTAACCCCCACACATCCATGCCTTGAAAATTCAACACAACATTCACGCGCCTGCCCTACGGTTGTAACATTCCTTCTGTATAGTGTCCGAGTTCCTGAAAGTAACCATGACATGCTGGTTGAACCAGACCTCCGGTTGCCGTTGAAAGAGGAGTATTAAATGCGCAAGGCGGTTTCTTTGCCGATGCTGGGCGGTTGCCTGATCTTCCTGGCACTGGTGTCGATCATGTATCAGAGCACTTCAGCCTACCTCTTTGGCAAGTGGGGGCAGGATGATTTTACTTACAGTTATTTCATTCCCCTGGTGGTCGCATATCTGGTCTGGGAAAAGCGGGAGGAACTGTCCTGCGAGCCGGCATGCAGATCCTGGGCCGGTCTGCTGCCGGCCCTGCTGGGAATCCTGTTCTACTGGATGGGGGAGCTGGGCGGAGAATTTACGATCATGTTCATCTCGCTCTGGTTCATATCTGTGGGAGCGCTCTGGTCGATCCTCGGCTGGCGCAAACTGCGCGTGATAGCTTTTCCGGTCTTTCTGGTTCTGACCATGGTACCTCCACCGGCAGTCATTTACGGCAACCTGACTTTGCAACTCAAGCTCATGTCATCGCAGATCGGAGTATTCATGCTCCAGGTCTGTGGTCTGTCCGCCTACCGCGAAGGCAATGTGATCGACGTGGGTTTCACCAGGCTGCAGGTGGTTGATGCCTGCAGCGGACTGCGCTATTTCTTTCCGCTGATTGTTCTGGCGATCCTGCTGGCCTATTTCTTCAAGGGGGCCGTGTGGAAAAAAATCATCATCTTTCTGTCGGCTATTCCGGTTTCTATTGTGACCAACAGCATGCGGATCGCCTCGGTCGGAATCCTGTACCAGTTCATGGGCCCAGCCGCCGCGGAAGGATTTTTCCATGATTTCTCCGGCTGGTTCATCTTCATGATCAGTCTGGGGATTCTGTTGCTGGAAATGGCGCTGCTCAAGAGGATCTTTCCCGAGCGGATCGGCAATGAACGGCAGGATGCGGTCCGTGAGGCCGCAACGGAATCTTCCAGCCCGGAAGCCTGCCGGTACTCCGGCCTGTTCCGTCTGGTTTCACCTCAATTTCTGATCATACTGCTTCTGATGGTAACCAGTGCAGCGGCCGCCCAAGGGGTTTCAAACAGGGAACGCACTCCGATGCAAAAACCGTTCAGCGCGTTTCCCGACGCGATCGGAAGCTGGACCGCCAGGAAGCAGAATCTGGAAAAGATGTATCTCGATGCATTGGAGCTTAACGATTACCTGCTGGCCGACTTCCGCAACAGCCGGGGCGAGGTGGTTAACTGTTATGTCGCCTTCAATGATTATCAATCGAAAGGCAAAGCCAGCCACTCACCGGCTTCCTGCATGCCGGGCAGCGGCTGGGAACTGAAAGAACCGGACAGGATTTCAGTGGTCGATGGAAGCGGGAGAACGATCACGATCAATCGGGCCATGATGGTTATGGGCAACGACCGCCGGCTTACCTACTACTGGTTCGACCAGCGCGGCCGCATCCTGACCGATCTGTACCAGATCAAATTCTTCAACTTCGTTGATTCCGTTGTCCTGAACCGGACCGACGGTGCCCTGATCCGCCTGATTACGCCGCTTGCTGAAAATGAAACAACCGTGACGGCCGATGCCCGCCTCAAAGAGTTTTTCAAACAGTTCAACCCGGCGCTGAAGCAGTTTTTGCCGAACGGCGCCAAGCATGACAGCGCAAGCTGAACTATCCGGAATGAATCCCCAATACGAAAGGAACACACAAATGTCCAAGCATGAACCGAAAATTTCATTCAAGTACATCTTCAAGTACGACTACAACCCGGTCTACGTAAATGGCGCCCACGGCGGCATCTCGCCGCGCGGGGAAATTGTTGCCAACTTCTATCTGGAACGTCCGCCACTGCCCAACGAAATTACCCACGCCATCAACCCGGACGGATCTATCGGCGCCGAAGTCATTGCGGTGGACCCTGAAAATCTGAACAGCAGCATTGTGCGGTATGTCTCCAACGGTGTGGTGCTCAATTACCAGAACGCCAAGGTGCTGCACGGCTGGCTGGGCGACAAGATAGCCGAGCTGGAACGGCTGATTCAGGTCGGTGATGGTATGCCGGGCGAGGCGCAGAAAAACTGACAATGATCTTTCTGTCAACGCTGCTTCTGGCGGTCCTGATTACAATCATGATGACACCTTTGCTGAGCTCGCTGGCGATCCACCATAACCTGGTGGATCTGCCGGACGCCCGCAAAGTCCATTCCATTCCGATTCCGCGCATCGGCGGCATTGCCATGGCTTGTGGGGCATTTGCGCCTCTTTTGCTCTGGTACCATGCCGACCGGTTCGTGCTGGCGTTTCTGGCCGGCGCCGCAGTGCTGGTGTTTTTTGGACTGCTCGACGACTTTCACGATCTGCCTCCCAAGGTCAAGTTTGCCGGGCAGATCCTGGCCGCGCTGATTGTGATCACCGCCGGAGGGGTTCAGATCAGGTCGCTGGGCATGCTTCTTCCCGACGCGGTGTTGCCACCCCTGTTTGGTGTCCCGCTGACTCTGGTGGCAATCGTCGGCGCAACCAATGCAATCAATCTTTCAGATGGCCTTGATGGTCTCGCGGGAGGTATATGTCTGCTGATATTTTCGGCGATAGGCTACCTGGCGTACCTGGAGGGGAATCCGTCGATCGGGTTGATCGCTCTGGCCCTGTTCGGAGTCCTGTTCGGCTTCCTCCGTTTCAATACCCACCCGGCCACTATTTTCATGGGTGACGCCGGCAGCCAATTCCTGGGTTACTCCGCCGCCACTCTGGCGATTGCGTTGACCCAGTCAAAAGCGACTCTGAGCCCGGTGCTGCCGCTGATCCTGCTCGGTTTTCCTATTCTTGATACCCTGACGGTGATGGTCACTCGCATAGTCCAGAAAAGATCCCCGTTCAGCGCCGATAAAAACCATTTTCACCACCACCTGCTCGGCCTGGGGCTGCAGCAGTCCGAATCAGTGCTGATCATCTACATCCTGCAGACGCTCCTCATCGGCGCCGCGCTGCTTTTGCGCTACCACTCCGACTGGGTGCTGTTGCTCTGTTATCTACTGTTTTCGGCGGCGGTCCTGGTTTTTTTCGGACGTGCCCGCCGGAACGGATGGCAACTCGGCCGATTCAGAATTTTTAACAACAGGATTGCCGCCCGTTTGAGGTTGATCAAGCGGGAAGGGATCCTGGTCAAGAAAACATTCCCGGTTTTCGAGGTCGGCATTCCGCTGTTGCTGTTGGCAACCTGCGGCCTGGCCGGCGCCGCGCCCGGTTATGTCAAGTTTGCCGCCCTCTTTTTTGCAATGGTCATAGGCGTGACCTGGTTTTGGAGCCGCCGACTCGTCAGCGCGGTCCTGAGAGGCGTGCTCTATCTGATGATCCCCTTTGCTGTCTATCTCAGTGAAACCAATCCGGTCCTGCAGATAAGCGGCATGCTCTACACCGGTTTTACCACGCTCTTCGTCGTCTTTGTGGTCATGATCCTGCTGATATCGAAGTTTTCACGTCGCCAGAGCGGCTTCAAAAGCTCTCCGATGGACTTTCTGATCATTATTCTGGCGGTTGCGATTCCCAATCTGCCTGATCAGCGTTTACAGGAATATCAGGTCGGGCTGGTCGCGGCCAAGGTCATCATGCTCTATTTCAGCTTTGAAGTGCTGATGGCCGAACAGCGCGGAAAATTGCACCGGATCGCAATGGCGACAGTGATTTCCCTGGTTGTCCTGGCGATCAAATAATTCAATTACAACTACTCTCCCGGAGGTAAGGCAATCATGAACAATCGTCTGATCAAGCATCTACCGGTAATCTGCGCCATGCTGCTGCTGGTTTCCTGCAGCGGACCGGATGCGAAAAAGGCCAAGTTTTTCAGCAAGGGGAAAGCGCTTTACGAAAAAGGTGATTATGTCAAAGCGAAGCTTGAGTTCAAGAACGCGGTGCAGATTGATCCGAAGTTTTCCGAGGCGATTGGAATGCTCGGCAAGGTAGCCCTGAAGGAAAACGATCTCAAGGCGGCCTACGGGCTGTTCGGCAAGGCGGTTGAGCTGGACCCGGCCAACCGTGAGGCCCAGTACGAGCTGGGCAAGATATTTCTTTTGGCCCGTGATACGGCCAAAGCCATGGATAAGGTTGAGCTGCTGCTGAAACAGGATCCGAAAAACAGCGATGCCCTGCAGTTGAAAGGCGCGGTGATGGTGAGCAACAAGGAATACGACAGGGCTCGTACCCATCTTGAGGGACTGATCAGCCAGGGTATCAAGACACCCGATGTGTTTCTTCTTCTGGCAACGACCTATCTGCAGGCGGAAGATGCCAAAGGCGGGGAAAGCGTGATCCGGAGAGGGCTTGAGGCGAATCCGAAATCGGTTGTTCTGCATATGACCCAGGCCGACCTGTTTGCACGGTTGAACCGGGTTGATGAAGCGATTGCATTGCTTAAAAAGGTTGGTGAGCTTGAGCCGGCCAAGACAGAACACAAGCTGAGCCTGGCGGGACTCTGTTGGGCAACCGGGCGGGAACCACAGGCGGTTGAAATTCTGAAGCAGATTATAGCATCAGAGCCGGCCAACGACGAAAACAGGATTCAGGTCGCGCTGTTTTACATGAAAAACAACAAGCCCGCTGAAGCGGAACGCGAATTGAAAGAGGGCATTGCCCAGAATGGCAAGAGTTTTCGACTTCGTTTCGCACTGGGTGAGTTGTACCTGAATTCGAGCCGGGTAGAGCAGGGCATTGCGGTGTTGAAGGAGTGCATCGCGCTGGAAAAAGCCGGTAATCCCGACGTAATCAAGGCAAAAAATGCCCTTGCCAGGGTGTATCTGGAGAACAGGGATACGGAACAGGCAAGAAAATATCTGGATGAAGTTATCAAGGAAAATCCTAAAAGTGTTGACGCGCATTATTCGAAAGGAACCCTGCACCTGTTGAAGGGGGAAGGAGCCAATGCGGTGGCCGAATTCCGGACCGTGGTGGCCGAGAATCCCCAGTCCATACCGGCACTGCTCCGTCTGGCCGAAGGGCACTTGATGAACAAGGAGGTCAACCTGGCGCTTGAAAACCTGAAAAATGCCCAAAAAATCGATCCCGCTTCACGGGAAGTCCAGTTTGCATTTGCTCGTTATCATGCGAGCCAGAAGGATCTCAAAAGCGCGGAGGAGACCGTTCGCAAGGTTGTTGAAAAGCACCCGGCCGACCTTGAGGCACGGGTTCTGCTGGGTGAACTTCTGGCGGCTGCCGGTAATTTGAAACGGGCCGAGGCCGAGTTCGCCGAGGTCAAGAAAATTGCGCCCGGGATTCCGGTCGGGTATGTCAAGAGCGGGGAGTTGTTCATAAAACAGGGGAAAATGGAGCGGGCGGTTACCGAGTATGAACATGCGCTGAAAGCCAACCCTCAATCGTGGCGAGTTGCCAATGATCTGGCTTTCCTGCTGGGAGAAACGTCCCGGGATGTTGACCGGGCGCTGTTGCTGGCTGAAAAGGCCCGTACTCTCAAGCCCGAAGAGTTGACCGTGCAGGACACGCTGGGATGGCTGTATCTCAAGAAAGGTAACACCGCCAAGGCGCTGGAACTGCTGAAGCCGGTTCAGGCCAAGGCCCCTGAGGCGGCCGTGATCAACTATCATCTCGGCATGGCCCTGTACAAGGCCGGTCTGCCGCTGGAAGCCAAAGATCACCTGAAAAAGTCACTCTCCCGTAAAGACGGTTTCCCCGGCCGGGAAGAAGCCGAACGCACATTGGCCAAGATATGATGCTTTCAGCAAATAGTAAAAAACCGCGGTGACGAAAAAATTACACGGTTGTCATTTGGATGTAACTTCACTGTGCTAACTTGTCAACGTTATGCCAGATACGCATCGTTTCGGAGGCCGAATGATACGGCAAAAGTTTGTATTTAGGATGGTTGTTGTTCTTGCGAGTTATGCGATTCCGCTATTGGCGCTGGCCAGTCAGACCGGCGGCGCCATTGAGTTGAATGGTGACGGCAATACCGCCGGAATGGCCGGCCCGGCGGATCCCGGCACCGGTTTGAACATTGTGCCGACTGCCAGCGCCAAGGCGCTGCCGTTGGCTGACTATATCATCGGCCCGGGTGACGTGATCGGTATTTCCGTATGGAAGGACGACAGCCTGACGAAATCGGTGGTGGTATTGCCGGACGGCAAGATAACATTTCCGCTCCTGGGCGATCTGGCTGCCGGAGGAAAGACCGTGGCACAGTTGAAGCGGGAGTTGGAGACCGGCCTGTCCCGCTATGTTGCCGATTCAAGCCTGACCGTGGAAGTTAAACAGTCAAACAGCTTGATTGTTTATGTCATCGGCAGGGTCAACTCCCCCGGCAGGCAGGCGCTGGTTGCCAATACCAATGTGTTGCAGGCCCTGGCAATGTCCGGAGGCATGAATCCGTTCGCGAATAAGAGCAAAATAAAGATCTTCCGCCAGGAGGATGGAAAAACCACGATGTATCTGTTCGATTATGACGAAGTCGCAGAGGGAAGGCATCTTGAGATGAATATAGAGCTCAAGAGGGGTGATGTAATAATTGTTCCCTGATCTCGCCAGGCACATCGTCGTGGCCATCCTGCTTGTGACGGCACTCCCCATGCCGCTTCCGGCGGACGAACTCAGGCTGATTCCGGGTCTTGCGCTGAAAGAAGAGCTCAGTGACAATATCTTCCTGGCTGCCGCCTCGCCGCGGACGGACTTTATCACTACTCTCTCGCCCTCCCTGGATGTTTCCGGCGCAAGCGAACGCCGCAACCTGAATCTTTCGGCCGGTATCAACTGGGTGAAATATGCCTCCAATGCCAGTCTTGATTCAGTGGATTACTTTGCCAGGAGCGGATTTGATTTTCAACTCGATCCGCGCCTGTCGCTTTCACTTGGGGCCGGTTATGTCCGTGACTCCAGACCGGACCGGATTGATCTGAACGGATTGACTCTGAAATCGGGCAGTGATCGGCAGAATTATCACTTGTCGGGCAATTACGCCCTGACCGAGAAAAGCAGTTCCACTGTTTCGTACGCCTATTCGCATGAATCCTTCGACAATGCCGGAGCCTTGACAACCACGGTGCATACCGTCTCTGCCGGACAGGATTACGACCTGGACCGATATCTGCGGCAGGCAAAGCTGGTGGGGAACTTCAGTTATGCCCGGAATCTGACAGACACCTCCCTGGTTGACAACTATACGATTTCCCTGGGGCTCACAAAAAAAATCGATGAACTCTGGAATTTTTCCCTGAATGGCGGAGGACGCTACACCCGCTCCGAATTCGATTCAGGCAACACAACAATACGGGATGATGATCAGGGGTGGATTGGCAAGCTTGCGATAAACTACAGTGGAGAAAAAACCAACGGTTCTCTTACCTTCAATCATGACATTACCACCGCTTCCGGCAGAAGCGGAACCACCGAGCGGACGGGTGTTTCCACCAATCTGAACGAGAGATTCACCAGGGAACTGTCCGGTTTTTTCGGGCTGGGATATTCCTGGAACCGATCCGGCCGAAACCAGTTCTCAGCCCAGGCAATCGATGAAAAGCACCTGACCGTCAGCTGCGGGTTGCGTTATGATTTTTCAGAATACGTTTTCCTGGAAGGGAACTACCATTACAACAACATATATTACGGTCATCTGTCGTCGCAGGCCAGTCAGAACGTTTTCATGCTGCGGCTTGCAATACGGCGGGATGTGATGGGTTTATAGTTAGTCAGGCCGGGAATATGCCGGCAATCAATTATCAGACAGCGAGGCAGTTATGGGAAATGGCATCACATCGTTAAAGGATCTGATCGTAATACTGAAACGTCGCAAGTGGAGCATGATTCTGCCTGTAGTTACCGTGTTTGTGATTGCTATGGTATTGGCGTTTACCCTTCCGCCCGTGTACCGATCAGAATCCACGATCCTGATCGAGGATCAGGAAGTTCCCCGCGACTTTGTCAGCACGACCGTGACCAGCTTTGCCGACCAAAGGCTGCAATCGATCAATCAGCGAATCATGGGAACGACAAAGCTGCTTGATATTATAAACCGCTTTGGCCTGTATCCCGAACTCAAGAATAAATGGACGACCGAAGAGATCATCGCCAAGTTGCGCAAGGATATCAAATTCAAGACCATCAGTGCGGATGTGATCGATCCGCGTAGCGGACAGGCGCGGCCGGCGACCATCGCCTTCAGTCTCTCCTATGACGGCAAAAATCCGCAGGTGGTGCAGCGGGTGGCCAATGACCTGGCTTCGCTCTATCTGGAGGAGAACCTGTCGGTTCGTACCAGGCAGTCACAGGGAACCACCAATTTCATGGAAGATGAGATGAAAAATGTCCAGTCCCAGTTGGCTGATGTCGATTCAAAAATTGCGGTTTATAAACAGAGAAACGTCAACACGCTGCCCGAACTGGCCCAGGTCAATCTTTCAAGCCTTGACTCCACGGAACGGGAGACCGTTGGCCTGAATTACCAGCTCCGTACCCTGCAGGAACGTGAAAGCGCTATCGAATCGCAACTTGCAACCCTGCCCACTGATGCGGCCAGCCAGGACAAGGCGCGTCTGAGCGAGTTGCGGGTCCGCCTGGTGGAACTCAAGGCGCGTTTGACAGATGAACATCCCGATGTGATCAAGACCAGAAACGAACTGGCGGAGCTGATCAAACAGCTGCGCGCATCCGGCCAGGATACGGCCGACAACAAGCCCGACAATCCGGCTTACGTCACGCTTTCTTCCCAGCTTGCAAGCATCCGTTCGGAAATCACTTCCACCAGGCGACATATCGAAACCTTTAATAAAAAGAGGGATGAACTCCGCCAGAGGCTTGCGGCAACACCGGGGGTCGAGGAAGGGTATAAAAATATCCTGCTTCAAAGAAACAATCTTCAGCAGAAATTCGACGAACTCTCCAGGAAATTCATGGAAGCCAAGGTTTCCAGCGGCATGGAAAAGGAGCAGAAAGGGGAGCGTTTCACGCTGATCGATGCAGCCCGCCTGCCGGAAAAACCGATCAAGCCCAATGTGCCGGCGATACTTCTGATCGGTCTGGTTCTGGGAATCGGATGCGGTATCGGTCTCACCGCGATCAACGAACAGAGCGACGATACCATGAGGACTCCCGAAATCTTGTCGCGTGCGACGTCATATCCGGTTTTGGCGAGCATTCCCGAAATCATAACTTGGCAGGAAACGGTTCTGATGAAGAAAAAGCGCCGTCAGGCGGTGCTGGGAGTTTTTTGCGTCTTGCTGATGAGTCCGCTGGCGTTTCATTTTATGGTTATGGATCTTGACATATTTTGGGCTAAATTCTTGCGGACAATGGCGCGAATGTAGTGATGAGAAGCTCAATTTAATTTAGAGGGGTGCCAGGGTATGGCTGTGCATAGAAAACTGATCGCCGGTCTGAAAAATTTCATGCCGGGAGCGACAGCACGCAGGACTGCTCCAGCAGTTAAATTGCCGGATGCGAATGGCAAAACGGAAACGGCCGATCTTGCCGTATCTCAGCCGGGCCGGGAACAACCGGCCATGGACGCCGTGATGCAGGTCCGTCCCGTGGATTCGGAGAAGACCGGGTGGTTTTCTCCATCCTACAAAAATGCCCGCCCGGTGAAGTTGAACCCGCAGGTGCTGGCGGAAAACCGCTGCGTCGGCTACCAGTCTGAAGCGCCGGAACTGGAGTTTTACCGGGTGCTTCGCACACACATCCTTCAGCAAACCGGGGGCAAGGGCAACACGGTGATGGTGACCAGCGCCAATCCCGGAGAGGGGAAGACTCTTACCGCCATCAACCTGGCCTTCACCTTTGCCCGTGAGTTCAAACAGACCGCGCTCCTGGTTGATTGCGACCTGAGACGCCAGCAGATCCATGAACGGCTCGGCTTTCCCAGCGATAAGGGGCTGTTCGACTATCTTATCGATGATGTGCCTTTTTCGGATCTTGTGGTCTGGCCCGGCGTGGAAAAACTGACGGTAATATCCGGCGGAAAAACCGTCAAGGACAGCAGTGAGCTGCTAGGTTCCCTCGGCATGAAGAATCTGGTGAACGATATGAAACACCGCTATCCCGATCGTTATGTCTTCTTCGATGTTCCCCCCCTGCTTACCAGTGCCGATTCCCTGGCGTTTGCGCCACTGGTTGATTATGTGCTGATCGTGGTGCAGGCCGGCAAGACGTCGCTTCAGGACGTGAACAAGGCATTGAAGCTGATTCCCGGCGAGAAGGTCCTGGGACTGGTTATGAACCGTCAGCAGAATCTGCTTTAGTAAGTTAGAAGCTGTTTTCTGCTATTTTCAGGCAGAAAACAACTTCGTTAACGCACTTATCCTGTATATCAGGGCTAGCTGTTTTCGCAGAGTTTGGAGGATTCATGAAAGCAAGGTTTATCCAGTATGCCGTATTGTTGATCGCAATTCTGATAGGTTTTGGCGGCGCTCTGCCCGGGGTCCTGAAAGACGCCGTGGCGGCTGAGCCGAACATCTTCCTGGGCAAGAGCAAAAGCGATACCACGGTCTATTTCGTCAGTGACTGGTTTTGCCCGGTTTGCCGAAAAATAGAGCCGGAAATCGAGAAGATCTATCCGGAATTGGCGGCGAATGTTCGCATAGCATTTGTCGATTTGCCGATACATCCGGAATCCGCCAATATAACCCCTTACCATCTTCAATTTATGCTCTATGAAAAGGGTAAATACATTCCCCTTCGGCATGTTCTGGACGAAGTCTCACGTAGGACCAAAAATCCCTCCCAAGACCAGATCCAGGCCGCTGCAACCCCGTTGGGGGTAACCCTCCGGACTTTGGATTTTGTGGAAATATTGAACGGAGTCAGACTGTTCGAATCCATCTGCCAGAAATTCAAGGTTAATGCAACACCCACGGTAGTAATCGACAACTCCAGAACCGGCAAACGCAAACTGCTTGTCGGGAGCAAGGAAATAACCGGCAGCGGCATAAAGCAGGCAATTGCCGCTGTGGAAAGAAAATGACGGGTGCCCCGTCTTGTTGATTGCCATCCGCCGAATGTTACTATCATAAGAGGACACATGAAAAAGTCTCGCATTGCCGCCATAGACATTGGTACTAATTCCATTCGCTGCATCATTGCTGAAGCTTCCAAAGACGGAAAATTTAAGATATTGGATGATGAGAAGGCAACGGTGCGTCTGGGTGAGAAGCTGGCCATGACCGGGACCATTTCCGGAGAAGCTTCGGACCGTGCCGTGGAAGCCATCCAGCGTTTCAGGATGCTTGTGACCGGATTGAAAGTAGAGGCGGTCGAAGCGGTGGCGACCAGTGCAGTCAGGACCGCAACCAACGGCAAGGAGCTGGTTGCGCGGTTGTCGGAAGAGCTCGGACACGAAATCAAGGTCATTTCCGGTGATGAAGAAGCCGAGCTGACGGCAGCTTCAGCGCTCTCAAACTTCGACATGTACGGCAAGCGTTATGCCATGGTCGATATCGGCGGAGGGAGTGTCGAGATAGTCACCGCATACGGAAACCATGTGGAAGAATTCTATTCCCTTGATCTGGGCGCGGTCGTCATGACCGACCGTTTTTTGTCGAACGACCCGGTAAGCGAGGATGAACTGGGAAAACTTCAGAGGCATATCAGGACCAGCCTGAAACGGGTTTTCAGTACCAACAGAATATCCGTCGATACATTGATCGGGTCCGGTGGGACCCTGACAGCGCTTGGCTGCATGGCCATGCAGATGCGCAGGGACAATTATGTGTCCATACATGGCTACGAGGTGCTCCGTTCGGAAGTCGTCCACCTGCTGGCCATGCTGCTACGAAAAGATCTGAAAGGGCGCCGCACCATTGCAGGGCTTAACCAGGACCGGGCTGATATCATCGTGGCCGGTGTGGTGGTGATCGACGAACTGATGCGCTTTCTGGACGCAAATCGTTTGCTGGTCAATGAACGGGGAATCCGCGAGGGATTGTTGATAAGGGCGATGAAGCGGCTCGGATTCACGGATGGAAACAGCACTCCACCCACATGGAGAGACTCCGTCATGGATTTTGCGCGCTCCTGCCATATAGATGAACCGCATGCCACCCATGTTACTGATATTTCTCTCTCGATCTTTGATACGCTGGTGCTTCCGTTCGGAATGAAGAAGCCCGAGAGAAAACTCCTTGAAGCGGCGGCCATGCTGCACGACAGCGGCTATTTCATCAGCTATGGCAGTCATCACAAACACTCGTACCATCTCATCCGGCACGCCGAATTGTTCGGTTTTACGCCCCGTGAACGGGAGTTGATAGCGCAGATAGCCCGTTATCACCGGAAGTCGCTCCCCAAAAGGAAGCATGAGGCTTTCCAGAGCCTGAAGGAAAAAGACCAGGTGACAGTGGCCCGTCTGGGTGGAATTCTGCGTCTGGCCGATGGACTCGACCGCCGCCGGAACAGTCTGGTGCAAGATGCTTCCTGTCTTTTTGGCGGCGCCACGGTAACGATTCGACTGAGCGCCACGGAAGATATATCGGTGGAGATTTTTGGCGCCAATGCCAAGAAGGATCTGTTTGAAAAGGCATTCGGCTGCACAGTCGTATTTGTAACCGCATGATCCCATTTCAGCCGGCTTGACCGTCGGCTGACCTGTCCTGAAAGTTATAAATTGCGGGACGGATGGGGAAGGTTGGACGATGTTTACTCCGGCGGGAGTGCCGTCTCCGCGACTTTCTTCTTTTTCTTCATCCTCTTCCGATGCAGTTCAACCCGTTTTTCCGCAAGTTCCATCAACCGGCAATGACTACCGGCAGCAGTGTCCGGATCGGCGGGCATCCGCTGGATATAGCTGCCATCGGGCTGCATGTCCCAGGCTGAACGCGAGTCCCGCAGGTGGACGTCCAGAATGGTGCGGATCTCACGGGCCAGCGACGGTGTCTCGATCGGGCAGAGTACCTCCACCCTTGCTTCCAGGTTGCGCTTCATCGCGTCCGCCGATGAGATGAAATACTCCTCCGCTCCGCCGTTTCTGAAATAGTAGATACGTGAGTGCTCCAGAAAACGGCCGACGATGCTGACTACGCGAATGTTTTCCGACACCCCGCGTATGCCGGGTCGCAGGCGGCAGGTGTCACGCACGATCAGGTCGATCACTACTCCGGCCTGGGAAGCCTGGTAGAGCGCCTTGACAATGTCTCCATCTTCGAGGGCGTTGATCTTGAACTGGATCATGCCGCCGCCGCTTTCGAGGTGCAATGCCGTCTCACGCTCGATCTTCGATAACAGCGCCTGTTTGAGAAAGCGCGGAGCTGTCAGCAAGCGGCTGTACTTCCTGCGAGGCTTGAAACCAGTGGTCAGGTAATTGAACAGTTCGGTCACATCGTTGCCCAGCGCTTCGCTGCAGCTCAGCAGACCGATATCACTGTAGATGCGGGCCGTGTCCGTATGGTAATTGCCTGTGCCGATATGAACATAGCGCCGTAGCGCGTTATAGTCCTGGCGGACGATCATGATCACCTTGCAATGGGTTTTGAATCCCACCACTCCGTAGGTGACGTGGATGCCGGCCCGCTCCATTTTTTCCGCCAGGCGGATATTGGCGGCCTCGTCAAAACGTGCTTTCAGTTCCACCACCACTGCCACCTGTTTACCGTTCTGGGCAGCCGTCAGCAGCGCTTCAATGATGTTACCCTGGCTGGAGGTTCGATAGAGGGTCATCTTGATGCCATGTACCTTTTTGTCGACTGCCGCATCGCGCAGGAAACGTTCCACTGCCGCACAAAACGATTCATAGGGGTGCTGGAGCAGGATCGAACCGGCATCACGGATGATGTGGAAAATGTTCCGCTGTGATTCCAGTTGCGGGTGTACCAGCGGATAATGTGGTGTATCGCGCAGATGCGGATAATTCAGCCCGGTCAGTTCGAACAGATCCCGCATGGCCAGCAGTTCCGGCACTTCAAATACATCGTCGGTCTCGTTGATGTTGAGTTCCGCCGCTAATCGGCCACGTTGAAGGGCCGGTATTCCCTGGACCGCTTCCATCCGCACGATCGGGGCAAAACGCCGTTCCTTGAGCTCGGTTTCGATCATCTCCACCAGGTCATCGGCTTCTTCCTCATCCAGTTCGGTGTTGGCATTGCGTGTGACCCGGAACAGGTCGCAGCGAACCACCTTCATTCCCGGAAAAAGCATGTCCAGATTACTCATCATCAGGTCTTCGAGGCGCACGAAACGGTCATGTTTGCCCGGTACCGGTATGAAACGGGAAGTGCCGGCGCCGACCGGCACCTTGACACGTGCCAGCTGCATGTCAAGGCCGGCCGAGTAATTCAGGGTGACCAGCAGGTTCAGCGACAGGTTGGAGATGAACGGGAACGGGTGGGCCGGATCGATCGACTGTGGCGTAAGCAATGGGTAGATATTTACGGCAAAATGATTTCTTAGCGTTTTTCGTTCACGAGCGTTCAGATCCTTCACCGGCGAGATAATAATGCCATTTTGCCGGAGTTGCTCCAGAACCTGCAGCAGCAGGCAGTATTTCCTCTCTTCCAGGCTTCGGATAAAACCGTGGCATTCCTGTATCTGGCGCAGTGGCGTCAGGCCATCCAGGCTAAGCTCGCGTAGACCGGCCCCGAGCTGCTGCTTGAGTCCTCCGATCCGTTTCATGAAAAACTCGTCCAGGTTGGAGCTGACGATGGCGATGAATTTGAGGCGTTCCAGAAGCGGCGTGCGTTCGTCTTCAGCCTCATGGAGTACGCGGCGATTGAATTCCAGCCAGGTCAGCTCTCGGTTGAGATACCAGCAGGAGTCCGAAAGATTGATTTTGGATTCAGTATTGCCGGCTTTTCTCATTTTTACCTGTACTGTACCCGGCTTAGTATGCGTTCATACCTGACTTTAATAGCATGGCAATGTTACAGAATTGTTGCGGTTATGTAATTGTTGTGTAGAAATCGAAGGAGATACGGATTTATTTTCATGCGCAGTTCTTAATCATGATGTGCGTCACAGTATCGTAACTTGTATATTGCCTGTTCATGGATAATATGGACGACCATATGCGAAATCAAAAAAACAATTTTATCCAGCGATTCAGCCGGAATCTGTTCTTTGCCGCAGCACTTCTTCTTGTACCGGCCATCATGTCCACGGCTGCTAATAACACAAAAACCGTTGCTCGTTACAAAGTGTCCTCAATGGGGTTTGACATCGGCGATGTCACCACCTCCCAGCGCTTCACCGAAGATGGTGGCCTGTCCGGCTTGCAGTTCGAGACCAGAACGATGGTCAAGGCGTCATTTCTGTGGATGGGGTATCATCAGGACACGGTCGAGAAGGGAACGCTCCGGAAGCGGGACCTGGTCAGCTATTCCCGCAAGGGGCGGGAAAACGGGGCCGTGATCGACATAGAGGGGCGGCTTGAGGGCCCATTCTTCCGCTTTGAAGTGCGCGAACATGGGGGAACGCGATCGGTTGTAATCCCGCGCGACAGTTATGACTACACCACGATGGAATGCCCCGAGGCGCGTCTGGATTTCAAGGACAAGGCTAAGGTTACACTGAGGGTGCTGGACGTGGAAAAACTGGCCGTGGTCAAGCGGGAGTACCGGCTGATCCGCAACTCGCAATATATGGTGGACAGGAAGGATTACCCCTGTCGGATCGTGGATTTTACCGACCAGAACAAAAAGGCCCGGCGCTGGATCGCATGGGACGGTGCGACGGTCGTGATGTACCGCCAGGACGGCCGTGGGGAGAAAAACTCCTACTCGGTCCGGGCTACTTCGGTAGCCAGGGAGCTGTAGACTGAACCTTCAAGCTTTCAGCTCTCCGGGAACAAATGGCCGCAAGCAGCGTGAGACGTATTCGTCCGGGAGACACGCATCCCGGATGCCGTTATTGATCCGGTCGATATACTCCGTTTTCGGTTTACCCTCTTCAACTACAAGGTCAATGTACACCAGGCAACTCAGCCCCCGCCCATCAACAGTAACCGCAAGCATCTCCTTGAGGTAAAGGCCCCGCGCAACGCCCTCAAAGCGATCGAGGTTCCGCTCATCGTCCTCCGATAGTTCATAGACGGTTCCGAGCACGTAATCCGGTTCGGATTTCACGATGCTGGCATAACCGCGGGTTGTTATTATCCAGCGCCATCCATCAAGCCGCCCCGTGCCGATTTCCAGATGTTCCGGGCAGCGCGCCGCCATCTGCAGCCGCCAGAGGTTTGAACCATAGGCAAAGTAAAGCACTTTTTGCTCCTTTTAAGTTTGTATAAAAAGTAACACAACATTTACACACCGCGAACACAGCCGACACAATACTGTTATATGATCAGGGCATATGATCAGCCCCTACAGTTCATCGATATTCAGTCCCGCATTCCAAAGAACCTGCCCACACCTTTTCGTGCCCCCGCTTTCCCTAAACTTCGAAATATATACTTCAGCTGCCCCCGAGGTGTCCAGGTCGGCGGCTGACCTCCGATCCAAATCATCTCCGGGAGGAAGTGTTCATGGTTAGAGAACACGAGTCCGAAGTGGAACTCGCACCGATAAACGCCCGCAAGATTTTCTCCCGGCTGGGAGTCTCCTTTGCATCCCGGGACGAGCTGGCGGCCTCGTTGCCCTTTTCATTGAACGATGTGACCGCCGGGTCGGAAAGCGAACTTCAGGCCGTGGTCTGCGGTGCAAAAGAGGATGTGGACCTGCCGCTGATTATCGAGCAGTCCAATTTCTTTGCCAACATGATGAAGCGGGCTGCCTCCGGCGAAGCGCCACGCCGGGCCGTGGCCGATCTGGAGCGTTTCCTGGCGGATAACCCTTCACGGGTATGGGAAAACAGCTGGGTGCGTTTTCCCCGCCGCAACCTTTCCCGTTTTGCTTTGAGCGTTATGGAAAAGGATCTGCTGGCGGATAAGAAGAACCCGGCGGCTGGAGCGCGCTCCGATTCAGGCCGTTTTTCATTCCGTGACTCCTGCGGAGAGGAGATGCTGCGGCTGCCGATCAGCTACCTGATCAAGCTGGCCCTGGCAGACCTGATCGGCTCCCAGCAGATACTTCCGGACTTGATCCGCCAGACCGGTGTTCGCCTGATGGAACACTACCTGAACGACAACACCTCCCCGGAAACCTTTTCGTTCAATGTCGTATCCCTTTCACCCAAAAGCGGCATGGGTAGGGCGATTGCGGGAGAAACGGCGATCCGCTTCCTGATGACCCAGTTGCTGTTGATGTACGCCAATCAGGCCTTCGGCATCTCCGAACGCGGCCAGCAGGCCATGACCTATTTCGCTCCCCATCCGCCGGTCCGGCAGAAGGAGCTGAACGAGCATGTCTCGGACAGCTTCTACCGCGACCTGTTCATGAGCCCATGCCTTTCCGGGTGGGACCGTGGCGAGGAAAAATTTCGCTACATGCACCTCTGCCACCAGGTGTTGTCCCGCAGCCAGCTCAATGCGGTGGCCAAACTGCGCGATGCCGGCATCATCCAGACAAACCTGGTGGTGCTGCCCAATCTCTCCAATGTCAGCCTGGCCAACAACGGCACCCATATCAGCATCGGCAGCCGTCGTCTGACACAGGCGCTGGCCGACGGCGGTTCCGGCTTCGGCGCGCTCCACGAGAAACATTTCGGCGACCTGGCGATCAAGATCAGCGAACATTTCCTGCCGCTCTTTGTCGGCACCTACAGCGCGGCTCCCTACCGTCTGGCTTTCACCGATTTTCACCCCGAAAAGGCACTCGGATTCCTGTCGCACGAACTTGACTATACCCATCTGAGGATGATCTGGCGGCGCTGGAAAAAGAAGGCCGACCTCTCAATATTCGGCCAGCCGTTGACCCCCTTCGGGCCGCAGGCTCTGGACAGCCTGGCCAGTTCCGCATTCCGGCTCAAGGGCGATTTTGTGCCCGATTATCGCCTGATCGATTACCTGGTCTGTCTCCTGTCCACCGATCGCAGCCCCGGCTTGAACGGGAAGGCCGGCAACAGCGAGCGCCTGCGCCGCGACCTGGCCGATATGGGGGTGTTCGATGAACAGATGTCGGTCTACCTGCTCTACAAACAGCGCGAATTCGCCAGGATGGGATTTTCCGGCTTCGAGGGGCGTTATTACAGCCTCTTCGAAAACTTCGGGGACGACATGGGGCGGGCCGCGGACCTGCAGACCCTGATCACGGCGCTGGCCTACAAATACATGGCGCTCGGCACGACCCATGCCCATATTCCGGACGCTCCCTCGCTGGAGAGCGAGCGGCGGCAGATTTTTTTCGGCGCCTCTATTGGCATCCCCACATTTTTTGTGCACAAGAACAGCGCAAACTCCTTTCTGGAAAAGATCCTCAAGAAAACCGCCGGCATCCGTCCCAGCCGCCGCTATCCCGGCTATCTGCGGGTGCAGATCCACGAGTATCGCCGGGCGCTGGTGCAACTGCTCCGCGAGGATGCAGCCGATCTGGTCGAACTGATGGGGCTGCACGATACTCTGAGCGATCTGGAAATGAGGATCAATGAGCCTGGCCTGCATTCCGCCGCGGGGCGCTTGACCAGCGGCATTCTCGACGAGGTGAACGCATCGTCGCCGCTGCGTGTCAATGCCCGCGAATTCAATGCCGGCGCAGAGCGTTACTATCGCACCAACCTCAGGAAGAGTCATCTGGATGAGGCCTTCGGGTTTCTGGCCCACGATTTCGGCCTGCTTGACCGGGAACAGAGCCGGCTGGATGAAATGCAGCGCAAGGCGCTGCGGGTCGTTCTCCAGGGACATGATGCCGGGCGCTTTGTCGAGTCCGCCAAAGAGGATGTGCTGAATGAGCGGGCCGACATTCCAACCCTGCTGCGCCTGATGAACCTGGTGTTGTTCAAGGTTTTTCACGATCAGGCAACAGCCGTAAACACATCAGATAATCAAAGGAGCGATCCGGATGATGCAGCACCAGTATATCGAGCGGGATAGCGGCAGGGTCGTCACCGAACAGCTGTTGGGTGACCGGATGGTCAGGATGCTCTATCACGGCGTGCGCGAGAACAATGCGGCCCTGTTCAGGCTCCTTACCAGCAGCTGGTCGTCGCAGATACTGGGCATGGTCAATTTTGACCGCCCGGTACTGTCCAAACGTGCTTTTCTGGCCGGTTGCGGCATTGATCTGTCCGAGTGCCTCGACCCGCCCGAACAGTTGGATACACCCCGCAAGATTTTCGAACGCAGGATTCGCTACGAAGAATGCCGCCCCATGCCGTCTGATGCCAATGCGGTCGTATCACCGGCCGATGCGCGGGTGTTGGTTGGATCGTTCCATGAAACCTCGCTGCTCTTTCTGAAGGATAAATTTTTCTCATTCGAGGAACTGCTCGGCCACGACAGCAACGTATGGCACCATGCCTTCTCCAACGGTGATTTTGCGGTCTTCCGGCTGACTCCTGACAAATACCACTACAACCACAGTCCGGTGGCCGGAGAAGTGGTCGATTTCTACGCCATCGACGGTGATTACCACTCATGCAACCCCAGCGCGGTGGTCAGCGTGGCCACACCCTATTCCAAGAACAAGCGGGTAGTAACGATCATCGATACGGATGTGTCCGGCGGAACCTGTGTCGGGCTGGTGGCGATGATCGAAGTGGTGGCGTTGATGATCGGAGATATCGTCCAGGCTTACAGCACGGAAGGATATGACGCCCCGCAGTCGATTGAAATGGGGATGTTCCTGCGCAAGGGGCAGCCCAAGAGTCTCTACCGGCCGGGCAGCAGTACCGACATACTGATATTTCAGGAGGGGCGTATCGATTTTGCCGGGGATATTCTGGACAACATGAGCCAGGCAGGTGTGTCGAGCCGCTTCACCCATGGGTTTCAGAAACCGTTGGTGGAGACCGATATCCGGGTCAGGTCACTGCTTGGCAGGGCGCGATAAATCAACGGTTCAGGGAGAATTCAATGATCATAACCATGGCACTGCTTTGCGCAGTTATTCTTCTGACCGCCTATTTCTGGTGGGGGTTCAAGGTGCTGCCCGGCGAAAAGTGGCAGATAGTCGCTTCGGTTCCGTCATCCAGGATGGAACAGGGAGTATGGAAGGGCATCAACTTCACCTGGTACGGGTTGCTCAGCGCCAATGCCTATCTGGTGGCGGTGGCGGTGCTGCTGGCGCTGATGGGGGCGGTCGGGGTGCCTCCGCTGGGAACGGCCATCCTGGCGGCCGCCATGCTCTGCTGCTGCGTGCCGGCCTCGCGGCTGGTTGCACGGATTGTGGAAAAGAAGACCGACACCTTTACGGTCGGCGGGGCGGTCTTCGTCGGTATTTTGATCACACCTTTCGTGATAACGCTGGTCAACCGCATCGCCGGTGAGGCGTTGGCGTTCCATATACCGGTGATGCCGGCCTATGCAGCCATTGCCATTGCCTACGCTTTCGGCGAAGGCCTGGGACGGCTGGCCTGCATCAGTTTCGGCTGCTGTTATGGCAAGCCGCTCACGTCCAGTTCTGAGCTGCTCCGGCGGTTGTTTGCCGGCCGCGGCTTTGTTTTTTCCGGCAGCACCAAAAAGATCGCCTATGCCGGAGGGCTGGAGGCGATCGAGGTGATTCCGATCCAGGCCGTCACGGCGGTTTTCTACACCGTCTGCGGCCTGGTTGCGGCCGGGATGTTTCTCTCGTCTCATCCCGTGGGCGCTTTCCTGCTGGCCACCATCGCCACCCAGGGCTGGCGTTCATTTTCCGAAACCCTGCGCGCCGACTATCGCGGGGAAGGTAAAATTTCCGCCTATCAAATCATGGGGATTGCCGGAGTAGTGTATGCCGTTGCAGCAGCATGGTTTCTGGCCAGCGAGCCGACAGTGACGCCGGATCTCACGGCCGGACTGAGAAGCCTGTGGAGCCCGGCGCTGATCCTGTTCCTGCAGGGCATCTGGGTGATGATCTTTCTGTACACCGGGCGCAGCACGGTAACCGGCGCCACGCTCAGTTTCCATGTGCACCGTGACCGGATCTGATGTGCCGGAGGCAGGGTGGTTAATGTGCATATGGAGACGGCTTACCGCTCCTGCCGTGAAAAGATTGCGCTATGTCATGTCATGCGGGCTGACTCCACAAAAACTCGCCCTGACGCTTTGTATGGGCGCCGCCCTCGGAGTCATGCCGCTTTTGTGGGGTACGACGCTGATCTGCATCATGTTGGCTCATATCTTCAGACTCAACCATGTGGCGTTGCAGTCGGTCAACTATCTGCTTTATCCGCTCCAGTTGGCACTGCTGGTTCCGTTTTTCAAACTTGGATCATGGCTGTTTCCCTGGGGACCGCAACTGCCGCCCCACATGCTTTCCTCGCTGATCCGGAGTTCCGGTCTCTCTTCATTGAATGTATTTGGCTGGATCACTCTCAAGTCTCTGACGGCCTGGTTTGTGACGGCTCTTCCGGCCGCCATGCTTGCTTACTGGATATTTATGGCTGTTGCCTCAGGAACCAAGGGCCGGGTATCCGGGATATGATACTGCCCAGCCCGTATATCCAAAAAACAGGGAGGTAAATCCAGTTTCAGAGCCTTGATCTGGAGTTGACATGACATGCCCGGTCCCTATGCGCACATAACATTATTGTATGAACTCTTGCGGCCAGACAGGCCGGGGCCGATCTTCACGCCTTCATCCGCTTGTCATGACTCGCTGGAGACCTGCTTCCCCTTTTGTGTGTTGGGCGCCGTCAGTCCCGATTATCCCAATCTTGCCGGTGGAAACGATGCTCAATGGGCCGAGGCGATGCACTGCTTCCGGGCCTGCGAGATGATTGCAAGCGGTATCAGGCGTGTCAGATACTCGAAAGGAATTGTGCGTGCCAAGCAGATGGCGTGGCTTTTGGGGTATTGCGCCCATGTGGTGACCGATGTGACCATCCATCCCGTTGTAGAGGCCAGGGTGGGAGTGTATGCCGAGAACCAGCGTCATCATCGTATCTGCGAGATGAACCAAGACAGCCACATCTACCGCAGGATGAACCTGGGAGAGATCGGTGCGTCGGATAAATTTGCGCTGACCGTTGCACAGTGCGGCGATGCCAATGACAGAACCCGGCTTGACCGCGATATCGTCTCGCTCTGGCAAGGTATGCTGGAAGATGTCTATCCCGAGCTATCAGCCATTTATCCGCCTGACTGTGCGGCATGGCACCGGGAATTTGTTGCCGTGGTTGACGGATATGGAACCGATCCGATGCGACTTTTTCCGCTGGCCGGCGCCATAGCCGCCAAGATGGAGTTGACCTATCCGGCATTCGAAATGGTTGACAAGCAGTTTATCGAAGAACAGATGATACCGTCAGAAAGAACTCACTGTCTGCATTACAATGCTATTTTCAACAGTGCTGCCAGGAATGTCGAGGATGTGTGGGGACTGGTACTGCAAACGGTCTTCGCTGTCGATGATGCATATCCGTTCAAGTTCGGTGAGTGGAATCTCGACACTGGGCGGGATGAACATGGACGGCTTGTTTTCTGGTCAGCTGAATCCTGCCTTTGACGTCGAGGCCGTCACACAAATGAATAAATGTTTACGCAATCGTAACATTTAACCACTTAAATAAATGGTAGTTTCCTTAATGTCCGGAAGTTTGTTCCCTTAGAGTATGACCGGCGCGATTCACATGGTTTATCCGAGCGATTTGTTGTTGTACACACCTACACAAGGAGGCGGAAATGGGCAAAAAGGAAAAAAACGTTACAGCATTGGCGGAGGACTTTCAAGCTATCAGCACCCTGGTCACCAGATTGGAAAGCGTTTCGAAAGCACACAGGGAAATTGCCGCCGCGTATCAGAAATACCGAAAAAGTGGCGGCGCTGAGATTTCCGGTCTCGAGAAACATTTGGGAATAATAGAAAAAGAATCCACAACCTCTTCGAAAGAGCCTAAAACCAAGGACAAAAAAGAGGTCAAGGAAGCGGATAAGACCACTGAGGCAAAGAAAACTAAAATGAAGGACAAAAAATAGTTCATGGAATCTGACAGTTTCTGATTACAGTTGACGGGTGGATGCTGCCACTGTTTTAACGTGGTATAGTCCACCTTCTTTTTTTATGTCTCATCAGTTATGTTGATGAGTTTGTTTCATTTTGTGGCATTTGCCGGCGTAGCGATGTCACGGGAGATATCATGAAAGTAATCGCCATCTATAACATCAAGGGCGGTGTCGGCAAAACGGCCGCCTGCGTGAATCTGGCCTACTCCTGTGCCAGGAGTGGCATGAAAACGCTCTTGTGGGATCTGGATTCCCAAGGTGCTTCGAGTTATTACTTCAACGTTAAGCCCGAAGTTGCCGGAGGAACAAAAAAACTCTTTAAGACCAAAGAGATCGGTGAACTTGTAACTGAAACCGAAATAGAACATCTGGATCTGCTGCCGGCCGACTTTTCCTACAGGCATATGGACCTTTTTCTTGATAACAGCAAAAAACCCAAGAAGCAGATGAACGGATTTCTGGAGCGTTTCAGAAGTGACTACGACATTTTGTTCCTTGATTGTCCCCCCAGTTTTTCTCTGGTCTCGGAGAACGTATTCAATTCGGCGGATGTCATGCTGGTTCCGCTGATCCCCACCACATTGTCCCTGAGAACTTACAATCAGATTCTTGAATATGTGGAGCAACACAAAAAACTTACCCTCAGGTTGATGCCGTTTTTCTCGATGGTTGACAGGCGCAAAAAACTCCATCTGGAGACCATGGGCGAAGCACAGAACAGCATTGCAGGTGTTATGCGGACCGACATCCCCTATCTTTCGATAATTGAAAATATGGGTATACACAAGGCTCCCGTAGGCGTTTTTGCACCTAAAAGCCAGGCTGCGATGCTGTTTGAGCAACTCTGGACAGAGATTGTTCTTCGGGCCAGGTTGAACAGCGGCTAGGAGATGGTCCGACCGCTTTATTCCGGCGATGCTGCCTGTGAAAGCCAGAATTATGTACAAGTATGATGGGACGGAATTTTTGTGGACAATGTCTCCGTAGAACGTATCAAAAATCATATAAAGGCGCTCGAAGGCCCCCGTCATCCCGTGACGGCTCCCGAGGCGCTGGAGCGTGCCGCCGACTACATTTCCGGCTGCCTGGGCCGTCTGGGCTATGAAATGTCGGAACATCGCTTCAATGATAACGGCAGCGAATACAGCAACATCATTGCCACCCGTTCCGGCTTGATTCATCCGGAACAGCGGGTTGTGGTAATGGCCCATTTCGATACTGTCGCGGATTCCCCCGGCGCCGACGATAATGCCAGTGGTGTGGCGCTGCTGCTGGAACTGGCTGAAATCCTGCGGCCGTTCCGCTTCGAGCGGACCATTCACCTGATCGGAGTCAATCTCGAGGAGAACCGGAAAGAGGGCGATTCTGAATCGGGGACGCGCGGCAGCCGGGCTCTGGCCGGGCATTTCCGCCAGCTGGACTGGGAGATAGAAGGAGTCCTGGTGCTGGAATCGGTCGCATTTGCAAGCGATTCGACGCCGCAAACCTTTCCGGCGGGGGTGCCGGTTCCGGTCCCGGAAATGGCGAACTTCATCGCGGTAGTCGGAAACGAAAAGTCGCATGATCTGGTTGGCGGATTTGCCAGGGCGCTAGAGAGATACCGGATCGAGCTCCCCCATTTCGCCTTGGCGGTGCCCGGCAACGGTGAAACCATTCCGGACAGCCGCAGATCGGATCACGCGCCATTCTGGGACCAAGGCTACAAGGCCGTTATGATAACCGACACGACCAACTTCCGCAGCCCCCACTACCATGGTCCCGACGATAAGCTGGAAACCCTGAATCTGCACTTTGCCGCGGATGTGTGCCGTGCCACCGGCGGGCTCCTGATGGAGATGGCCCGGCTTGTTGATTTAGGCGAAACAGTTTTCACCCCTCCTGCGACAGGAAAAAACAGGTAACTGGTCCGTAAGGTTACGATCCGGTTACGTTTGTTTCGGTTGGCTTGCAAACTTAAAACGCTCTGGTTGACTTCAATTAAAGGCTGATAACCTCGCAATACACCTTTTCATCTCCGGGCCTTAAAGCAATTTGCGGAGGCAGGGCATGACTACACCCTCAAAGTTTACCTTGCAGAATGACGGATCAGATCAGGTTTACGAATACCGTCATGATCATTGTTTTCCTCCCTGCGGGACGGGAAAATCGCGACTCACAGCCGCCATACTCTGTCTTACCGGGGTGGGTCTGCTGTACCAGTCGATCGCCACGGCACGCGACCGGCTTAAACACCCCCCGCCCGGCAAGCTGGTGGATGTGGACGGTTGCCGCCTGCACCTGCAATCGGCTGGCAGCGGATCTCCCACGGTCGTTCTCGAAGCCGGGTTGGGTGGCATGTCATCCGCCTGGGCATGGATCCAGTCCGAAACGGCAGAATTTAGCCATGTGGTCTCTTATGACCGTGCCGGTCTTGGCTGGAGCGAGACGGCTGCAACTCCCAAAACGGCCGCACAGTCAGCCTTGCGTCTTCGCACCCTGCTGCGGAACGCCAATACCAGTCCACCATACATTCTTGTCGGCCACTCAATGGGTGGATTTTTCATTCGCGTCTTTGCCGAGCTTTTTCCGAAGGATGTGGCCGGAATGGTGTTGGTGGATGCCTCTCATCCGGATCAGCATTGCAGGAGCAGCGCTATTGAAACCCATATGAGTTCCGGTTTCCGGATGTTGAAAAGCGTACCCCTGCTTGCAGGGCTGGGATATATCCGGCTGTCCGGTTTTTTCGGCTCCTGGGCCGAGGGGCTGCCGGAAAAACAGGCTGCGGAAGCAGAAGCATTCCTGTCGTCCTACCGTCACCTGAAGACGACCAGGGATGAGTCGCTGGTATGGGATTCGGTATGCGCCGAAGTACGATCTACCCGGGGACTGGATGATATACCTCTGGCGGTGGTGACCGCCGGTAAAGACGTTTTGCCGGGCCAGCCTGAACTGCAAGGCGAACTTGCAGCCCTTTCGTCATCCAGCCTTCATCTTGCGGTCAAGGGGGCCGACCACGTCACACTGATAACGCACCGTCAGCATGCCCTATCCGTGGTCAAAGCAATCCATCACGTGATACGGGCCTGGAAAGTCGGTCAATAATTTACCGGCTTTTTCGCCTGGCAGGCCTGCCCGTGGCCAGCTCGATTATTTACGCAATTGTAACCCAAAGCGGCCGCTGACCATGTGTATAATAGATCCATTAACTCAAGGATCGACTCCCCAATGGATACCATTACTGCTCTCATCGACCACAGTTGCAGCAGATTCAGCACAAAGGATGCCATGCTGCATAAATCAGGCGGGGGATGGCAAAAAACCTCCTATGGGACGCTTGGATCGGTTTCCGGGTGGATCGCCGCCGGGTTGATGCAAAACGGTTTCAGAACCGGTAGC
>MGZK01000004.1:0-16010 GCA_001802125.1 Geobacteraceae bacterium GWC2_55_20
AGCTGCTTCTAGACCGGTTCTTCCAGCCTCTCTTCCAACAGCGGATAGATCACCACCTTGATCTTGCCCTTGCCCCACAGGCCGATCTTTTTGGCGGCGGCGCGGGAGAGGTCGATGAAGTGGAACGGCTTTGAAGCGCAGCGATCGTTGATGGTTACATGAACTTCCTGCTTGGTGGCCGGATTAAGCACCCTCACCACCGTACCCATCGGCAGGCTGGCGTGCGCAGCCGTCAGTTTGTCGGGATTGTAGCGATGTCCTGAGGTGGTGCGACGCCCTTCAAAACGTCTGGCGTAGTAGGAGGCAAAAGCATCCACGGATTCGAAGGTGCTGCTCTTCAGCAGCAACTCCTCCAGGACGGAAGCCGTGGGTGAGGAGAGCTCCTTCAACTGGGGCTCACCAGTGGCGGATATCTCACCGGCACTGGCTGTCGCCGCTGCCAGCATAACGGCAGCAGAAACAATAAACATCCCTATCGTGTTGAAAAACGGTACGTTCATGGCGTACCTTATACAACACTAAGAGTCTTTGGTCAAGTTTTGCGCAGATACTCGCCGATCCCCTCGCCGAATCCTCGCGGTTCAAAGCCGAATTCCCGCTTCCAGGCTCCGTCACAGATGCTCTCCTCCAGCAGCATCTGCAACTGATCCATCGTGATCGGAAATTGCGGAATATTCTGCATCACCGGAATAATCAGCTTCATAAGACCCAAAGGCGCATGGGGCTTGAGCGGCTTCGAGCGCCCCATGGCAACGGCGATCGTATCCAGCAGTTCCCCGTAGCTCATGCGGTCGTTGCCGCACAGTTCATAGGCCTGGCCGATCGTAGCGGGCATTTCCAGCGCCATGGCAAAGCAGCGCGCCACATCGTCGGCATGGATCGGCTGCAGGCGATAAGTTCCGTTGCCGATCACCGGCATCACCGGCGCCATACGCAGTTGGGCCGCCAGCATGTTGATAAAGGCATCTTTCGGGCCGAAGATCAGGGACGGGCGAAAGATGGTCCAATCCAGGCCGAAAGCGCGCACCAGCTCCTCGGCCTGCCATTTGCTCCTGTGATAGCCGGAAACTGCGCCGGAGCGGGTTCCCAGCGCGGACATCTGCAGATAGCGACTTACACCGCACTTGCGGGCGGCCTCCAGCATGTTGGTGGTCGCCTGGACATGCAGTTTTTTGAAAGTGACATCCCTGAAGGGGAACTCGCGGATGATTCCGACCAGATTGATCACCGCATCGCAGCCCTCGGCGGCCTGTTCGAAGGTCTCCGGCCGGGTAACATCTCCCACGAACTGTTCCACCCCTTCGGTTGCGGGGCGTTTACTGTGGGTCAGTATGCGCAGCTGGTGCCCCCTGCCGGTCAACTCCCGGACCAGGTGGCCACCAACAAAACCGGTTCCGCCGCTGATGAATATTTTCATGGCAATCTCCTTTCAGGCCGGCAGCTCGTTCGGGTTTTCCAGCAGTCGCTTGAACTCGTTCAGGAATCCGGCTGCGTAGACGCCGTCAATGATGCAGTGATCGCAGGAGAGCGTAGCCGTCATCAGGCGTCCGATCTCCAGGTTCCCGTTGCGGACCACGGGACGGTCGGCAACCGAGCCCACCGCCAGAATACCTGCCTGGGCCGGCATGATGATCGAGGCAAAAGAGCTGACACCGTGCATGCCCAGATTTGATACGCTGAAGGTGCCGCCCGAAATTTCGTTTTCGCTGATGCTGCCGGAACGCGCCCTGGACGCCAGACGAGCGGCCTCGGCGCTCAACTCCCGTGCGCCCTTGTCTTCCGCGCCCCTGATCACCGGCACCAGCAGTCCACCTTCAACCGCCACGGCAAAACCCAGATTTACCGTGGCATATTTCAGCATGACCTTATCCGTGAAAGCCGAATTCAGCTCCGGAAACTTAACCAGTGAAGCAGCAACGGCGACCAGAATCAGCGCGTTAAGCGTCAGCGCCTCCCCCTCTGTTTTCAAATCACGCACAACCTGTTCGACACGCCCCATTTCGACATCGATCGAGATGTAGAAATGGGGGATCGTCCGCCAGGAATCGGTGGTGACCTTGGCAATTGCCGCACGCATGCGGCTGAACGGTTGCGCGGCGATGGTCTGAAGTGCGGTTTCAGCAGGAGCCACATCAACGGAAGCGGCAACGACAATACCTGGTTCAGCCTGCACCGGCCTTGCTCCTGGCGACCGTTCCAGATCATCCAGCAGAATCCTGCCCTCCGGACCACTTCCGCTAATATCGGCCAGGTCGATCCCCAGCTCTACGGCACGGCGACGGACAATCGGCGCGGCCTGGAAAGCAGGGGACTGTGGCTGGCGCTCCACAACCGGAGCGGAGGTCGTAATCATACGTTCCGCTTCATCAGGTATCACGGGCTTTGCCTCAGGCACGGGAACTTTCACGGGAGGCGGCTCTGCCGGCATGGCCTCGCCCGGCAGCCCGATCAGGCCGATAACCGTGCCGACCGGCACCAGTTCCCCGGCCTGAACCAGCTGTTCCAGCAGCACTCCGGAAGCAAAGGCCTCCAGGTCCATCGTCGCCTTGTCGGTTTCCACCTCGGCGATGATATCGCCGCGCTCGATCTTTTCGCCGACGCTCTTGCGCCACGCCCCCAACTGACCTTCAGTCATCGTATCAGAAAGCTTGGGCATCGTGATTTCTGTCGCCATATTCTCCCCCGTTATTTCAATTGGAATTACATTTCAATATTTCCGGCCGACAACCTCGCGCACCGCATCCGCAATGGTTTCGGCCCGGGGGATGCAGATCTTTTCGATCTTGCGCGAATAGGGCATCGGCACATCCAGCCCAGATACCCTCCTGACCGGAGCCAGCAGGTTGTCAAAGCAGGCCTCGTGGATGCGGTGGGCGATGTCTCCGCCCAACCCCGCCGTTCCCCAGCACTCCTCCACCACCACGGCCCGGCCGGTTTTGCGGGCCGATGCGATGAATGTCTCACTGTCCAGCGGACTGAGTGTACGCAGGTCGATCACCTCGCAGGAGACACCCTCCTTCTCCAGCTCGCCGGCCGCCTGCAGCGCCAGGATGCTCATGCGGGCGTAGGCCACGATGGTCACGTCCGTACCGCTTCTGATGATATTGGCCCGACCGAACGGCACCAGGAACTCCGGGTCGTCCGGCACCTCTCCCTTGCTGTTGTAGAGCAGTTCGTGCTCCAGGAAGATCACCGGATTATTGTCGCGGATGGCGCTCTTCAAAAGCCCCTTGGCATCGGCCGGTGTGGCCGGGTAGGCGATATGCAGTCCGGGACAGTGCATGAAGTAGCTCTCCAGCGACTGTGAATGCTGCGCCGCCAGCTGGCTGCCGCCACCGCCCGGCATGCGCACCACCATCGGCAGGAAGGTCTGGCCGCCGAACATCGAGCGGATCTTGGCCATGTGGTTTATGATCTGGTCCATCGCCAGAAGCGCGAAGTTGACCGTCATCAGCTCCGCCACCGGCCTCAGACCGCCCATGGCAGCGCCGACCGCGACCCCGACAATCGTGTTTTCCGAGATCGGGGTATCCTTGATGCGCTCTTCGCCGAATTCGGCCAAAAGTCCGCGCGTCACCTTGAACGACCCCTCGTAGAGCGCCACGTCCTCCCCCCACAGCACCACCGACGGGTCGCGGCGCAGCTCCTCCTTCAGGGCCAGGTTCAAAGCATCCCGGTAGGTCATTTCAGACATGATGCACCTCCAAAATCCATTCGCCATAGAGAGCACTCAGGTTGAATACATTCTCTGTGGCTAAACATAAATATCGTTATAGACTTCTGAATCCTCCGGCCAGGGGGATTCCTCGGCAAATTTGACCGCTTCCTGCACCAGCGCCAGGCACTTGTTGCGAATCCCGGCCAGGTGCTCATCGGTGGTGATTTCCTCGGCGACAAGCCGTTTGGCCAGCGCCGGAATCGGATCACGCGACTTCCAGACCTCATGTTCGGCTACGCTGCGGTATTTGGCCGGATCGGCCATGGAGTGCCCCCGGAAACGGTAGGTGACCGCCTCGATAAAATAAGGGTGAGAGGTCTCGCGTACCTTCTCGGCCGCGTACTTGATGGCCTTGTAGACCGCCACCACGTCCATGCCGTCCACCTTTTCGGAGGGGATGTCATAACCGCAGGTGCGCTTGTGGATACTGGCCAGCGCCGAGGAGCGGTGCACCTCGGTGCCGATGCCGTAGAAATTGTTTTCACAGATGAAAAGCACCGGAAGCTCCCACAGGCGAGCCCAGTTGAGGGACTCGTGGAAGGTGCCCTGGTTGACCGCGCCGTCTCCGAAGAAGCAGGCCGCTATCCGGTCCTCCTGGCGGTATTTGGCTGCAAAGGCCAAGCCGACCGCAATCGGGAACTGCCCCCCCACGATCGCATAGCCCCCCATGAAGTTCAGGGCCGGGTCGAAAAGATGCATCGAACCGCCCTTCCCCTTGCAGACGCCGGTGGCCTTGCCGAACAGCTCGGCCATCACCCGGCGCGGGTCGGCGCCCCGCACAATGGCCTGGGCATGCTCACGATAGGCGGAAAGAATGTAATCATCCTTGTGCAGACCGGCGGTAGCGCCCACCGCCACCGCTTCCTGACCGCTGTACAGATGCAGAAATCCGGTTATGTGCCCCTTGGTGTACTGCTCGGCGCACGACTCCTCAAACTCCCTTGACAGGACCATCTGTTCGTATAGTTTCAATAACTCCTGGTCCGGGAGAGTAGCCCTCAGTCTGGTTTCCATGATATCACCTCAAAACCGGATGCAGGGTCTGCCTGAAATAGGACGTTTCAAACAAACAGACCCTGCGCTGGAATATACCACTGATTTCCGGAAAATCCGGCCTGAATATAAAAAACGGTCGCAACCTGCCGCCGTTACGATCAATGGGTCATTTCAGAACATTCCTTGCGTTCCCACGAATCAAGCTCCCCGTTTTCAAGGCGAACCTGCACCGTTTCCCCGGCAAGGGTACAGCCGAATGACACGCCCTTTTCTCCGGTCTTGAGATTTTTCAGCACAACGCCTTCATCGCGCTGTTCCGTCCTGTAACATACCTGCTGATAGTGTTGCTCTTTCATGACAAACCTTCCTTTCAACGGCTCCTGCCCCGCTAAAGCGGGTGGAGGTTGGAAAACTCACCCCATTCCAGATAACAGCCGGGCGATTCCACAAAATTGTAAATCTCCTCGATTTCGTTCAGATGACGTTTTTCATTTTCGGCAAGCCACGCCAGAAGCACTTTGGAACCGGCGTTGGGCTCGGCCTTGGCCATTCCCTCGCACAGCTTGATCATCTCTTCTTCAGCGTGCAGTACATGCGAGAAGGCGTCCCGATCATTTCTCATCTCCCTGGTAATATCGTGGGTGAACAACAGCTGCCTGAAGCCGTTCATCACATGATCGGCACGCTCCACCAGCATGGACTCCGCGCCACTGCTGATGGATGAGTCCCTGACCGCTTTAAGGGCATCCAGATGTTTTTTCTGACTCTCTGCCAGCAAGCCATACAACTCGTTCAGCTCAGGATCATGCCTGTCGCTGCCCAGAGTTTCATAAAAACGCAGGCAGTCCTCTTCGAATCTTGTCATAAAATCCAGTGCGTTCATATAACTCACCTCCTTTTACGGACTCATTATAACACGATATCCGCAATCAAGACTAAACAAGTCTTGTTTCGTTGATATTATTTAGGCAAAGTTCTGTCGGCTGGATTGAAACGGGATGTGGGAATCAAGGAGATGATGTACGTGGGTTCAAATTGAAAATCCGGAGAGCAGTTCAGGACCTGTCCTCAGCTACAAAAAAAGGCGGAGGAGGTCTCCGCCAATCTGAATATGTTAACTTGCCCGGCAGTCACCATTCCGGTTCCGGCCCTGTCACCGCTATCACTCGATGGTTCCCACCCGACAACGGTTCTTCGTCAAGCGGCTTCTGCCTGAAGTTGCGACGCTCAGGCCCGTCATAGTCCCCGCCGCCGTCTCCCCTGACCGGCTCGCAGCCGACCTTGACCCAGCCACTCGACCGGCGGAACGCCAGCACCTCTCCGGCCGCGATCAGGCGCCTGAGATCGCGGACATTGACGGTTTCAATCGTGTCGTAATGGGAAAGAACCTGCACTTTCATCGGACACCTCCCGAATCAGGTTGAGGTCGATATCGGCTCCGGATACTGACTTATTCCTTGGTGTACATCACCGCCACAGCACGCGCCTTGCCTTCTCCGACCGCCACCCAGCCGTGCAACTGGCTGGAATCGTAATAGATGCTGTCTCCGGCGCGCATTCTCAAAACTTCATTGTTGTAGTGGAAATCCAGCTCCCCATCGGTGACATAGATGAACTCCTCGTCCCCTTCGTGCTTGAAGAACAGCGCATCGTCCCACTCCCGTTTATCAAATTCCACCAGGAACGGTTCCATATGCTTGTGCCGCAAACCCTGTGCCAGGGAATGATAGGTGTAGGGGCGGGTGACGTCATTGGTCACCGGACGCGGCACTTTTTCATCTTCCCGGACATCCTCGCGCCTTGTCAGCACATACTTCTGGCGGTTGCCCTCATCCTCGAAAAAGAAGTGTATGTCGATTTTGAGCCCCTTGGCTATTTTCAGCAAAGTGGCCAAGGGAGGTATCACCTGCTGATTTTCGATCTGGGACAAAAGCGGTTTGGATAGAGTGGTCAGCTCGGACAGCTCCTGAAGCGTCAGCCGCTTCTGCTGACGCAGTGCCCTGATTTTCTCGCCGATTCGAAACGCTTTGATCTGTGCCTTGATGTCGCCCATCCGATTTCCCCCCATGAAATTTCGCAACTATCATATGCACTTTTACACAAACCGTGCTGTGATTCAATAACATTATTATGGTGTGTAAAACGTCGTGTAAACCGAATCGCCACGACCCGGCAATGTCAAAGCATTCTTCAATGCAATTGACATCTTGAATGAAGATGATTAGTCTTTTGGCAGACTGATCTCATTGCATTTAGAAAGTTGGAACGATATGAAATTCCCGCACAGAAAACTGCCTTTAATCCTGCTCTGTTCGCTGTTGCTGTCGGCCCTGACCGGCTGCAGCGGCAAGAGCGATTCTCCGCTGTACCTGGAATCCAACCGCAAGGGGGGCGAAGCCGAGGCTCCGGTCAAGGATGTGGCGACCGACATCCTCTCCACCCAGAAAGCCTTCAGCAACGTATCCAAAAAAGTTACCCCCTGTGTGGTCAACATCTCGACCGTCAGCCGCAAGAAGATCGTTCAACCCTTCTTCGAAATGAACCCGTTTTTCGAGGACTTCTTTGGAGCGCCCCAGACCCGGCGGGACAAGAGCCTCGGCTCCGGCTTCCTGATCAGCAAGGATGGCTACATCGTCACCAACGACCACGTGGTGCGCGATGCCGAAAGCATCCAGGTCAAGTTATCCAACGACAAGGTCTACGACGCCAAGGTCGTCGGCGGCGACCAGAAGAGCGATATCGCCGTGATCAAGATCAGCGCCGCCGATCTTCCGGCAGCGGTGCTGGGTGACTCGGACAAACTGGATGTGGGCCAGTGGGCGATAGCGATCGGCAACCCCTTCGGACTGGACCGCACAATGACGGTCGGCGTTATCTCCGCAACCGGGCGTTCCAACATGGGTATCGAAACCTATGAGAACTTCATCCAGACCGATGCCTCGATCAATCCCGGCAACTCTGGCGGACCGCTGTTGAACGTGTATGGCGAGGTCATCGGCATTAACACCGCCATCGTCGCCGCCGGCCAGGGGATCGGCTTCGCGATCCCGATCAACATGGCCAAGCCGATTTTTTCGCAGCTGATCCAGAAAGGGAGCGTCAGCCGAGGTTACATGGGAGTGACGATTCAACCGGTAACGGAAGAGCTGGCCCAGTCGTTCGGTCTGAAACATACCAGGGGCGCGCTGGTCAACGACATCATCAAGGGCAGCCCGGCCGACAAGGCCGGCATCCGCCAGGGGGATGTTATTACCGCGCTGAACGGCGTGGAAGTCAAGGATCCTTCCCACCTCCAGCGCCTGGTGGCCGAAGCCGGGATCGGCAAATCGGTCAGGATCACAGTGTTCCGCGACGGTAAGGCGCTTGAACTGGGCCTGGCGCTGGCCAACGCCGACTCGGCCCCCAAGCGCCAGCGCGAGTCGGGCGGGGGCGGACAGCAGGATGACGGGGCCGACCTGCTCGGCCTGGTGGTGGAAGACAGCGGTCAGGGACTGGGTGTTGTCGTGGTTGAAACCGTGCGCGGTGGAGCGGCTGCCGAAGCCGGTATCCGGCGCGGCGACCTGATCGTTTCGATCAACCGCAAGCGGATTGCCAACAGCGCCGAATACGAGCGCGCTATCAGTTCCAGCCGCAACGGCAACTTGACAATTCTTGTTCGACGGGGCGATGCAAGCATCTACTTTGCATTACGCGTAAAATAGTGCTATGGTGCAAAAACTTTACCGTATGAGGGACAACTTCCATGAACATGATTGATAATCCCGATCAGGCGAAACGCTTGGCCAGAGCTATTCTTTCCGACGTGGCCATGTACAACAAGGAAAAGGTCGAGAATGGCATCAAGAATGACAACATTTTTGAAATTCTCAAAGAAGAGCTGGAGGAAGGACGTCAGCATTTCCTGTCCAGAGTTTCTACTGAAGTCGATCCGGAGACAATCTACGGAATAGCGGTGGTGGATGTGCTGATCAAGCGGGCCGGCAAGATCGAATCGTCAATCTGGTAGCATCCGGCAACAACCAATGATTCTGCAAGGCGTGCCTGTACGGGTACGCCTTTGCTTTTTAAAAACCGTTCCGCTAACCGGAATTGAGAGGTACCATGGACAAGATTTTACTGAAATATCCCGATGAAGGCGAACCGACCAGGATAGACCTGTTTCTCTGCCGTGAGATGGATGGGGAGTCACGGGCCGGCATCCAGCGCCTGATCGAGAACGGCAATGTACTGGTGAACGGCTCGGCGGTACGGCCTTCGCACAAGCTCAAGGGGGGCGAACGGCTGGAAATCGAAATTCCGGAACCGCAACCGGCAGAACCCCAGGCGGAATCGATTCCGCTGGATGTGCTCTACGAGGACAGCGACCTGATCGTGATCAACAAGGAAGCCGGAATGGTGGTTCACCCGGGACCGGGCACCGCCAGCGGCACGCTGGTGAACGCACTGCTGGCCCATTGCACCGACCTGTCCGGCATCGGCGGGGAGCTGCGCCCCGGCATCGTCCACCGCCTGGACAAGGGCACTTCCGGCGTGCTGGTGGTTGCCAAGAGTGACCGGTCCCACCAGGCGCTGTCGGCACAGTTCAGTGTCCATTCGGTCAAGCGCATCTACCAGGCGCTGATTTACGGCTGTCCGGCGGAAGATTCGGGCAAAATAGAAGGGATCATCGGGCGGCACCCGACCGAACGACTGCGGCTGTCGGGCAAGGCCAGACACGGCAAGCACGCCGTGACCCGCTGGAGGGTCAGGGAGCGCTACAACCGGGTCTCGTTGGTGGAACTGCGGCTGGAAACCGGGCGCACCCACCAGATCAGGGTGCACATGACCGAAGCCGGCTTTCCGCTGCTGGGAGACCCGCTCTACCCGGACGGCGGCCGGATCAACAACATTCCCGACACCCAGCTGCGCGGCATGATCAACCGGCTCGGGCGTCAGGCACTGCACGCCCGCTGCCTGGGCTTCATCCACCCCACCAGCGGCGAATACATGGAATTTACGGTCGAACCACCGGCGGACATGCAGGAGCTGCTGGCATACCTGCGGCGCGCGGCGGAGTGAACGGATCACCGGCGGCATCAGCAATAAGATTAAATCTGATTCGTTCTAATCTGCCGCAAAGACTGCTAAGCAGTCCCCTCTCCCTGAGGGAGAGGGCCAGGGTGAGGGGGAAAGGTTGATGTTAGTAGCATTTCAGCCCCCCTCATCCGGCCTTCGGCCACCTTCTCCCTCAGGGAGAAGGGACTAGCGGCGGATTAGAACTAATCAATAAGTCAAAAGCCCCTTCGCTGCAGCGAGGGGGCTTTTGACTTTCGACCATGAATTTGAGGTTTAAACCGGTTCGGCACGGCTGGCAAGCAACTCCTCCAGCCGCAGCAGCTGTTCAACGGTGCGGCTGAGATATACCGGACAGCCGTACTGTTCCGGTACGCGCAGGTCCACATCGTAGCGGTCCCCCACGAATAGCGCTTCGGCCGGCGCCAGGCCGGTCTTTTCCAGGATTTCGGCCAGCATCCGCTCATCCGGCTTGGAGCGCCAGGCATCGTCGATCGCAAAGACCTGCCGAAACAGTCCCTCCAGCCCGAGGTGGCTGATGATGCGGGTCGCCAGGCCGCGGTTGTTGTTGGTGTAGACGTACAGTGAAAAATGACGCGCCAGGCTCGTCATCAGCCCGATCACCCGCAGATCCCGGACCAGGTACTCCTCCGGTTGAAGCACCTCCTCGAAATGGCGGTGCAGCGCCCTGATGTCGCCGCCGAGTTCGGCGCAGACCGCCGAAAGCGTCTGGACCGAGCCGTGTTCCCGCGTGAGTCGCGCCCGGGTGTCGGCCATCAGCTGAAAGGCCTGGGTCTGTTTGATTCCCAGCAACCCGGCGATATAGGCGTTGGCCGCATCCTGGATCGTGTCGGCAAAGGCGTTGCAGACGTACAGTGTGCCGTCCAGGTCAAAGACGATACCGCGGATATCCGGGGAGGGCAGCGCCGGCATCAGAAACCGATCCTGCGCTGGCAGAGCAGTTTCGGGTCCGTAACCCCCTTGGACTGCACCAGTATCCTGAAGGTGTCGCCCATGCCCCCCTGGGGTACGATCAGTTTCTTGAGTGTCAGGCGCAGACGCAGTTTTTCCTCATTGGAAATATCGGAAAGCTCCAGGTCTTCCAGCTCGTTGATGATGCCGGCCGACAGCAGGAAACGGTACTGTTCGCCGAACCAGACGTTCTGCATCCCCAGCTCTTCGCCGCGCCTGATCAGGCTGGTGAAATCCACATGCGCGGTGATGTCCTGCAGTCCCTGGCGGATGTAGGGATTCTCCTCGGTCTGGTGGCGGTAATAACAGAGCAGCGTTCCCCGCTTGCGGTGCGGCGCGTACAGCTCCTCGGCCGGATAGCCGTAATCGACCGTCAGCACGAAACCGCGCTCAAGTACCCCGTATACCGACGACAGCCACTCCGGCCCGTTCAGGTTGACCTCGGCCTCCTGGCCGGGATGCAGTTCAACGCCGATCCGTTCCAGTTGCCCGGCAATCGCCGGTGTGGAAAGTTCGCCGAGCTCTTCGGCAAACTCCCCCTCTTTCAGCACCACGTAAATCTCCCGCAGCCCCTCGGGGGTCATCAGCACGCGATGCACCGGCAGCGCGTCGATCAGCTCGTTGGAGTAGAGGCAGCCGCTGAAGGTAAAGCGGCCGGAGGCAAACTCTTCCGGGGAAAGCCACTGCATCTTTTCCACATGCGCCGCCAGCATCGCCCGTTGGGCCGACTCCAGCGACGGTTCCTTCTCGACCAGCACCAGGCGCAGGCCCCGGTACATCTCCGGTTCGCGCTGCGCCAGAAAATCCATGATGTCGCACGCCAGCCGCCCGTTGCCGGCGCCGCACTCCACCAGGGTGAAGGTGTCCGGCGTCTCCATGCAGCGCCACATCTGGGCGATTTCGCGGGCGATCACGCGCCCGAAGGCGGCATGCACCGTGATGCTGGTATAGAAGTCCCCCTCGGCGCCCACCTTGCGGCCGGGGGAGGTGTAATAGCCCAGCCCCGGTTCATACAGGCAGGCTCCCATGAAATCGGCAAATGTTATCCGCCCCTGTTCGCTGATGCGGGCGGCGATGATATCCTGCAACGGTGTTTTTTCAGTCATAATAATCACTTGCTCTCATTAGTCATAGATTTGTGCTGCGCTGGCGGGGAGTCTTTATCTAAATAATGCATCCGGCAATGTCAAGCTTTATCCCCTCCTGTTCAGAGTCGGCATGGCCCGGTCAGGAAACCCGCCGGCAGCCGGGGCCGCTCAGGCTGCTGCGCCCGCCGCTGCCGGCCTCTACCTGCAGCTGGGTGCCGATGCGTTCCTTGAGCGCCGGGACATGCGAGATGATGCCGATCAGCTTGCCGTCCTGCTGCAGCCCGGAGAGGGTTTCCAGCGCGGTTTCCAGCGCATCCTCGTCCAGGGTTCCGAAACCTTCGTCGAGAAACAGGGAATCCACGCGCACGTTGCGGCTGGACATGCTGGAAAGGCCCAGTGACAGGGCCAGGCTGGCGATGAAGCTCTCGCCTCCGGAAAGGTTCTTGGTGGAGCGCACCTCCCCGGCCTGATAGTTGTCGATCACGTTCAGCTCCAGCGGTTCGCCGCCGTCCCGCACCAGGATGTAGCGGTCGCTCATCTTCTGCAACTGGCGGTTGGCGTGGGCCACCATCAGCTCGAAGGTCAACCCCTGGGCGAAGTTGCGGAATTTCTTGCCGTCGCCGGAACCGATCAGGCTGTGCAAGCGCTCCCAACGGCCGCATTCGCGCTGCTGCAGCTCAATCGCCTGAAGCCGGGATTGGTGGCGCTGCTGCTGTTCGTCGTGCTGCCGCAACTTCAGCTCCAGCGCGCCCAACTCCTTCTGCAATTCGACCAGTCGTCCGGTGACGGCCGCCTGCTCTTCACGGATCAATTCCAGTGTCTTGTCGCTCAGGTTCTTTTCCAGCTCGGCCGCCAGGGCCTCCCGGCGATCTTTCAGGCGCCCCAGAAGCGCGGCCTCGTCCCTGCCCAGCGAATCGGCCATCCCCTTCAGTTGTTCGAAACGCTCCTGCGGCAGGCAGGCCTGCAAAAAGGCCTCCTCGTCGGCAAAACCGGCCTCGGCCAGGCGCAGCAGGAAGTCCGACTCCAGCCGGGAGAGCTCATCGCCTCGCCCGGCAATCGCCATGGTCAGGCGTTCAATCCGGACCTTCAATCCGTCCAGTTCGGCCTGCAGGAGATTATGGCGTTTGAGCGCCGCTTCACGCAGTTCGCCGGCCTGCCGCAGCGCATCGGCCAGACGTTTTTCCTCCAGATCCGGGCTGCGCTCTCCGTAGAGTTCCAGGCGCTGTTCGACCAGCGCATCCCGCTGCGTGCCCCTGTCATTCAGCTCCAGTTCCCGCTCCGCCAGCATTTTTTCCGATTCCGCCAGCAGCGCCAGCTGTTTCTCCCGCCCGGCGGTAAAATCAGCGTACTCTTTTTCCAGCCGCTCCCGGGCCTGCAGCCGCTGCAGATAGCGGTCGCGGCGCCCGCCCAGTTCGGCCAGCAAGCGGCCGGCGCTATCCGGATCGATTTCGCTGCAGCCATAGGCTGCGACCGCATTGGCCAGCTCGGCCCGCACCCGGCCAAGTCCGGCCAGGAGTTCAACGGATTCCGCCTCCAGCCGGGCATGTTCCGAATGCGCCGCCTCCTGTCCCAGTCGGGCGGCCAGCCGAGCCCGGTCATGCCCGGCAAGTTCGTCCTTGAGCCGGGCAAGCGCGGCCAGGGCGTCGCGTTCCTGCTGTTCCAGCAGTCCACCCTCCTCTATCACGGCCCGCAGTTTGAGCAGTTCTCCCCGACAGACCTCGCTTTCGCTGCTGATGGCCCGCGTCCACTGTTCCACGGCTGCAGCCGCGCCCGCTTCGCCCACCATTCCCAGTTCGGCAAATGCATTGGTGCAGAGGGTCTCGTCACGCAGCAGCCGCTGCCTGATTTCTTCCAGCTCCTGGACGGAGCGCTGCAGATCCATTTCAAGCGCGCCCTGCTCAGCCCTGATCCGCGAAAGCCGCTCGCTGACTTCCCTGGATTCGGCAAGAGCCGACTCCAGCTGTTGCCGGGCCTGGTCCGGCTCTGGAATATTTCCGGCGGCGTAGGGATGCTCCGGGGAACCGCACAAGGGGCAGGGCACGCCATCCACCAGCCGTCGGCGATCCTCTTCCAGGCTGCAGACGCGGTTGATCAGTACGAGATTATCCTGCAAGCCCCGTACAAGCTGCTCTCGCAGCTCCGATTCGCCGGCCAGAGAAGCCTCCTGCCGCAGCAGTTCCCGGCGCTGCTGTTCGAGCGTTTCCAGGCGCGGCTGACGTTCCGCCAGTTTCGAGCGTTGCTCTTCAATCCGCGCCACAATTTCAGTCAGAATTTCCAGGCGGTTCAGGCGGTTTGCCTGAGTCTCCGCGTCCGAACGCCAGGCGGACAGGTCCCGTTCCTGCAGCAGCGCCGAACGAGCCTCGACGATCCCGGCCAGCCGGCTTTCAGCCTCGGTCACGGCTCGTTGCGACTCCAACCAGGCACTCTCGGCCCGGCCGAGCGCCAGAGTAGCGTTCTCTATCAGCGCCACCTGACCCGCCAGCCTGTCGCTGGTCTCGCGGCACTGCCTGTCAAGGGACTGGAGCGATTTCAGCTGCTGTTCGATCCCGGCCAGGGCCTCGGCCAGCCCGGCATCGGCGCGCTGTTCGGCCAGAAAAGCCGCCACTTCCCGCAGCTGCTCCTCGCTTCCATGGATGCGAAGTTCGCACTCCTTGATCGCACTGCGATAGTCACCGTTCTGGCGCCGGCCCTTTTCGATCTCGTCCGCCAACCGCTGCAGTCCGGCCTGCATCTCGCCCAGCCTGACATCCAGCTCGCGTGTCTGGCGGATCAGTTCCGCCTCGCGGAGTTGTTCACTCCTTGCTCCTGCCAGCCCGGCCTCGGCCAGTTCCAAAGCCTCAAAAGCGGCCTGATAATCAAGCTGACGCTGTGGAATCAGCTCCGTGGCGGTCATCAGTTCGCCCCGCTCCGACTCCTGCTGCGTTCGCATCAGACCGATCCGGGCATGCCCGCCGCCGAGTTTCAACGCTCGCCCGGCCAGCTCCAGCCGTTCCAGTTCCGGCGCTGCCGCAACCTTGCGCGCTTCCAGCGCAGTCCGCTCCTGCTCCAGTTGCAGCAGTTCCGCTTCAAGAGCAGCCATCCGCTCCCGCCAGGCGCGGGCTTCGCCGATAATCCGCGCATCCGTGGCCAGGGCGGCTTCCGAGCGTTGCAGCATGGACTGTTCCAGCTGCAGCTCCTCCGCTTCCGCGGGCGTCAGCAGCCGGATGCCATCCAGCTCGGCCCGCAGCTCCGCCAGGCGCTTGCGCTCCTCCGAGGTGCGTTCATGAACCTTGATCGAAATCCGGCTGTAGATGGCGGTGCCGGTGATCTGCTCCAGGATCGGGGCACGCTCGTCGGGGCGGGCCTGCAGGAAGGCGGCGAAGCCTCCCTGCGCCAGCAGCATCGAGCGTGTGAAGCGATCGAAGTCCATGCCGGTGACATCCTCGACTTTTTCAATCACGCCCCTCAGCTTCGATTCCAGGATCATCCCGCTTGCGGCATCGGAAATTTCATGTTTGGGGGACTGTAGCTGGCCGTCGGCCTGCTTGCGCGAGCGGTGCTGGCTCCAGTGGCAGCTGAAGCGCCCCTTGGCCGTTTCGAATTCAACCTCGGCAAAACATTCGCCGGTCTGGCGCGACATGATTTCGTTTTCGCTCTGGGAGATCCGGCCGAGGCGGGGGGTCTGACCGTAAAGCGCCAGGCAGATCGCGTCGAGGATGGTGCTCTTGCCGGCGCCGGTGGGTCCGGTGATGGCGAAGATACCGCTGGAGACGTAGTCCGGATGCCTGAAATCGATATCCCACACACCGGCCAGCGAGTTCAGGTTTTTGAAGGAGAGCCGAAGGATCTTCATAGCTCACCCAAAGCGGCATCTTCGTGCAGCGCGGCCAGCGTCTCGCGGAAGGCCTCCACCAGTTCGGCCTGCTGTTCCGGCGGCACCTCATGGGCCGCCAGGCAACGGGCGAAAACATCGTCAACGGTGAGGTCATCCAGGGTCTCTTCGCTCGCCATGCGGCTCAAGGTCCGCTCCACCAGGCGCATGTTCTTTGCCCGCAATATTTCCAGCGAAGTTCCATCGGCCAGTTCGCGCAGGCGCTCCTGCAGGTCGCCGATCAGCTCGTCCCCGTCATAGATCACCTCCAGCCAGACCGGAGCATGCTCCTTTTTCAGCGCCCCCATGCGCCTGCTGATGCTGTCCCAGTCGC
>MGZK01000004.1:16129-83929 GCA_001802125.1 Geobacteraceae bacterium GWC2_55_20
GGCAGCGGAGAGCCCGAATAGCGGCGGGCCTGCGAGCCGCTTACCAGCTGCGCCACATGCAGATGCCCGAGGGCCAGATAGTCGAAGCAGTCCGGAAAGATGTCGGCCCGCACCTGGCCGAGAGTGCCCACGTACAGTTCCCGTACGCCATCTCCCTCCACGGTACGGCCGCCGCTGGTGAAAAGGTGACCCATGGCGACGATCGGCAGGTTCCCTCCCAGCCCGGCGCGTCTGGCAACGGCCGCTTCGCCCACCTGCCGGTAATGATCGCGGATGCCCTCCACCAGCTTGCGCCCCTTGTCTTCAAAAGTCTCCCCGGCCTCGGCCCGGCGGATGTCCCGGTCGCGCAGATAGGGAACGGCGCAGACGATCAGCTGCGGCCGGCCCTGGGCATCGTCAAGCAGCACCAGTTCATCCCCGGCCTCGGCCATGCAGCCGACCACGTGGACATTCAGGAAGCGCAGCACCTCGCGGGGAGCGTTCAGGAGCGACGGGGAATCGTGATTGCCGGCAATGACCACCACGTGCCGGCAGCCCGCGCCGGCGCAGCGGCAGAGGAAGCGGTAGTATAGCTCCAGCGCCCGGTTGCTGGGGGTGCCGTTGTCGAAGACATCCCCCGCGATCAGCAGCGCCTCGATCCCCTCGGAGCTGATGCAGTCGATCAGCCAGTCGAGAAAACGCTCGAACTCCTGGTAGCGTTTGCGGCCATACAGCGCCCTGCCGATATGCCAATCCGATGTGTGCAGGATTTTCATCAGTTTTCTGTTCCTCTGTTGCAACCGTACTTCAAGCAGCGAGTCTCATATAAACTTATTGCAGCGATTTTTGCTCCATTTTTCATATCCGCAAATTTCAGATCATAACCGATTTGTAAATTCATCCGGAATTGCGGTGCAGTACCGAAGTAACAACAAGCCTTCAAAGGGTTCCGGTTCATCCGACGATTGATCCATATGGTTCTCAGGCGGCGTTTTTCAGTTCCTCCCGAATCACCTGTCGCAATACTTCCGCGATCGGTTTTTCAGGAACAAGTTGTTTGCGCAGCAGTTCATTCAAAACGGTCTGGTATCCTTTGTTTTCAGCTTCGCCACGGGCTTTAAGCCACTCCACAACGTCATTATCAAGATAGGTTGTGATGCGGGTTTTACCCTTGGTGTTTTCAGACTGAAGTTTGGCAAGGTGCGGGACATCCTTTGCCCGTTTGGCATTGCTGAAATCATATTCCTTGCGCATAGCTGGCTTCCTCTCTGCCTGTTGGTTTACGGGCCGATATAATTCGGATGGTCACTTCGTCCGGCAAGGCATAACAGACTGTGATGAGACGGATGCTGTTACTCATGCCGATCATAATGAAGCGCTGTTCTCCTTGCGCGTTCGGGTCCTCATCAACAAGCGCCATTGGGTCAAGGAGGCAAGTAGCCGCCTCGTCAAAGGTAACCCGGTGTTTTTTGAAATTGCTTACGGCTTTGTTGTTATCCCAGATGATCTTCATAATTATTTATACATACCTTATACATATACAGTCAAATACAAATCGCGGCTATCACTGATATTAAGCAATAAAGCAAGCCTGAACACCCCAAATATGTTTTTTTCTATTTACTCTCTGAAAGGCAGACCTTTATTGAACTTGGTCAAGGGGGAGCACAACCTAATATCAGTCAGGAAATAGTCAGAAAACATCCAGTCCCTCTCCCTCCCCTCAACGAACAACGCCGCATTGTGGCCAAGCTTGAAGAAGTGCTGGCAAAGGTGGACGCCAGTCTGAAGCGACTGGCAAAGATTCCGGTCATCCTCAAGCGTTTCCGTCAGGCCGTGCTGACTGCTGCCTGCTCCGGGCGGCTGACGGCGGATTGGCGGGAGGAACGTGGCATTGGAGAAGGTGAGGAGTTGCCGGAAGGGTGGAACTGGATTCTATTGGATGATGTTTTACCGAAAGGTGGAATATTTGACGGTCCATTTGGATCAAATCTCAAATCTTCTGATTACACTGACACAGGTGTTCAAGTCATTCGTTTGGAGAATGTTGGACATTTGAGATTCAATTTTGAGAAAGAGACTTTCGTCAGTTTACAAAAATATGAAACCCTCAGAAGGCATACTGTCGGCGGAAATGACATCATTTTTGCCTCATTTATTTCTGAAGAGGTTCGTGCCTGTTTACTTCCCAAATTGGCGACCAAATCAATAGCCAAAGCAGATTGTTTCTGTCTGCGTCCAAATAACAATATTGACAGGCAATATCTTGTTTATCAGCTTGTTACCCAAGAATCTTACAATCATCTTGTTGAGCAAATACATGGAGTCACACGCCCCAGAATTAACACAACTCAGCTCCGGAAATTACCAGTAAGGTTTTGCTCTCTCCCCGAACAACAAGAAATCGTCCGTCGCGTCGAATCCTTCTTCTCCCTCAGCGACCAGCTCGAAACCCGCTACATAAAGGCAAAAACCCACATAGACAAGCTCACCCAATCCATCCTGTCCAAGGCATTTCGGGGCGAACTGGTGCCGCAGGATCCGAACGACGAACCGGCCTCGGTACTGTTGGAGCGAATCCGAAGCCAGGAAAAACCCATCGCCTCCGTTCGAAGGAATAAGTAGTGGACACCCTCTACCGCCATTGGCTGATTTGATTCTGCGTATGATCCCCCGTCGGGTACGTATTTCGACAACTGAAATTCGTGAGCGCCTGAAGTCCGAGTATGGCATCGAAACCACTCTACGTACCGTTCAACGAGACCTGATCACATTGGAGGCGAGCGAGTTTCCCCTTGAATGCGATGATAATCGACCTGCGGGATGGTGTTGGCGTAAGGACGCAACCGCCTTTGATATCCCCAATATGGACCCGGTTACTGCTCTAACCTTCAAACTGGCAGAAAAACATATTACCAGAATGATGCCTCATGGAGTAATTAGCGCTCTTAAACCATATATCAAAGCCGCTGATGAACGTCTAAAACTGACAAAAGAATCAACCCTGTCACGCTGGCCTGATAAGATAAGGGTTGTTACCCGCAACCTGGCCATGATACCGCCTGTAGTGACTGAAGATGTCACCGATTCCGTCTATTCGGCATTGCTGGAGGAGCGACGATTCAAAGCCGATTACCGTACAATGACCGGCAGAAAGAAGACATACGAAGTAAACCCATTGGGTATGGCGTTTGTAGATGGCCTGACATACCTGATTGCATCGTTGAATGAGCATCAAGATCCGGTGTTGTTGCTACTCCATCGTATCCTGAAGATAGAGTTGCTGAATAAACCCGTATCAGTGCCAGCTGACTTTGATCTTGACGCTTACATAGCAAGAGAGTTGACTTTCCCGGTAGGCGGGCCAATACGCCTTGTGATTAAGTTTGGAAATAAGGAAGACATAATAAGGCTGGAGGAAGCTCCCATTTCTGTAGATCAGAAAATTACCTTACGGGAAGATGGTGCATTTGAATTGACCGCCACCGTTGAAGATACATTACAGCTCCATTGGTGGCTGCGGGGATATGGGGAACGGGTAGAAGTTGTTGCGCCAAAGGGGTTGAGGCACAAATTTGTAGAAATTGCTGCACAGATGTCCACAATGTATATGGCGAAATAATATCTTTTGAAAACCGTTGCCGGTCAAGTAGTTGCCGGCATAATTGTCACATCAGCAGTCTGGTCAAAAAATAATCGGCGATCAGGATCAGCATGAATGAGAGCACCACCGAGCGGGTGGTGGAGATGCCGATGCCCCTGGCCCCGCCGGAGGTGTTGAAGCCGACGTAGCAGGAGATCAGCGAGATTATGCCGCCGAAGACGAAAGACTTGGTCAGGCCGATCACGATCTCGGCCGGCTTGAGCGCTATTCGCAGCGAATCCACATAGGTGCCGTAGGATATGAACAGGCGCGGGTGCAGGTGACTGATAATCGCGCCGCCGGCGATGCCGACGCAGTCGGCGTAAACCGTCAGGATCGGGACGCAGATCAGTCCGGCGATTAGGCGTGGCATGGCCAGGTAGCGCACCGGATCGATGTCCAGGGTCTTGAGCGCGTCGATCTCCTCGTAAACCTTCATCACGCCGATTTCGGCCGCCATGGCGCTGCCGGCGCGTCCGGCCACCAGGAAACTGGTCATCACCGGTCCCAGCTCCCGCACCATCGAAAAACCGACGACACTGCCGATGATATCCTGCGTGCCGTATTTGGCCAGCTCAATGCCGGTCTGCAGCGCCAGCACCATGCCGACGAAGAAGGCCATCACCGAGGCCACCGGCACGGTTTCATAGCCGATAATCGCGGCCTGGGCAAAGATCGCCGGCAGGTTGCGGGGGATCTCGCGGCAGGAGACAACCGTGCGCCACAGCAGCGTCAGCACTTCTCCGATGATCCGCAGACCGTATATCAACCTGTTGCCGATGAATTCCAGCGGTGTCGCAATCATATTATTTCTTTCCTGCCCCCGCTAAACGGGAATGCACTTTGATTCACTGCTCGCCCGCCACACCCGATGCCCACTCGTAGTTGACTCGCGCCACGCGGTAGTCGCGCTGCGCCCGGGCCAGATTGCTCCTGGCCTGGAGCAGGTTCAGCTGCGCATCCTCAACCTCCAGCCGGATCTTGACACCATACTCATACCCTTTTTCCGCCATCTGCACAAGCCGTTCCGCCTGCCGGACCGTTCCGGAGACCGCTTCGTAGACCTCGGCGGCCTCGCGCAGCGCGTAAGCGGCCTCGCGTACCTCCAGCGCGATCGAATCCAGCAGCCTGGTTTCCTCGATCTGCCTGGTGCGCAGATCGCTCCTGGCCTGGGCAACTTTTCCGCTGCTCCTGAAGCCGTCAAAGAAGGGGAAGGACAGGTAGACCCCCACGCTCCAGGCGGCGCCGTCGGCAGTCCGGTTCGGACCCGGTTCATCCAGGCTGGTCCAGTGCCAGCCGCCACCTCCCTTCAGGTCCAGCCGTGGTTTGTTCTCGGCGTTGGCAATGGTTACCAGTTCTTCATAGACACCGATTCGCAGCCGCAGATCTGCCAGTTCCGGGCGCTGCTTGCCGGCGGAGAGCAGCGCCTGCTCGTAGGTTTCGGGCGTCGGCCGATCGGCCGACGGCATCTCCAGGGAACCCACCACATCCACCTCTTCCGGTCCCAGCGCCAGCAGGAAACGCAGCCGTTCGCGTGCGATGCGGATGGCGTTGTCGCTGCGGATGACTTCGGGACGGGCGTTTTCCGTCGCCACTTCGGCCGCCAGCACGTCATAGTCGGTGGCCACACCGGCCGCATATTTGCGCCTGGCTTCGTCCAGATGGCGGACTTTCTGGGATTGATTTTCCAAAGCCAGGTTGTGCAGTTCACGCGCCAGCAGGATGTCGTAATAGCCGGCCGAAACGTCCCGATAGGCGGCCTGGCGGTAGAGCCGCAGCTGCTGGTCGGCGGTTTTAAGGCCGTACTCGGCGGCCCGGATCGCGGCGTTGATCTTGCCCCAGGTGTAGAGCGGCTGTGAAAGCGTCAGATCGATCAGGCCGTTGTACTGGCGCGGGGCGATGCCCATCAGCGCCTGCTGGCTCTGATCCCGGGAAATCCCGGCCGAACCGTTCAGGGAGAGCTGCGGCAGTGCCGCCGAGCGCTCTTCCACGTATTTGCCCTGGACGTACTTGGCATATTCACGGGCCTTTTCGATGTCGCGATTTTTCTCCATCGCCAGCGACAGGGCCTGCTCCAGGGTCAGCGTGCGCGCCTCGCTCCGGCAAAGCGGCAGCAGCGTCAACCCGAAAACGGCAATTACTATCAACAATCTCATTTTAATGGTTCTCCTTGTACAAGCACGGCCCGGCGCCGGCCGCGCACCGAGTTGACCAGCCACAGTTCATCGGCCCGTTGCAGATCTTCGGGATACAGCAGCTTCTCCGTAATTTCTCCCCGCTCCAGCAGCTCTTCCCGCAACACTCCCGGCAGCAGACCGCTGTTGAGCGGCGGGGTCAGCCAGCGGCCGTCCTGCTTTATCACCAGCGTATGGTAACTTCCCTCGGTCACTTCGCCGCGCTCATTCAGAAACAGCACTTCGTCACAATCGCTGCGGGCCGCGCGGGCTTGATCCAGCAGTTCGCGGCGGGTGGTCTTGTGATAGCGGAACGGGTCTTGCGAATCGACCGTCAGCGGGCTGATGGCCAGACGCAAACTGGATGCGTCCTCTTGCAGAGCTTCGGATGAAATCCGCAGCGTGCCGTCCGCCGCCAGCAGCAGACGGAGCTTGCAGAGGCCCGAAGTTTCGCCGGCATGCTGCAGCAGCAGTTGGCGCGCCTTCTCCGGATCGAAAATGAATCCGAAATATTCAGCCGATGCCGCCAGGCGCGCCAGATGACGCTCCAGCAGCGTACAGGCGCCGTCCTGGCAGCGCAGCGACTCGATCAGCTGGAAATCCTGGTCTTTGGTGTTGACGAAGGCACCCTTGTTCAGGCATTCGGCCAATTCGTGCCGGGGCTGCGAATCCCAGGTGATGCCGCTCCCCACCCCCAGCGACAGCCTTCTATTGTGACGGTCCAGCAAAAGGGTGCGGATCGCAACCGAGAAGAGCGCCTCGCCTCCCGGCGCAATGCAGCCGATCGCGCCGCAGTAGACTCCACGCGGCACCCCTTCCAGGCCGGCGATGATCTCCATGCTGCGCCGTTTGGGCGCTCCGGTGATCGAGCCGCAGGGGAACAGGGCTCGCAGGATGTCCGTCAACCGGGTCGCTTGCCTGAGCCGGGCGGAAACCGTGGAGGTCATCTGGTGCAGGCTGGGGTAGGTCTCGATATCGAAGAGCGACTCCACCGCGACCGAGCCGGTCTCGGCCACGATGCCCAGGTCGTTGCGCAGCAGATCGACGATCATCAGGTTTTCGGCCCGTTCCTTGGGATTTTCCCGCAACCGCCGGACGGCCTCGCTATCCTCGACCGCTGTTCTGCCGCGTGGGGCGGTTCCCTTCATCGGGCGGGTCGTGATTTTTCCATCTTTGAGGGAGAAGAACAGCTCCGGCGAGGCCGAGACAACAGTGAAACGCCCGCTGTCGATGTATGCGCAGAACGGCGCCCGCTGACCGCGCCCGATGCGGGCGTACAGTGCCAGCGGGTCGCCGCTGAAATCTCCCTGCAACTGGAAGGTGTGATTGACCTGGTAGCAGTCGCCGGCGGCGATGTAGTCACGGATTCGCTCGATATCGGCGGCGTAACGCTCCGCTTCCGGCGCTTGCCCCAGCGCTGTTTCGGAAGTGTCCGCCTGCGGCAGTCCGTCGCCGGAGGGTACGGACTGCCTTTCGCGGAAGATGGCGAACCAGACCAGTGGCAACCCCTCCATGGGCGGCCTGGAGGGGAGATCCGGGTTGAGCGCCGCGGCAGCTTCGTAACAGATGAAACCTGCCGCATACATGCCAGCATCCGTGGCCGCCTGCAGCGCGTCCATCGCCTCGGCGAGCCGGTCCGGGGTGCTTGCCTCGACGGTTCCGGTGTATCCGCTGAAGCGCCAGGACGAGCCGAACCCGTGGCCGCCGAAGGAATCCAGCAATACCAGGGGAGTATCAGGCATGCTTGCCTTTCCACTTCCGTTTCAGCCAGTTCCCCAGGTCGTCCATCAGCGTGTACATGACCGGCACCACCAGCAGGGTCAGCAGGGTCGAGGTCAACAGGCCCCCTACCACCGCCCGGGCCATGGGGGCGCGCATCTCGGCGCCGGCGCCGATGGCCAGGAAGAGCGGCAGCATGCCGAAGATCATCGCCAGCGTCGTCATGATGATCGGCCTCAACCGGGTGCGTCCAGCCTCGATCACCGCCTCGCGGCGCGGCTTGCCGTCCCGGCGCTGCAGCACTTTGGCGTAATCCACCAACAGGATCGCATTCTTGGTTACCAGCCCCATCAGCATGATCAGGCCGATCAGCGACATGATGTTGACCGTGTCGCCGGTCAGTTTGAGCATGCCGGCCATGCCGACGATCGAGAGCGGCAGCGAAAGCATGATAGCGAAAGGCTCGAAGAACGATTCGAACTGGGCCGCCAGGATCAGGAAGACGAACACCACCGCCAGCAGCAGCGATTCGCCCATGTAGCCGAAAGACTCGGCCATGTCCTCCGCTTCTCCGGACAGGTCGATCGAGTAGCCGGGCGGCATGTTGATCTTTTTGGCAGCGGCCTCCACATGCTTGACGGCGGTGCCGATCGGCAGGTCGTCCAGATTGGCCGACACCGTGATCTGGCGGGCCAGGTCGCGGCGGTTGATCTCGGTCGGGCTGGCGGCCACCACCGTGCTGACCAGGCTGGCCAGCGGCACCAGCTTGACGCCGCCGCTGTCGTCCGCGACCGAGATCTTCAGGTCGGCCACCTGGGCCGGATTCTGGCGCATCCTCTCCGGCAGGCGCACGCGGACATCCACGGCATCGCCATCCTCATCCTCGTAGGTGCTGATGGCTTCGCCCCCCACCAGACGCCCCAGTGAGCCGACTATGTCGTTGGTGGTCACGCCGGCCGAGAGAGCCTTTTCCCGGTCCACCCGCAGCCGGTATTCGGGAATGTCATGCTCCAGCGTCACCGCCAGATCGACGATTCCGGGCGTCTTGTACAACTCTTCCTTCAACTTCTGTCCCAGTATTTTCAACGTGTTGAGGTCATCGCCCTTCAGGTTGACGTTGAGCGGTTTCTGCGCCCCGCCGATCTGCCCGACCTCCTCGATCGAGAAGGTTATGCCGGCAATGCCGCGGAATCTCTCACGCACAACCCTCTGCAGCTCAAACTGGTTCCGTTTGCGTTCGTTGCGCTCCCTGAGCTTCAGGTAAAGCAGCCCGTCCCGCACGGTGCCGTTGTCTCCGGCACCGATCGTGGCGTAGGTATGGTCGATCTCCGGGATGTCTTTCAGGGCTGCCAGGATTGCGTTCAGCCTGTTCTCGGTTTCGGCCATGCTGGCGTCCGGGGCTGTCTTGAAGGAGACCTGGAACTCGCCCTTGTCGTAGAGCGCCATGAAGGAGGATTCCAGGGTGCTGAAGAGCACGAGGCCGGCCACGAAGGATGCCAGCGCCAGTGCCATCACCGACTTGCGGTGGTCCAGAGCCCAGCCGATGGCAAAGCGGTACTTGTCGGCGGTGACATCGAACCATTGGTTGAAGCGTTCCAGCAGCCTGGCGATACCTTTGCGCTGCCCCTTCAAATGGATCGACGGGTCGTTCCAGCGCGATGAAAGCATCGGATCCAGCGTGAAGGAGACGAACAGCGAGACCAGCACGGCAAAGGCTACGCTGATGCCGAACTGGTAGAAGAAACGCCCGACGATGCCCTTCATGAAGGCCACCGGGATAAAGACCGCGATGATCGACATCGAGGTGGCGAAGACCGCCAGGCCGATCTCGGAGGTGCCGAAGCGCGCGGCCTCCATGTGGTCCTTGCCCATTTCCAGGTGGCGCACGATGTTTTCGCGCACTACAATCGCGTCGTCGATCAGCATGCCGATCGCCAGCGAGAGCGCCATCAGAGTCATCACGTTCAGGGTCATGCCCAGGGCGTACATGATGATGTAGGCCGAGATGACCGAGATCGGCAGCGTCACGCCGGTGATCACCGTGGAGCGCCAGGAATTGATGAAACAGAACACGATCAGCACGGTCAGGATGCCGCCGATGATCAGCGTGTCCTTGACGTCGGTCAGCGAGTCGCGGGTCATGATCGTGCCGTCGCGCACCATGGTCAGGGTCACGCCCGGCGGCAGTTCCTTCTGCACCTTGAGCATGGTCTTTTTGACGTTGTCAACCAGCTCGACCTCGTTGCCGCCCGACTGTTTGTATATATCCAGGCCGATGGCCGGTTGGCCGTTGACCAGTGCCAGCTTGCGTTTTTCCTCGGTGCTGTCGGAAACCGTGGCCACCTCTCCCAGCGGTATCGCCCTGTCGCCCCGTTTGGCGATGGCCATGCCGCGATATCCTTCGGCGCGGTCCGGCTTGCCGTCGATCCGCATCGGATACTCGGAAGTTCCCTTGGTCAGACGTCCCAGCGGAGTGTTGGTGTTTTCGGACCTGATGCCGGCCACGACCTCGTTGACCCCCAGCCCCAGGCTGTCCAGGCGCACCGGGTCCAGCTCCACCCTGATCTCGCGCTTGCGGCCGCCGACCATGTCAACCTTGCCGACTCCGGCCACGCTTTCGAAGCGTTTCTTGATTTTCTTGTCCACCAGAATCGTCAGGTCACGGGGGGAGAGGGTGTCGGACTGTACCGCCAGGGCCGCCACCGGCGCGGCGTTGAAGTCCAGTTTCTGGATGATCGGCTCATCGATCCCCTCCGGCAGGTTGCCCCTGATCGAACTGATCTTGGCGCGCACCTCCTGGGCGCAGTCGTTGACCCGCTGTTCCAGCTGGAACTGGACCATGACCGTGGAAACCCCTTCGCGGGAGGTGGAGAAGACATGCTTGACCCCGGCGATCTGGTTGACCGATTCCTCGATGCGCTTGGATACCTCGCGCTCCACGGTTTCGGGCGAGGCGCCGGAAAAAGTCGTTACGATCGAGATCAGCGGAAATTCGACGTTGGGAAACATCTCGACCGAGAGGCGTTTGTAGGAGAACAGTCCAAGCGTAACCAGCGCCAGCATCATCACCGTGGCGAAGATCGGGCGCTTGATGGATGTATTGGAAAGGATCATGTCGTTTCAGGTTCCTTGTGGCTTATTGCTAGCGTTTGATGATCAGCCAGGCGCCGGAGGCCAGCAGCAGGATGCCGAGCGCCCGTAGGGGAGAGAAGGGGACCTGGCGCAGTCCGAAGGCGCCGAAGTGATCCAGCATTGCCCCGGTGATCAGCTGGCCGGTGATTACCATCGCCATCACCGCGGTGGTGCCGATGCGTGGGACCGATATGATCGTCAGAGTGACAAAGAACGCGCCCAGAAAGCCGCCGGTCAGCTCCCACCAGGAGGCGCCGGCGATGCCGCGCAGGCTGCCCTTTCCGGCCGCCATCGTGACGATCAGCAATGCCAGCGTGCCTACGGCGAACGAGATCAGGGAACTTTCAAAGGCGCCGGTCTTCTGTGCCAGGCGGGCGTTGATCGAAGGCTGTACCGCTATCGCCATGCCGCCGCAAACCATCAGCAGCAGCATCGTAAGATTACTCATCACTTCCTCCCAGTTCTTTCCAGCGGAAACAATCTACGGTGTGGTCGTTGACCATGCCGACCGCCTGCATCAGGGCGTAGCAGATGGTTGAACCGACGAAGCGGAATCCGCGCCGCTTCAGATCCTTGCTGAGCGCATCCGACAGCGGGGTGCTGGCCGGTATGTTGCCGTGCGTTTTCCAGGAGTTCTGAATCGGGCTGCCGTCCACGAACCGCCACAGGTAACTGTCGAAGCTGCCGAACTCGTTCTGTACATCCAAGAAAGCGCGGGCATTACTGACTGCCGAGGCGATTTTCAGGCGGTTGCGGATGATGCCGCTGTCTTTGAGCAGTTCGGCCTGTTTCACCTCGTCAAAACCGGCCACAACAGCCGGATCGAATCGCTCGAAGGCGCGCCGGTAACCTTCGCGCCTCTTGAGAATGGTGATCCAGGAGAGGCCGGCCTGGGCCCCCTCCAGGATCAGGAACTCGAACAGCAGCCGGTCGTCGTGAAGCGGTGTGCCCCACTCCAGGTCATGGTAGGCGACATACAGCGGGTCGCTGCCGCACCATCCGCAGCGGATCATGCTAGTCGCTCCCGGATCAGCGCTTTGAGATCGGCGATATCGTGGCAGGCATTCAGCTGGTCGGAGTTGATCCAGGGAACCAGAGTGCCGTTTTCCTTTATAAATATTGCCGGCAGGGACGCATCAGTGATGCCGTACCCGGTCGCGAGTTCGTCGCGGTGCAGGAACTCGAACCCGGCATCCAGCGAATCCAGGAACTCCTTCCACTCGGCCCGCATGCTGAAATTCCCGTAGGTGATCGCGCACAGGTTACATTCGTAGTTCTCCGGCGAGAAGATCTTGTGGGCGATGTCGGTCAGGGTGTTGAAGACGCCGCTATCGGCGTTGTACACGAAAACGATGGTCATTGGCTTTTCCTCCCGCTATTCGTTTGCTGATGGAAATTAATTCGTTTTTCCGTTGGCGGTCACGCTGTCGCCGTCCTTAAGGTTGAATCCGCCACGGGTCACGTACCGTTCGCCGGATCTGATGCCGGATCTGACCTCAATCAGATCGCCGTTGGCTACACCGGTTGCTATCTCTCGTTTTCGTGCCGTACTGTTTTCAACCACATACATCACCCCTTTTCCGGCGGACAGGTCGAGCGCGGCAACGGCGCTGCGTGGTACCTGCAGCACGTCGGCACGTCTGCCGGTGATGATCCGCCCCTTGGCGAACAACCCTCCCTTCAGGGTTTCCGGGACATTGCTCACTTCCGCGATCACCTTCAGTGACCGGTCCGCCGCTGAAAGCTCTGGATTTATGAACATGATCTTGCCGGTGAAGTTGACTCCTGCTTGGGAATCTACCGTGAATTCTAGCGGTTGGCCCACCTTTATCCGGCCGGAATCCGTGGAGGATACACTGACGGTCAGATTCAGGATCCGGTTGTCGACAATTCTGAAAATCGGCTTGCCCGCGGCTGCATCACTGGCCAGATCACCCACGTTGACGTTCCGCAGCGCGACTACTCCGTCAATCGGCGCCGTGACCGATCCCTTGGCCCGCCGTGCGATAGCCTGACGTGTCTCTTCTTCGGCCACGCGGATCTGGGCCATGGCTGAGTCTATTTTTGACTTTGCGGCTTCCCTCTCGGTGCTGGCGTCATCCAGGGCCTGTTGTGTCGCCAGGCCGGATTCTTTCAGTTTGACCAGTCGGGCAAACTCGCGCTCGGCACGGTTGGCCGCTACACGGGCCTGGGCCAATCCGGCCCTGGCCGCCGCGATGGCGGCCTCGCCCCGTTTGACCTGGGCCTCGGTTTCGGATACATCGATTCTGGCCAGCGGCTGGCCCTTTTTCACCCGTACCCACTCATTGACAAAGACCTGTTTGACAAGACCGGGTATCTGTGTCTTCACATCCACCGAGAACTTGGGTTCCAGATTTCCGGTTACCTCAATATATTCGATCATTTCGGCCGGTTTTGCAGTGGAGCTTTCAACCGCGACCGGAGGTTTGGACAGCTGCTCCTTGCCTGCTCCGTTTTTGCCGCAGGCACTGATGGTCATGGCAAAAAAAGTTATGGTAACTAAACCAACAGCTCTGTTCATTGATAACTCCTTTGTAACATGGGTCATGCCCATTCCCTGCTACCACATCCAGTGGCCGGACCGGTCGCTTCATATCCGATATTACTATGGATATAATATTTCCATGTTCATATCGTTTTCATCTCTGATCCGTCAAGTCGAATATAACTTTACTAATCTGCTGAATCCGGAATAGCTGTATTCTGCAGCTGAAGCTCACGGCTAAATTGTTAAGAGGACTGAAAACCGCGAACTCATGGTTTATGGAACGGTTGCTACCTTATTTGGGGTATTGCATGTTGTGAATGGGGTGTAATGTATACACTTCACCAATAGTATTTGCGAGGTTCAATAATGATAACAGTATGTTATCGCATCTGGCCGAGTTGGCACGCTGACTGCTAACACACGGACAAACATATCCCTTTGGAGGTTGTACAAATGAAAAAAGTTATGTCCACAATCGTTGCCGCCCTCGTAGCTGTTTCTTTTGCCGCTGTTGCATTCGCTGCTCCTGCTGAGAAGGCTGCCGCTCCTGCCGCTCCTGCCGCTGCCGCTGCACCTGCTGCCGAAGCAAAGCCGGAAGCAAAGCCTGTTAAGAAAGCAAAGAAAGCAAAGAAAGCAAAGAAAGCTGCTGTGAAGAAAGAAGAAGCTGCTCCTGCTGCTGCTCCTGCCAAGTAATTCGCTTTTTGCATACAGTACAGAAAAGCCGCATCGAAAGATGCGGCTTTTTTTTGTGCCGGATATTGTATATAAATGCAAGTTGTCAACGCTGAATAATTTTAGGGGAGTATTTGAAATATGTCAGATCGTATGGTTCGTGCGTTATGTCTGTCGGGTGGTATCCGGGTTCTGGCTTGCGATGCCACTGTTTTGGCACGTGAGATATGTCTGCTTCAGGAAACCTCCGCCACGGCAAGTATTGCAATGGGACGCGGGCTTGCCGGTGGAGCGCTGCTTGGGGCATTGCTGAAGAGCGGTCAACGGATTGCTCTCAAGTTTGAAGGCAACGGTCCGCTAATTAAACTGCTGATCGAAGCTGACAGCGATGGAGCTGTCTGCGGCTGCGCCGGGAACCCGGCTGCCGAGGTTGAGCCACAGAACGGCAGATGGAATGTGGCCGGATTGATCGGCAAGGCCGGTTTCCTGACCGTATCGAAAGATATCGGAGTCGGCGGGCAACCGTATCAGGGGCTGGTGCAACTGGTCAGCAGCGAGATCGGTGACGATCTGGCATACTATCTGACCGAATCCGAGCAGACCCCCTCCGCCGTAGGCTTGGGGGCGGCGCTGGACGATAACGGCCGGATCGAGGTTTGCGGCGGCTTTCTGGTCCAGGCGTTGCCGAAAGCCGACCAGTCCGAGCTGGAAAAGATCATGGAGCGAATCTCATCGGCGCCGCCGCTGTCATCCATGTTGAGCGAGGGTGGCCCGGAGGGGATTATTCGTGAACTCTTTGGTGACATACCTTATACCGTTCTCGAAACCCACGATATTTTCTTTCGTTGCGGCTGTTCACTTGATAAGGTTGAACGAGCCCTGATTACCATGGGTACGAAGGAGCTGACAGATATGCAGGCGGATGATGAGGGTGCAGTGGTTACCTGCGAGTTCTGCCGCAAGACATATCGTTTTGACAGGGAATGCCTGGGTCAGCTTATAAATCGCGCAGCAGACAAACCGGACAGATAAGCGTGCCTACCATACTGTTGACAATTGCATACGACGGCACCAACTATTCCGGCTGGCAGGTTCAGCCGAACGGGATAACAATCCAGCAGGTCATGGAAGACGCTCTCGAAAATCTGCTGGGTGAGCGGGTTCAGCTCTGTTCCTCTGGCCGCACCGATGCCGGTGTGCATGCCAGGGCCATGCCGGCCGCTTTTTATACCGGCAGGGAACTGCCGTTGCGTGCATTTATTGAAGGCACCAACCGTTATCTTCCCGATGACATTGCCGTACAGGATGCCCGCCTGGTGCCGGATGGATTCAAGCCGATCAGCTCAGCTGTCTCCAAGCATTATCGCTATACAATCTTCAACTCCGCAGTCCGTTCTCCATTGGACCGGCTGTACAGCTGGCAAGTCAGAGATGCGCTTGACCTGCCGGCGATGCTGGCTGCAGCCCGCTATTTTGCCGGTACGCATGATTTCGCCGCGTTCCGTGCTTCGAACTGTGTGGCCAAGACCACAACGCGCCGGATAGACTCGATTGAAATCAATCAAGCTGGAAACTTTATTGCCATCAATGTGGTCGGGGAAGGTTTTCTGAAGTATATGGTGCGGGTGATGTCAGGAACGCTGGTGGATGTCGGCAGAGGGCGTTTCAAACCGGAGCATGTTGAACGGTTGTTGCTTGAAGGTGACCGCAAAAAAGCCGGCGTCACCGCGCCGGCTTGTGGTCTCTGTCTGATAAAGGTGCATTACCCTGAAAATATCGCCGAGCGCGCCCCGCTTATTTCTCCGCCAAGAGCCGTTTGACCAGCTTTTCCATCGCATGGCCCATATCGTCCGAAAAGCCCCGATAGACTTCGGCAACGTTGCCTTTCTTGTCTATCACGAACATCACCGGCACGGAACGTACGCCGAAGTCCACGGTAGCGTTGTCACCGGCCAATGCCAGGGGGTAATTGATACGGAACTCATTGGCAAAACCCTTGACGGCCCGCTCACCATCCTCATCCGCGCTCAATCCCAGGATCTGAAGCCCCTGTTTGCCATATTTGCGGTTCATCTCCACCAGGTGCGGTATCGATTGCCGGCAGGGCTGGCACCAGGTCGCGAAGAAATCCACAACCAGAACATGACCGCGGTAATTGTCAAGAGATACCGGTTGACCTGAAGTGGTGACCACCTTGAAGTTGGGAGCTGGCTGGCCCGGCCTGGGGGCTGCTTCAAGCATGGGCGGCATGAACATCGATGCAGCCGCCAGGCAAGCCAGCAATAAAAGAATGACAGGTTTTGTGAAGTTCATTGCCCCTAGAGTGCCTTGGCGATCAGGGCATCTATCTGTGATTTGGGGACCGCGCCGACAACCTGATCTACCTGTGCGCCACCCTTGAAGAGGATAATGGTGGGTATGCCGCGTACGCCATATTTGCTGGGAGTGGCCTGGTTTTCATCCACGTTGACTTTGCCAACCTTGACTTTTCCGGCATATTCATCCGCAATTGCATCTACCAGTGGTGCAATCGCCTTGCAGGGGGCACACCAGGTAGCCCAGAAATCTACCAGAACCGGTATGTCGGACTGGAGTACCTCGCGATCGAAATTTGCGTCGGTAAACGCCATTACTTTTTCACTAGCCATCTTGTTTATCTCCTTTTGGGAATTATATCTGTTTTTGAATGATATACCACAAGCTGAAAAAATCAAGTCCAAACTCCTGGCACGGCACGGCGTTGAAAAAGGGGCCACAAGAGAGTATGGTGTGCAAAACGAAGGGGATCGAAAATGCCGACACTTGCATTAAACATAGACATGCTGGGTAAAACGGCGCTGGTTGTGGGAGGCGGAAGGGTGGCTCTGCGCAAGGCTCATGCCCTGCTGGCAGCCGGCGCCTCGTTGCGGGTCGTGGCCCCGGAAATATGCCGGGAGCTGGCGGAACTGGCTGCCCGGGGAACTGTCTCCTTGCGTCTAGGAAACTATGCCCTTGCCGATCTCGATGCTGTATTCTTGGCTGTTGCAGCTACCGATGATGCCGCCGTGAACCGGACGGTCGCCGCTGATGCCAAAGAGCGCGGGATCCTTGTGATGGTGGCCGATAGTCCGCTGGCTGGAAACTGCACTTTTCCGGCGCTGCTGCGGCGCGGAGATCTGGAAGTAGCCGTCTCTACCGGAGGGCGCTGCCCGGCTCTGGCAGCTGAAATAAGGGACATTATATCCGGCGTTATCGGTGACGAGTATGGTGCGGTGCTTGAGCAGCTGGCTGCCGAACGAGAAAAGCTGTTGACGGATGGGAGCGCCAGCACATACAATACACAGGTTTTACGGTCGCTTGCCGGGCGACTGATCGCCGAGATCGCTGAACGCAAGGATACCGCATGATCCAAATATTTTTCTACCTTACGTTTGCTCTGTACGGCTGTGCCACGGCGGCCTACCTGGTGTACCTGCTGCGCACGACTCCCCAGGTTGGAACGTGGGCCAACCGGCTGGTGACGGTCGGATTTGCGACCCATCTGCTGTCCATGATCCATCGCTTCAGTTCTTCGGGCTATCTGCCGATCACCAATCTGCATGAGTCGCTCTCCTTTTTCGCCCTTACCATCGTGGGTTCCTTTATCCTGTTCGAGCGCAAATACAAGGTGACCATTCTCGGCGCATTCATTGTCCCTGTTGCCCTGCTGATGGTAATCTCTTCCAGCGTCTTCCCCTCCGCCATCCGCGAATTGAACCCGGCTCTGAAAAGCAACTGGATCTGGATCCATACCATCATGGCATTTATCAGCTACGCGATGTTCACAATCGCTTCCGGAGCCGCGGTGATCTACCTGATCCAGCAGCATTTCCTCAAGAAAAAGCGTTTGGGCGCCCTGTTCCAGAAATTGCCTTCTCTGAATACGCTGGATGATATCAACTACCGTTGCCTGACGATAGGATTTCCACTGTTGACGATTGCGATAATTACAGGCGCCATCTGGGCCGAAAAAGCCTGGGGAACCTACTGGAGCTGGGACCCCAAGGAAACCTGGTCGCTGATCACCTGGTTCATATTCGCCGCCCTGCTGCACAGCCGTCTTACGACCGGCTGGCGCGGCAAGCGCGCCTCGCTGCTGACTATTGCCGGTTTCCTGGTGATGCTCTTCACCTTTATTGGCGTCAGCCTGTGGTTGCCAGGCCTGCATGCCTACAAATAGCCCTTTCAAGGATATAATCTGAATGAATATCATCGTAGTCGGTCTCTCACACAAGACCGCCACAGTTGAAATACGGGAAAAGGTGGCCTTCTCGCCCAATCAGATGCAGAAACCTCTGGCCGAACTGGTCGGTTTGGACGGGATAATTGAAGGGGTGATCGTATCAACCTGCAACCGGGTTGAAATCTATGCCACAACCCGTGACATTGCCGGTGGAATCGCCCGCATCAAGCGCTTCCTGGCCGATTATCACCGTATTCCGCTCGAATCTCTCGACCAGCATCTCTACACCCATCATTCCGAAAACGCCATTCGCCATGTTTTCCGGGTCGCTTCCAGCCTCGATTCGATGGTGGTCGGCGAACCGCAGATCCTGGGGCAGATCAAGACCTCCTATGGATATGCCGCAGAATACAAGTCCTCCGGCATCATATTGAACCGTTTCCTGCACAAGGCCTTCTCGGTTGCCAAACGGGTGCGCACCGAGACCAAGATTGCCTCCTCGGCGGTGTCAGTTGCCTTTGCTGCTGTAGAACTGGCCAAAAAAATATTGGGTGATCTTTCCGACAAGACCGTGATGCTGATCGGCGCCGGCGAGATGTGTGAACTGGCTGCCAAGCATTTCCTCAACAGCGGCGCAAGGGGGGTGATGGTCACCAACCGTACCTTTGAGCGGGCCGAGAAGCTGGCTGAAGAGTTCGGCGGCGAGGCGGTGCGTTTCGAGGAACTGTTTACGCATTTGCATCGTGCCGATATAGTGCTTTCCTCGACCGGCGCTCCCCATTGCATCATCGGACCCAAGGATGCGGAAGAGGTTGTCAGGCGCCGCAGGTTCAAGCCGATGTTTTTTATCGACATTGCGGTTCCGCGCGATATCGATCCCAAAGTGGACGATGTGGAAAACGCCTATCTGTTCACGGTGGATCACCTGCAGGAGATCGTTCAGGCTAATCTGGCCCAACGCAGCCTGGAGGCGGAGAAGGCGGAAGAGATCATCAACCAGGAGATCGGCCAGTTTCACAAATGGCTCTCGACACTGGAGGTCACACCCACCATTGTCGCGCTCAGGACCCGCTTTGACGAAATCCGCAGGGGCGAACTGGAAAAAACCGTCTCCGGTTGGAAGGACCTGCCTCCCGATGCCGAAAAAAGACTGGAAGCGTTGACGATGGCGATGATGAACAAGTTGCTGCATGCCCCCACGGCCGTGTTGAAGAAAGCCGGGCAGGGGGGGCGGGTTGACCTGTATGTTGATGCCCTCAGGCAGCTTTTCGAGCTGGAGTCGCTTCAGCACGATGACCGGGAACTGGAGCTGGAAGAGTAGTGCGCCTGCCGCCTCTGCTGCCCGCTACCCTGATCAGACGTTACAAGCGTTTCATGGCGGACGTGATGCTTGCGGACGGAAGTGTCGTCACCGTACACTGTCCCAATTCCGGCAGCATGAAAGGGTGCGCAGTGCCCGGCAGCCCGGTGTTTCTCTCCCGCAGCCCCAACCCCGTCCGGAAGTATCCCCTCGGCTGGGAACTGGTGCTTGCGGACGGCTTCTGGGCCGGCATCAACACCGGACTGCCCAACCGGCTGGTGCGGGAGTCGATCGAGGACGGCACCGTGGCCGAACTACAGGGTTATGCCGGTATCCGCCCCGAGGTGCCGTACGGCGAACACAGCCGCATCGACCTGCTGCTGGAGGGTACGGCCGGCCGCTGTTTCGTGGAAGTCAAAAACGTCACGCTGGTCGAAAATGGCCGGGCCCTGTTTCCTGACGCGGTTACGACCCGCGGGCAGAAGCATCTCCTGGAGCTGATACGGGTGGTTAGAGAAGGAGATCGCGGCGTGATATTCTTCACCGTACAGCGCGGCGACGGAAATTCGGTCTCGCCGGCCGATGCCATCGATCCGGAGTATGGACGACTTTTGCGTTTGGCTTTGGAGAACGGAGTGGAGGCGCTGGCCTACCGGGCTTTGGTGACTCCGGAAGAGATCCGCTTGATGGAACGTTTGCCGGTGATTGTGTAAAAACGATAGCATGAATTCAAATAATGAAACGGAGAAAAGTATGCCCCCCAAACAGATACGCATCGGAACCCGTGCCAGCCAGCTGGCGCTCTGGCAGGCCAACTGGGTCAAATCCGAACTTGAGAAAAAATACCCCGGCATGGAGGTCACGCTGACCAAGATCAAGACCATCGGCGACAAGATCCTGGATGTGCCGCTGGCCCAGGTGGGTGGCAAGGGGCTGTTCGTCAAGGAGATCGAGGAGGCCATGCTGCGGGGCGAGATCGATATCGCGGTACACAGCATGAAGGATGTGCCGACCGAATTTCCGGAGGGGCTCGGCCTGCACTGCATTACCGAGCGTGAAGACCCGCGTGACGCGGTGATCTCCCGCAATGTCAAATTCGCTGACCTGCCGCAGGGCGCCCGCATCGGCACCAGCGCGCTGCGTCGTCAGGCTCAGCTGTTGAAGGTGCGTCCTGACCTGGAGATGTGCATCATCCGCGGCAACGTCGAAACCCGTATCCGCAAGCTGACCGAAGACAAGCTGGATGCGGTGATACTGGCCGCTGCCGGACTGAAACGGCTCGGTTTCACCGAACAGGTGGCCGAATATCTGGACACCGAACTATCGATCCCGGCCATCGGTCAGGGCGCGCTGGGGATCGAGTGCCGTCTGGCAGACCCGGTCATCACCCAGACGGTCGACTTTTTCAATCACGCCGACACCAGCCACGCGGTGCGGGCCGAACGGGCCCTGCTGAAGCGCTGCGAAGGTGGCTGCCAGGTGCCGATCGCTGCACACGGGACAGTCAGCGATGGCCAATTGCAATTGGTCGGCTTTATTGCCTCTGTGGACGGCAGTCGTTCGGTGCGCGGCGAGATCTCCGGCCCGGTGGCCGAGTGCGAGCAGCTTGGAATCAGGCTGGCGGACCAGCTGCTGGCCGATGGAGGCAAAGCCATTCTGGAAGAGGTTTATCAGAGGTCGATCGGTGAGTAACGCCATCGTTTATCTGGTCGGCGCCGGCCCGGGCGACCCGGCCCTGATCACGCTACGCGGCGTCGAGTGCCTGAAGCGGGCCGATGTGGTGGTCTATGACTATCTGGCCAACGAGCTGCTTCTGAATCACGCCCCGGAAGGCGCCGAGCGCATCTACGCCGGAAAGATCGGCGGACGGCACAACCAGGACCAGGAGGAGATCAGCCGTCTGCTGGTTGAAAAAGCACTGCAGGGCAAGGTGGTGGTGAGGTTGAAGGGGGGCGATCCCTTTGTCTTCGGGCGCGGCGGTGAGGAGTGCGAGGCGCTCAATTCAGCCGGGATTCCCTTTGAAGTGGTGCCGGGGGTCACGGCCGCGATCGGTGCCGCTGCCTACGCCGGCATTCCGCTGACGCACCGCGATTTCACCGCGTCGGTGGCTTTTGTAACCGGCCAGGAGGGCAAGGACAAGGACGAGTCGGCCATTGACTGGGACCGCCTCTCGCTGGGGGGCGGAACGGTTGTCTTTTATATGGGAATCACTACCCTCAGGCGCAACATGCGGCGCATGATCGAGCATGGCCGCTCGGCCGACACGCCTGTGGCCCTGGTGCGCTGGGCGACAACCGTCTGTCAGCAGGTTCTGACCGGTACCATCGCCGATATCGCCGACCGGGCCGAGGAAGCCGGCTTCAAGCCGCCCGCGATAACCATTGTCGGCGAGGTTGTAACGTTGCGTGAGAAGCTGCGCTGGTATGACAGTCGCCCGCTCTGTGGCAGAAAGATCATCGTTACCCGAGCCGCCGAGCAGGCCGGCGAGTTTTCGGCAAAACTTATAACACGTGGCGCAACGGTTCTGGAGTGCCCCACGATCCGGCTGGTTGAGCCGGACAACTGGCAATTGCTGGATGTTGCCATTCGTGAATTGCCGGGCTACGACTGGCTGATCCTGACATCAGGCAATGCGGTACGCTTCTTTTTTCAGCGCCTTGAGTCGCTGGGGCTTGATACCAGGGCTCTGGCCGGCTGCAAGGTCTGCGCGGTCGGCCCGAAAACGGCCGACGCCTTCAGGATGTTCGGTGTCCGTCCGGATCTGGTGCCCTCTGATTATAAGGGCGAAGGCATCGTGGACGAGTTTTCCCGATTGGATCTGAAAGGGGCGAAAATACTCTTCCCGAAAGCCGACAAGGCCCGCGAGATTATCCCCTGCGAGTTGAAACGGATGGGAGCCCATGTGGACTGTCCGGTGGCCTACCGCAATATCCTGCCGGACAGGTTGCCTCCAGAGGCGCTGTTCGCACTGGAGAAGCGCTCGGTGGACTGTATCACCTTCACCTCTTCATCCACGGTGCGGAATCTGGCGGCCATGTTGGGTGAGGAACTGCTGCTGGATATGCTGAAGGGGGTGACGGTTGCATCGATCGGCCCGATCACTTCGAAGAGCTGTCGTGAACTGGGTTTGAAGGTGGACATAGAGCCGTCCGTCTATACACTGGATGCATTGACGGCCGCTGTGGAGGCTCATTTCAGCTGAAGCTGGCCAATATAGTCGTTAATAACTGAAAAGGCCCTGCAGAGCAGGGCCTTTTGTCGTCTGACGGATTCGAAACTGTTATACCAGTTCCAACGCGCTGAAGAAGTAGGGGATCTCGAAAGCGGCGGTTTCCGGGGCATCGGAACCATGCGAGGAGTTCTCCTCGATGTTGACGGCGAAATCCTTGCGAATTGTGCCCGGCTCGGCGTTGGCCGGATTGGTTGCGCCCATCAGGGTGCGCCAGTCGGCGATGGCATTTTCCTTCTCCAGGCAGAGTACGATCACCGGGCTGCGGGACATGAAGGCGCACAGGTCGTTGAAGAAGGGGCGCTCCTTGTGGACATAGTAAAAACCTTCGGCCTGGCCTTTGCTCAGCTTGATCTTCTTCATGCCGACGATGTTGAAGCCGTTGGCTTCGATCCTGTCCAGAATTTTACCGGCCAGCTTGCGCTCGACTGCATCCGGCTTGATGATTGCGAAAGTACGTTCCATGGTGTTTCCTCCGATATGGTTTAAAAAAGTGAACTTTCCAGATAGCACCGCTAATATTTACTTGTCAAGTGATTTAGCCTCGATTTCGGCCGCACCGTTGCCGCATCAGGTTTCCCATCAATTCCGGCGGCACAAAACTCTCGCTAAAAAATCGGCATATATGTTAAAAGTGACTATTCGGCTCTCATGGAAAGGAAATCTGCATGGATTTTACAAAAATGCTGCATAAATTCACCGTGGTTCCTTCACTGACTGATGAACTGGCTGCTCTGCAGCGCATTGCCTATAACCTGTGGTGGTGCTGGGAGCCGGATGCGATCAATCTGTTCCGTCGCATGGATGCCGACCTTTGGCAGTCAACCCGCCACAACCCGGTCGAGATGCTGGGCATTCTCCAGCAGACCACGCTGGAGGCGCTCAAATCCGATGAGGGCTTCATGGCTCACCTCAAGATGGTCGATGAAAAGCTCTCCGAATACCTGGAGGATAAGACCTGGTTCCAGAAGCACGCCAACGGTAATTCGAATATGAAGGTGGCCTATTTTTCAATGGAATTCGGCTTGCACGAGTCGCTGCCGATCTACTCCGGCGGTCTGGGCATTCTGGCCGGAGACCACCTGAAGTCGGCCTCGGATCTGGGCTTGCCGCTGGTCGGAGTCGGGCTCTTATACCGCCAGGGATATTTCCGCCAATACCTGAATAACGAGGGTTGGCAGCAGGAGTTCTACCCCGAGAACGATTTCTACAACTTGCCGCTGATCTTGGAACGCAACGAAAATGGCCAGCCACTGTCGTTTGAGCTGGAGTTCGGCCTCCGCAAGTTCAAGGTGCATATCTGGAGGGTCCAGGTTGGAAGGGTGCCGCTCTATCTGCTGGATACCAACCTGGAAGAGAACAGTCCTGAAGACCGTCTGATCACGGCCCAGCTCTATTTCGGCGACAAAGAGATGCGCATGATCCAGGAAATCCTGCTGGGGATCGGCGGCATCCGTGCCCTGAGAACGCTCGGCATCATTCCCAACGTCTGCCACATGAATGAGGGGCATGCCGCCTTCCTGGCGCTGGAACGCATACGCCTGCTGATGGAAAAGCGCGGCATCAAGTTTAGCGAGGCCCGTGAAATCGTGACCGCCGGAAATGTATTCACTACCCATACTCCGGTTGAAGCCGGCATCGATCACTTTCCATCCGAGCTTCTGGACAAGTTCTTTGCGCGTTATTTCAGGTCGCTGGGACTGAGCCGTGACGAATTTCTTGGCCTGGGGCGCCAGAACCCGAAAAATCAGCAGGAGAGCTTCTGCATGGCGGTGTTGGCGTTGAAGCTGGCCGGACATACCAACGGCGTCAGTCAGCTGCATGGCGAGGTTTCGCGCAAGATGTGGAAGAACGCCTGGCCCGAACTCCCCGAGGAACAGCTGCCGCTGACTTCGATCACAAACGGCGTGCATACCCGCACCTGGATGTCCAACCATATGGCCAGCCTTCTGATCCGTTATCTGGGGAACCGCTGGCTGGACGATCCGACCGACCATAGCGTATGGCGCCGCATCTCGAAGATACCCGATGCCGAACTGTGGAGAACCCAGCAGAGCTGCCGGGAAAAGCTGGTGGATTTTGCGCGCAGGCGTCTCAAGGAACAACTGGTCAAGGTCGGCGCCACAACCAAGGAGATTTCGACAGCGGAAGAGGTGCTGGACCCGGAGGTGCTGACCATCGGGTTCGCCCGCCGCTTCGCAACCTACAAACGGGGAACCTTGCTTCTCCGCGACTTGGACCGGTTGGCCCGCATCCTCAATAATCCGGAGATGCCGGTTCAGTTCATCTTTGCCGGGAAGGCGCACCCGCAGGACCAGGAAGGGAAAGAATTGATCCGGCAGATTGTGCAGGCTTCCCATCAGGAGCGTTTCCGGCACCGGATCGTATTCATAGAGGATTACGACATGGAAGTGGCCCGCCATCTGGTACAGGGGGTGGATGTCTGGCTTAATACACCGCTGCGGCCGATGGAGGCCAGCGGCACCAGCGGAATGAAGGTGGCGTTCAACGGCGGTCTCAACATGAGCATCCTGGATGGCTGGTGGTGCGAGGGGTATCACGGCAATAACGGTTGGGCCATCGGCAAGGGCGAGGTCTACGAGGACATCGAGTATCAGAACCAGGTTGAGGGGCGTGCGCTTTACGATCTGCTCGAGAAGGAGGTTGTGCCGCACTTCTACGATCAGGGCAGCGACGGAGTTCCGCGTTCGTGGGTTGCCACGATGAAGGCTTCGATGCAGAGCCTCTGTCCGGTGTTTTCCACCGACCGCATGGTACAGGAGTATTCGATCCATTCCTATATTCCCGCCTATAGTCAATGGAAGCGGCTTGTGGATGATGACATGGCACTGGCCCTTGATCTTGCCCGCTGGAAAGAACGGCTATTCAAACTCTGGCCGCAGGTGCGAATCGAGCAGGCCGTGGCCGATGCCGCCGACGCGGTGGCGGTTGGCAGTACGATTCCGGTCACTGCCCGTATCGCTCTGGGAGAGCTGGCGGTGGATCAGGTCTCGGTTGAAGTCTATTTCGGAGTGCTGGATTCCACCGGTAACATTCAGGGCGGCGAAACCGTGACTCTCCGGAATATTAACGACCTGGGTAACGGATTGTACGAGTTCAGCGGAGTCCTGGAATGCCGGTTCTGCGGCAGGCATGGCTTCATGCTGCGAATAATGCCGCACCACACGATTCTTGGGAACGTATATGAGCCCGGTTATCTGATATGGGGCTGACGGGGCGGCCGGCCGAAACTTTAATTCAGGATTGGCGAGTATAAATGGCCATGGCAGCAGATATTCAGCAGCAGGTTTTCGACCTGCTTTCCCGTTCATCAAGCGTCTCCTTTATTACCGCCGATCAGGAGAGCACGGGGCGGATTGCCCTTACTCCCGGTCAGCGGGTGACTGCGGAGGTTATAGGTATGCTGCCGAACAACCGCACCCAGGTGCGGGTCGGCAACGAGCGCTTCAATCTGGATCTGCCGATGGCGGTCCGTATGGGGCAATCGCTGGAGATGACATTTGTCTCCGAGGATCCCCGCTCGACCTTTGCCATTGCCCGCCAGGGAGGTGTCTCCCCACCAGTCAGTCTCTCCGATGCGTCCCGCCTGTTGAGCATGCTGATTTCCAGTGAACAGATCCTTGATCCCAAATTACGCTCATCCCTGCAGAGCATCGGGGACATGTTACGGCGTTCTTCCGGCGAGGCCGGAGTGCTGGCCAATTTGCTGGATGAGGCTCTGACGTACGGCGCCTTGCGGGAAGGCGTCAAGGCCGCTCCCAGGGCACCAGAAGATTCGATGCGGGAATCCGGAGAAAGGCGGGCGCCGGCGCAGCAGGGTACGCGCCAGCCGACTCCGGATCAAGCCCGGCTCGCGGCTTTCGAGGCCAACGCTTCCCAGATACTCAGGAACATCGCCCGGAATTCGCGTTTCATTCTGATCGAAGCGGCCAACCCGCTGCAGACGCCCCTGCCGCTTATGCCGGGTGAAGAAGTCAACGCGGTGGTTGTAGGGACACTGCCCGGGGGACGAACTTTTGTACAGGTTGCCGGCACTGCCATGGAGCTGGTCCTGCCAAGGACCGTTGTAGCCGGCGAGCTGCTGCGCCTGACCTTTATCTCGTCACATCCCAAACCGGCTTTTGCTATTTCCCGCACGCAGCCCGATACCTCGCCCGGTTTCTTGAGCGAGGCGGGACGCTGGCTGAGTGTGCTGGAGCACATTAAAGGAGGGGTGTCAGAACAGCAGATGTACGTGCTGGACCGGCTGAACACCGTCTTGAAAAACCTTCCGCCCGATTCTCCGGCATTTACCGCGATATTGGATGAAGCCATTACTTATCAGACCGTGATGAAGGCTCAGGCCGGCGCAGAACAGTCAGTCCTGGCGGCGGGGATGCCGCTGGCCGGGCAGGCGACGCCCGCGTCCGGCAACGGAATCGTTCTGGGTGACGATATGGCCAAATTGCTTCAGGCGGTGATCAAGGGCAACCGTTTGGCGTTGCTGGAGTCACTAAGTCAACAGTCGATGCCTGCCGGACTAACACCCGGGCAGCAGCTGAAGGGTGAGGTGCTGGCGGCTCTGGGTGGTGGACGGTTTATGGTGCAAGTTGCCGGACAAGTCCTTGAATTTGCGATGCCGAAAAATATCCGGCGTGGCGATGTAGTCAATCTGTTTTTCATCACGGAAGAACCTCAGCTCACTTTCCTGATGACCCGCTTCGGAAAGCCGGGTGATGCGCGTGTCAGCGAGACCGGCCGCTGGTTGAGCGGCTTTCTGGGCGAGACTGCGCAAAAAATGCCGCCGCAGGCTGCCATGGGCCTGCTGCGTACGCTGCTCTCCTCTCCACCGGCCGATGCATCCATGGTCAGCAGAATGCTTCAACAGGGGCTGCGCGAAAGCGGGCTTTTCTATGAATCCCACCTGGCGCGCTGGTTTGGTGGCGAGTATCGGCTGGATGACATTTTGAAAGAGCCGCAGGGGCGTTTGTCTCCTCGCTTGTCGCTTGCTGGTGAACATCCTCTGGATGTTTCCGCGGATGCTCTTGCCAGGGCCAGCCTGAAGACCGGTTCGGCGGAAGTAATGGAGGCTGTCTTCAGGAAGGCCGGCAGCAGCATGTCACATGAAGGAATTGCTGATCAGCGCGCGCTGCCGGCGGTTAATGAACAACTTTCCACACTGCAGAGCGGACAGCATGTATTCCGGGGAGACCTGTATCCGGGTCAGCCGATGGAGTGGCGCGTTGCCGAACGGGATACACAGCGCAACCGCTCCGGCGCACGAGAGCGTACCTGGGAAACCAGTGTCGATATTAATCTGCCGCGCCTGGGGCCGGTTTCTGTCCGGCTGGTTCTTGACGGCGCCCGCGTCAGCCTGGATGTACAAGCGGAGAACAGCAGCGCGGTCTCGCTGCTGGATGCCGGCAGGGTGCGTCTGGCTGAGCAGTTGGAGGCCTCCGGGTTGATTCCGTCAGATATGAACATACGCCATGTCGTCACGTGATGATGAAGGGCGCCGGGCAGCGGCGCTTTCCTATAAGCAGGGCTATTACGCGCCGGTAGTCGTTGCCAGCGGCAAGGGGGTTGTTGCCGAGGCGATCATTGCCTGTGCCCGTGAGGCCGGGGTTTATGTACACGAGTCGCCCGAACTGGTCAAACTTCTGATGCAGGTGGATTGCGACCAGTACATACCCCCCGAGTTGTACCGGGCGGTTGCGGAAGTCCTGGTGTGGTTGTATGCGATGGAAAATGAAGGTATTTGACTTATAAATGATGGGAGGGACAATGCAGATCAAGTTTGGTACGGACGGCTGGCGCGGCATTATTGCCCGCGATTTCACCTTTGACAATCTTTCCATTGTGGCACAGGCCACGATGGATTATCTGAACCGGGAAGGGCTGGGGGGCAAGGGTCTGGTAATCGGTTATGATCGCAGGTTCATGTCGCGGGATTTTGCCCGCAGAGTGGCCGAAATTGCCGCAGGCAACGGTATCCGTGTGCGTCTGGCGGAAGAGTACGCCCCGACGCCGGCCATTTCCTGGGCGGTCTGGGAATCGAAAGCCGGCGCGGGCATCATGATCACCGCCAGCCACAATCCGCCGGAGTATAACGGATTCAAGGTGAAAGAAGGTTTTGGCGGATCCGCTCTCCCTTCCACCACCAGGATTATCGAAGAAATCGTTGCCTTTAACATTGATAACAGCCGTCGGGTTGTTGCCGTCCCTTATGATGTGGCCGTTGACAAGGGCCAGGTCGAGCTGTTCGATCCACGCGAAGGCTATTTCCATCAGATCGCCCGCTATGTCGATCTGGATCTGATCAAAAAGTCAAAAATCGCGGTTGCGGTGGATCCGATGTATGGCGCGGGCAGCGGCTTCATTGCGCAGTTGCTGCCTGATGTTTATGAAATACACGGTTCAGAAAATCCCGCCTTTGGTGGTCAGGCGCCCGAGCCGATCGCGCAGCATCTTCAGGAACTGTCCGGATTGCTCAAGAGCGGGAGATACCGGGTGGGGCTGGCCCTTGACGGTGATGCCGACCGTATCGGCGCGGTAGACGAAAACGGAGACTTCTTTTCATCCCATTGTATCTTCACCGTTATTTTGAGGCACCTGATCGAATATAAGAAACTGACCGGAGCAGTGGTGAAAACCGTTTCCACGACCCGCATGGTGGATCTTCTGGCCAATAAGTTCGACCTGGAGCTGTTTGAAACTCCGATCGGTTTCAAGCATATCTGCGAACTGATGCTGGAGCGGGATATCCTGATGGGTGGTGAGGAGTCCGGCGGTCTGGGAGTCAAGGGGCACATACCGGAGCGGGACGGTATCCTGCTTGGCCTGCTGTTGCTGGAGGCGATGGCGGTCAGCGGCAAGGGACTGAAACAGCTGCTTAATGAAACAATGGACGAAATTGGACATTTTCATTATAGTCGCATAGACCGCCGTATCGAAAACGCCGCCAAGGAACTGCTGATTGCAAAACTGCGTTCCCAGCCTCCGCTGGAAATCGATGGCCGGCGGGTAGTGAACTCAAATTTCAGTGACGGGTTCAAGTTCATATTTGATAACGGCGACTGGCTGCTGATCCGCCCCTCCGGTACCGAGCCGGTATTGCGTTTGTACAGCGAGGCGGGAACTTCGGACCAGGTTGATCGCTTTTTGCGGGCCGCGGTAACAATTGCCGGAGTGTAGTTAAGGACACTGAACTGAATCCGTTACGGATTTTATACGTTTATTTAGGCAACTGCTGTAAATCGGGGATTGCGCCGGCGTAAAATTTGTTTATAATCTACCCGTTGTGCTCTCATGGCCGTTTACATGCTCTGAACGATCACAGCCTTTAGTAAAATCAAACAACCCGAGGAGGAACACTGTATGGCAAACATTCTGATCGTTGATGATTCATCCACCATGCGCAAAATTATATCCAGGTCACTGCGTCAGGCTGGTTTGCCGGTTGACGAGATTTTTGAAGCAGCCGACGGCATCGAGGGTTTGGGAGTAATCGCTTCCGGTAAATCGATCCAGCTGATTCTGTCGGACATTAACATGCCCAACATGGATGGTCTTGAATTTGTCAAGGCAGTGCGCGGAAACGGCAACTCCACGCCGATCGTCATGATTACCACCGAAGGTGGTGAAGAGATCATCAAGGAGGCCATGTCCAGCGGAGCCAGCGACAGCATCAAAAAACCGTTTACACCTGATCAGCTTCAGGAAAAACTGGGGGGATTGGTATGAGCATGAGCTGGGACATCACAGAATCAACTTCGTTAACCGAGGAACAGCTGGCAAGCTACGTAATATCCGCCACCCAGGATGTGTTCTCGACCATGGTTATGATGGACGTTGTTGATGAATTCCCGATGAAGGAGCCGGTCAGCCGTTTCAAGTGCAGCATTACCGGCATGGTCGGCTTTGCCGGTACCTACTCGGGGGTGATTTCGATCCATTGCCCGGTTGAACTTGCTCTGAAGATAACTTCAAACATGCTCGGCATCGAATGTGATGAAGTCAATGAAGATCTGAACGATGCTATCGGAGAGATCGCCAACATGCTGGGTGGCAGTGTTAAACAGGTCCTTTCCAAGGGGGGGCTTGATGTCAAACTCTCGATCCCGACCGTGATTTCCGGAGAGGACTATACCGTAAACTCGCTTTCAGACAGTGACTGTGTCGTCATTCCGTTCGTCGTTGAAGACCATAAATTGCTGGTCGGACTGACTCTGAAAAAGGAAGATTAACTCCAGCGCCGCTGGAGTTCAGTGTTGACGAGAACTCGTCATACTGAATCCGCACCGGAAGACGAATTGAATGGATGGTTATAAAACTCTATACGGGATTCTGGAAACTGCACTGAAGCAGGCCGGAGAAGAGAGCGGCATGCTTCTCGGTCAGGAGCTGTCAATCGCGCTTTCAGACTCTCTTGCCACCAGCAAGGCTTCCTACTTCGGAACCCTGGATGATGGCTGCTTTGTTCTTGGCGTTGATTCCAGCGAGTCATATACCGGCCAGTTCTATCTTGTATTCTCGTTGCGTGACGCCATAGTCATGAGCAGTATTCTGCTCGGAATACCACCTGCCCGCATCCAGGAGAAAAAACGGCTCTCGATCATCGAGAACGATGATATCGATGCCTTCTCCGAAATTGCCAATATGATCAACGGTGCCTTCAACACCGTTTTCCAGGGCTCTCTTCCAAACAAGATTCGTCTTAAGCTGTTATCCCCCAAAAAATATATCCCGGAAATTGATCAATTGAGCGAAGAAGAGCCGCTCCCGGATGGTGAATATCTGATGTTCCGTTCCAAGTTGGAACTTCCGGGACAGGAAATGAACCATCTGGATGTAATGATTCCGGTAGCATTGGGCAATATTTACGATCCTCCCCAGGAAATGCCGGAACCCGAGGTCGATACCGGTCTTGCCGGGGGCGCCGGTGCCGATGGGCAGGATGCTGAATCGGCTGGCGGCGATTCCGGTGCGTCAAAGGCGCCGGGCGACGCGGAGCGGTTAGGCGAAGATGTTGCTGGTGGTATAGACAGCATCGTTATTCTGGAGGACAACACCGAAGAGAGACAGCAGATTGCAACCCTGGTCGAATTTACCAGATTTCAGATAGTTGAAGGCACCCTCAATGCCGATATCAAGGAGTTGTTTGCCGGTCGTAACGTGCGATTGGTTATAATCGGTTCACGGGATGCCGACGACCGCGAGTTGGCCGTGTGTATAAAAGTCAACGCCCTCTGCCAGGATTCCCCCCCCCCGATAATCATGAGCGCCGAGTGCTGGACCCGTACCGCTGTCTTGAAGGCGCTGAAATACGGGGCCAGGGACATTATCATAAAACCTTGCAGCGGTGACGACGTGATTGCCAAGATAAGACGTTACTGCCATTTACCTGCAAACTGACGCAAAATGTCACCATTGATAAGTAATAATTATCTCCCGCGATTTTCTGCCAATCATATTCCGTTGAAGTATCTGTGCCGTCAAACCGGGGCCTGGGCGGGCTGATGAAAGCTTCGTTAATTTCACATACCGGTTCTCTCCGATCTCCGCTGCCGCTGTTTCCAGTAATTCTCTCAATCCTTTACCTGCTTGTATTTCCTGCAAGTGAAGCAGGGGCATCCATTTCCAATCGACTCTACCGTGTTGATATCCGCCCCCATAAAGATTATACCCGCATCATCGTCAGGTTGGCCGAACCGCCGGTCTATAATTTGACGACCATCCCCGGCAGCCGTATGCGGCTCGTGATTCAGGATACCGGCGGTACGCTGTTCAAGAAATTCAGGCGATATTCCGACCGGAATATCGGTGGGCTTACCTTTTTAAGGCGGGGAGACAGTCTCCTGATAACATTCCAGGTCGCTCCGTTGGCCGGATACCGTGACCTGTCTCGACCGGATGTCAGCGCAATAACTCTTGATATCGGAGCGCCGTTCAAGACGAAAATTACCGGCCCTGCTTTTCAGGGGCGCGAAAAAATCTGGAGTGGTGTCGAGAAGCTGGTGAGAGACTTTGATCCGCCTCTCAAATCGGAGATCCCTTTTTCACCCACCGACCGGCAGATTCTCAAAAACTTTCTTGACGAAAACGACCAGAAGCTTTTCATGACGGCGGAGGCTGCACTGTACCGCGGGCTGCTGTCAGAGGCGGAGGAAATCTTTACCCAGTTTGCGTCTCGCCAGATTCCGGTTCGTCCATTGGCCATGTATCGTCTGGCGGAAACCTGGTACAAGCTGCAGAAGTATCCCCAGGCTCTGAGCGCATTTCGTGAAGCGGAAAAATTATGGCCTGCATACCTTGGTTTCAATCCGGGGGTTACGTTTTACTATGGTGACAGTATCGCCAGAAGTGGCGACCTGGCCCAAGCGCGGCTCTTGTTGACCGGTCTTGTCGGTCGGCTGGCGGACAAAAAATATGCTCCCGCCCTGCTGGTGCGACTCGGTGACATTTTATCGCGCCAGGGGCATGACAGGGAAGCGCTGGCCATATATCTGAATGTCGCCGAAAACTTCAAGGACAACAAGGCCAATGGAATGGCGTTGATGCGCCGTGCCGATCTTCAGTTTCTGCAGGCTACACCATGGAACTACAGGCCGTTAAGCGCCGCTTATCTGAACGCCTCCCGTCAGAGTGGTGATTTGGACATGCGCGAGGAGTCCTTGTTCAAGCATGTGTTGCTGGAATCAATCCATGGTGATGCCGGTGAAGCACTGCAGCTCGTGACTTCGTTCCAGAAAAAGTTTCCGCGTGGAGTCTATGTCGCTGTTATCAGGACCATCAGGGAAGTGCTGGTTGCGGATGTTTATCGAAACACGGCCTGGAGAAAGGACCCGTCTTCCCTGGTTCGTTTTGTTGAAGAGCAGCACGACTACCTGTCGGGCTGTGTCGAACAACCGGGATTTCTCAAGACTGTTGCGACCGCATACAGCGAGTCCGGAAGGCCCATCGAGCTGATCAAGCTGCTTGATTCAGTGGTGGAACGGCAATGGGCGGCTCCCATTGCTCCTGATGTATATCTTGAAATAGTTGATAACTCTGAGCTGATCGGTGATATGGTCACGGCTGAACGCGCGATAAAAGCATTTTTGCGAATGTTTCCGGCCGACCCGCGCTCGCGCGAGATGACGGAGCGCCTTGGGGAGGTTTACTTTACCGCGGATAAGCACCAGCAGGTAAAGGAAACCTTGTTGTGGCTGCTCAACAAGGGTGAAAAAGCACGTATTCCGGAAAGCTATTACCGTTTGGGCCGGTCGCTCTGGACTCTGCAGCTGTATCCCCAGGCATCCAGGGCTATGGACATCTATCTTGCGGCTGCCCCCGTCCGAGACTCAAGATTGTTGCCGGACGCTTATTACGTGGCGGTTTCATCCAGGGAAAATACCGGGGATCGAAAAGGCGCATTGAAGTTGCTTGATGCTGCTCTGAAGCTGGCGGATAACAGGCGCCGCGAAGAATTCATATACAAAAGCGGCGATATCAACCTGCGTGACGGAAATATTTCACGTGCCCGTGCGATGTTTGAACAGTTGGATAAAAACGGCAAGGACCCCGATTGGCAAAAGCTAGCCCGGCAGGCACTTGCAACCATTGAGACCAAATCCGCAGTTCGTTAGCCTTCCCGTATCCAGTCAAAAACCCGACTTAGTCAAAAACATGACGCAATCCGCGCCCGGTATTTACGTCAAAGTGGCATAACAATCGCGATAGTGTCGGGATATGGCCCTTGGAAGTAACAGGAGTGGCTGCTGTTTGAAGGCATGCTTTTTGCAATCAAATGCGTTCACGTAGGAGGTCACAATGCGAGTGGATGGATTGTTCAGTACTACAGTTGAGTTGCTTGGAAAAAGTATTGACCTGAGGGCGAAAAACCAGAACCTGATCGCCTCAAATATCGCCAATGCCGAAACCCCCAATTTCATTCCGAAAACACTGGCGTTCGAGGAAGAGCTCCAGGGCGCTCTCAAAAGCGGAAACAGCAGAGGTCCGACGCCAGCAATCACAAACCCGCGCCACATAAACATAGGTGGCTCCGGTGGCGGGCTTCGGTCGGTTTCAGGCAAGGTTATTGAAACTCCTGCCAAAACTCCTGGAAAAGATGGCAACGCCGTGGAACTTGAAAACGAGATGGGTAAAATGACTGAAAACCAGGTCATGTTCAATGCCTCGGTGCAGATGCTGACCAAGAAGTTCGAGGGATTGCGGACTGCAATCAGGGAGGGCAAATAAATGGATTTTTTCAGTTCAATAAACGTCAGTTCGTCTGCGCTCTCTGCTGAGCGGACACGCATGAACCTGATTTCCAGCAACCTGGCCAACGCCAGTGCCACAAGAACCGCCGAGGGTGGTCCATACAAGCGCAAGGATGCCGTGTTCACCTCCACTCCGATGGAGAACCGTTTCGATCGTGCCCTGGACGGTGCTACGGCTCAACAGGTTCGCCAGGTGGAGGTGTCTCGGATCGTTGAGGACCAGAATCCGCCCCGTATGCAGTACGATCCCGGACATCCCGATGCCGATCCCCAGGGGTATGTTGCCATGCCTAACGTGAACGTGGTCGAGGAAATGGCCGACATGATCGGTGCGACCCGTGCCTATGAGGCCAATGTCACCGCAGTCCAGGCAGCAAAAAGCATGGCGATGAAAACACTGGAAATAGGCAGGTAACTCCCCTAATACATTTTTTTAAAAGAGGAATTTCACATGGAAATAAGTGCTATCGAAAGTGGAATGGGTCTTTCAAAGATCTTTCCCGAGCAGGGCAAAATCAGTTCTTCTTCGACTGCAGAGGGGGCCGGTAAGTTTTTCAGCGAACTCGTCTCCAAAGTAAATGACATGCAGGTACAGTCAGATAAATCAATACAGGGGTTGGCAAGTGGGGAAAACAAGAATCTTCATGAGGTGATGATTGCCGTCGAGAAGGCCAGTATTTCGTTCCAGTTCATGTCTCAGGTCCGTAACAAGGCGCTTGAAGCCTATCAGGAAGTTATGAGGATGCAGGTATAGAGTGGATTTTCATCCCGTGGAGCTTTCTAAACGTGTTCTATGCCGTGCCGGCATTGATTCCGCGGTAGATTTGCAATTACTCTGAAAGGAACGTTCATTACGCCGATGCCAGAAGGATTACGAAGACTTATAGAGCCTTTTATGGCGCTTTCCCCAGGGAAAAGGATGCTCATTGTCGGGGTGGCTTTATTATCATCCGTGGCGTTTGCCGTGCTGATATTTGTAGCCAACCGTACCGATTACCGCCCGCTTTTTACCAATCTTACCCCTGAAGATGCTGGGGAAATCGTCAAAAAAATGAAGGATAGCAAGGTTCCTTACCAGATTACCGATGATGGCAAGGGAATACTTGTTCCTTCCGACAAGGTTTACGATCTGAGATTGACGCTTGCTTCCGAAGGTCTTCCCCAGGGTGGCGGAGTCGGTTTTGAAATTTTTGACCGGAAAAACTTCGGCATGACCGAGTTTGTGCAGAAGCTTAATTACCAGCGCGCCCTTCAGGGGGAGTTATCCAGGACAATAGCCCAATTGACCGGTGTTGAACAGGCAAGGGTGCACCTGGTAATACCGGAGAAATCACTTTTCAAGGACAATGAAAAGCCGGCCACTGCCTCGATAGTACTTAAAATGAAGTCGAATCGCGCACTGCGTGATGCAGAAGTGCAGGGTGTGGTGCATCTTGTGTCATCTTCGATCGAAGGCATGGACCCTGAGCATGTGACCGTGCTTGACAGCCGGGGGAAAATTCTCAGCAAAGGCGGCAGCAGCGATCCTACCAGTCGCATGACATCGGCCATGCAGGAAACGCAACGAAATTACGAAAAGAATGTCGAGGAACGGATACAATCCCTGCTTGATCGCATTGTCGGTGGCGGCAAGTCCGTGGCTCGGGTTACTGCTGCTTTTGATTTCAAGCAGGTCGAGCGGCTTGAGGAGAAGTTCGACCCGGAAAGTATTGCCGTTCGCAGCGAGCAGCGCACCGAAGAAAAAGGGGCATCGACAACAGCCAGCAGTGGAGTCCCCGGAGTCCAGACTAATCTTGGACGAACGGCCAACGCTGGGGGGGGGACGTCTGGAGGCGGCTCCAAAAACGATGAAACTCTCAACTATGAGGTCAGTCGATCCACCGCAAAGATCATTGAGCCGATTGGCGCTTTGAGTAAAATCTCGGTTGCGGTGCTGGTAGACGGCAAATATGAAGCGCCCGCCGCCACCAAGGAAGGCCAACCGGCCAAGGCAAAATATACCCCCCGCTCTCCTGATGAACTTCAAAAGATTGAGACACTCGTAAAGAGCGCTGTCGGTTTCAACCCTGAGCGAGGCGATCAACTGAGCGTGCAGAATATTCCCTTCCAGGAGACCGGAGAGTTCGGTGCAACCGAAACCGTCAAGTGGTGGACAAACCCATTTTTCATGTCTCTGGCTAAAAACCTGATGATCGGGGTCGGCTTCCTGGCGTTGATCATGTTCGTGATCCGCCCGCTTCTGGCATCGCTCAAAACATCAAGGCCGGCTTCTCTTGAAAGTTTCGAGCCGCTTGGCGAGGGCAGGGAACAGCTCACCACGACAGAACGTGTGCAGCTTGCCACGCAAATGGCGGAACAGCAAAGTCTGATAGAACAGGCAAAAAAGGATCCATACCAGGTTGCCCAGATACTGCAAAACTGGGTTGGCGAGGACAAGTAGAATCAAATATATTGAATCACGCTTTTAATAAACTCCACGCAGGGGCACTATGACCGGTTCAGAAAAAGCTGCAATTCTTTTGCTTTACCTTGGCAATGAGGTAACCTCCAAGGTCTTTGAGCATCTGGATGATACGGAAATTAAAAAGATCAGTAAAAGCATGGGACAGTTGGGGCATGTTTCACGCAATACAATCATGGAGGTTGTAAATACTTTTACCGAGGTCATTAACCCGGAGTCGGGAATATTTTCCCAAGGGGACGAATTTGTTTTGAAAATCCTGGAAAAGGCGCTGGGGCCGGAAAAAGCTCACATGCTGATGGAGGAGTTGCAGGCGTCCAGTTATGGGGATCTTGTCGATATTCTGGCCAATATGGACTCCAAAACCATCGCCAATTTCCTGTCTCAGGAGCACCCGCAAACCATTGCAGTTATTCTGGCAAAACTCAAATCAAAACAGACCAGCGAAATAATCAGTCTTTTACCACAGGAGTTGCAGGCCGAAGTAGTTCTGCGAATAGCGGATGTGGAGCAGGTATCACCCGAGATTCTCAAGGATATCGACGAGGTTTTGAAGCGCGAGATCAATTCCATGGGAGGTACTCAGCGTTACAAGGTTGGTGGTATCGACAAGGTCGTGGACATGTTCAATCATTTTGACCGCAGCAAGGAGAAGCAGATCCTTGACAAGCTTGATGTGTTGAGCCCTCCCTTGTCCGAGATAATCCGCAAGCACCTCTTCACTTTCGAGGATGTTTTTGCGCTTGACGATCGAAGTATCCAGTCCGTAATGCGTGAAGTATCCAATGATACCCTGACTCTGGCGATGAAGACATCTCCGGACGAGGTCAAGGACAAGATCTTCAAGAACATTTCCAGCCGAGCTGCCGAGATGATCAAGGAAGACCTCGAGGTTATGGGGCCGGTGCGACTGTCCGATGTTGAAAAAGCGCAGGGAGAAATCATAAAAATTGTAAGAAAGATGGAAGAGGAAGGCAAAATTGTGCTTGCCGGGCGTGGGAGCGAAGATGTCCTCGTCTAGGGTCATTAAAGCTGCGGTTCATGATGGCGCCGGTATTTCCGACTTCAGTTTCAAGCAGATAAACTCTGCTGCCGTATCCGCGTCGCTTGAGCCGGGTTCAGGCGGCTTTGTCCCGATGGATCTTTTCGCCGGAGCAAGCTTTCTGGAACGTAATGAATTGTTACGGGAAGAACCGGAAAATTCAGGACCGCCGGTGGTTGAAATCACCGAGGACGAACTGAAACAAAAAATCAACGATTCCTTCAACGCCGGTCTGCAGGAAGGCAAAAATCTGACGGAACGCGGGCTTGTCAATGTTTTTAGAGCCTTGCGCGGGGCCAGCGAGACGATTCATAACCTAAGGGACAAAGTGTTGCGCGAATCCGAGGATGAGCTGATCAATCTTGTGATGCTGGTGGCCCGCAAGGTTATTATCCGTGAGGTCTCGCAGGATCGTTGCATATTGGCCGATGTGGTGAAAAATGCTCTTGCCGGATTGTCGGCTCGCGAAGAGTTGACGGTTCGATTAAATCCGGATGACTATGCCTTGTTGAATTCCGGCAGGGAGGAATGCCTCAAAAAAGAACTTGTCAGTGAGCGTCTGCAACTGAAGGCGGATTCCACCGTTGCATCGGGATTCTGCCAGATCGACGCGGCCATGGGAACGATCGATGCCGGGCTTAACGCCCAACTGGAAGCTATTTACCGCAATCTCCTTGATGAGCGGAGCGCTTCACAGGTTCAGAATGACTGATACAGGGATAATCCCGATATGCCCAATGCACGCATCAATCTGAAAAAATACGGCGGTTCAATCGCATCATCCAAACCGGTCCGGCTGCATGGCAAGGTGACTCAGGTTGTGGGCCTGGTCATCGAGGGATATTGCCCGGACACATCGGTGGGCGCAATCTGTGAGATAAAACCGTTGGAAGGTGAGCCGATTCCGGCGGAGGTGGTCGGCTTTCGCAACAACAAGACGCTTTTGATGCCGCTTGGAGAGTTGAGAGGAGTGGGACTTGACAGCCTGATTTCCGTCAGACGTGACAAAGCCTCACTTGGCGTCGGTCCGCAACTCCTGGGGCGCGTGATTGACGGCTTGGGCAATCCGATTGATGACAAGGGACCGATCAGGGTAGAGGAAGAATATCCGATCTATGCCTTGCCGGTCAACCCGATGACCAGACCTCCCATAAGGAAACCCCTTGATCTGGGTATCAGGAGTATCAACGGTCTTCTTACCTGCGGCCAGGGGCAACGGGTCGGTATCATGGCCGGATCCGGTGTCGGAAAGTCGACGTTGCTCGGTATGATCGCCCGTTACACCGAAGCAGACGTGAACGTGATTGCATTGATCGGCGAGCGTGGCCGCGAACTGCGAGAGTTCATAGAAAAGGATCTCCAGGAGCAGGGACTCCATAAATCTGTTGTTGTTGTGGCTACCTCGGATCAGCCTCCTTTGGTGCGCATGCGTGGAGCGTATATTGCAACCACAATTGCAGAGTATTTTCAAAAGCAGGGCAAGAAGGTTCTGCTGATGATGGATTCGGCCACCCGGTTTGCAATGGCCATGCGTGAAGTCGGACTCGCCATCGGTGAACCACCCACTACCAAGGGCTATACTCCTTCCGTATTTGCCGCGTTGCCGAAACTGCTGGAGCGTACCGGTAATTTTCCGGAAGGAAGCATTACCGCGCTCTATACGGTCTTGGTGGAAGGCGACGATTTTAATGAGCCGATCTCGGATGCCATGCGAAGCATACTGGACGGGCATATTGTTCTGTCGCGCGATCTGGCAGCCCGCTCCATCTACCCGCCGATTGATGTCATGGCGAGCACCAGCAGGGTCATGTCCGATGTTACTTCGCGTGAGCATCAGGCTCTGGCGTCAAAATTCAAGGAAGTTCTGGCAACCTACCGTCAGTCGGAAGATCTGATCAATATTGGCGCTTACAAGGCCGGCAGTAATCCCGGTATAGATTATGCTATGTCACATAATGCTGACATGCAGTCCTACCTTAAACAGGCGATTCATGACCCGGTAATGCTGGATGATGCCATCAAGGGTCTCAAAGGTATATTCGACGCATGACCGGGCTTTGCCTTCGGGAGTAAGCCATTATGGCAGACAAGTCATTCAAGCTGGAACAGGTTCTGTCCTATCGCGGCGAAATGGAAAAACTCTGCAAACAGGAATTTGCGACTGCCAAGCAGGGACTTGAAAAAGCGAACGATGAGCTGCTTCGCGAGGAGGAACATGTCAACGAGTTGACACAGGAGTTCTGTGACCGTCAGCAGGACCTTGACTGTATCGATGATATGAGGATGTATTCCGACTTTTTTGCCCGCAAGCGGGAAGAGATCAAGAATCAGAAGGAACGGGTTGAACAGCTGGATCGCGAAATGAATGAACGGCGTGAAGAACTTTTGGAGGCGACCAAGGACAAGAAGGTGCTTGAGTCACTCAAACAGAAAAAGTCCGATGAGTTTCGTCAGGAGATGTTGCAGAAGGAACGCAATTTTCTTGATGAAATATCAATTCAGAAAAAGGTTTGATCATCTTGAATAAGATAAAATCAATATCCGCGGTTGCATTGATCTGTACACTGGGTTGTGGTCTGACACTGCTTAACTTGCCGCTGGTGTCGTCAAGTTCCGCCGGCCAGGGCGCCGCTCCAGGCAGTACCTCTTCGGAGACCGCCAAGTACTCCTCGTCCGAAAGTCAGCAACCGGTTAACGCTTCCCGTGCCGCCCGCGAGGAAAAGGCGCTGCAGGATGCCCGTCGCCAGCAGCTGGCCGAAAAGGAAGCTGCCCTGGCAGCCAAGGAGCTGGAACTGAAAAAACTGAGCGCAAAACTGGAAGCCCAGGTAAAGGCGCTGGAAGATAGTAAAAAAAGACTGGATGATAGTCTCAAGATCCAGACTGATCAACAGAAGAAAAAGCAGGATGAAAAAATTCAGAAAATGGTCAAGCTGTTCAAAACCATGCGTGGAGAACAGGCCGGAAAGATGATAGACACGCTGCGGGAAGACCTGGCAATGACGCTTCTGAGCCGTCTTGACACAAAGACAGTGGCAAAGCTGGCGCCTTTCATAAGCCAGCCGAGGGTTGTAAGGTGGGTAACTGAAAACCTGCAGGGTAAATAATTTCGATTTTATGGACATGTATACTGTCCAATCCATAAAAAATTCATACAGAAAGGAGGTGAAAAACAATGAATGCAGGACAGATGTTTATGAATATGATGTCGGGCGTGACCCAGACGGTTACTCCTGACGCGATGGCAGCAGTACCGCTGAATAAATCCGGCGTAAATTTTGACAATCTTCTTGGTGAAATACGCATGCAGGCAGATGCGAAGATGGTTGCCAATGTTGACATTGCTGGTGTTTATGCTGTGTCGGAAGAACCGGAGTTGCCTTCGGAAACTTCCGGAACGGTGGCTGCGCTGAAGTTGGGAACAGCCCGGACTAGTGGTGCTTCTCAAGCTAATGGCGAAATAGTCATGCTTGAAGCGGCAGCATTGGATACGCTGATTGATGGTTCTTCCGATGCCTTGCCCATCACTCCGGAGATGTATCCAGCTGAGGCGCAAATGGTTTTGGCGGCTTATGCGCAATCCAGCATGATTCCGCATGTCAACACTCCGCCCAGTCATGAAGATGACAGCGGACAGAACGTACTAGCCAAGGCTGTCGAAGTTGACCGGTCGGCAACCAGAACCGGGGCTCAAGTAACGTACCTTTCCGAAGTTGCAGCACCGGAGCAACCGTCTGTTAAGACCGCTGATTTGTCAACATCAGCAAAAGAAACCGCAACACAACAGTCAGTACCTGTAATACAGGCAACGGCACGTCAGGAGAATCATCCCATGTCTGCCAATGCTCCAGTCGTGAAATCCTCCGGTCAGAATCAGGCTGCTGATGTTCAACAGCCAGGCAGAATGCCGTCAGTCAACACTCCGCCAAATCCTGAAGTTGACTCCGTACAGAATGTACTACCTAAGTTAGCCACTATGGACCAGCTGAAAATTAAAGCCGATGCCCCAGTAACTTCCATTTCCATGGAACAGCTGCAATCACCAGTAATCCAATCGATTGATCTACCCCCCCCCCGGTTGGAAACTGTAACCCAGGCAGCATCTGTGACAACTGCAAAGCCAGCTGCGCCATATCAAGCTGCAATCTTACCTGCAGTGGAAGTTGCTGCATCTAAACCTGAAACGGCCCGTCAGGAGAAACCTCTCATGCCGGCCAAAGCTCCTACAGTGGAATTGTCCGAACAGAATCAGGCTGCTCCGCGTCCACAGCCAGGCAGAATGCCGTCAGTCAACACTCCGTCCAGTCAAGAAGTTGACTTCGTACAGAACGTACAACCCAAGGCTGCTGTAACCGACCAGCCAATAATTAAAATCGAGGCCCCCGTAATGTTCCGCACTTCGGAACAGCGGCAATCATCATCAACACAGTCTGTCGAACAGTACTCCCGGACCGTCCATCCAGAGCAACAGACCGCCCGGCTGGAATCCGTTGCCAGCCCGACGACTGACAGACCGGTTGCCAAGCCTGCCGAACAAACGCACCGTTTCGCAGTTGCAGCACCTGAGCAACCGTTGACTAATCCGACAGTTATATCCGTATCGGCAAAAGAAACCGCAACACAACAGTCAGCAGCTGTAATAACTGCAAAACCGGCAGAGCCAGCTTCAGCTTCATTCCATGCTGTAACGACACCGGTTGTGGAAGTTGCTACAGCGAAGCCTGAAACGGCCCGTCAGGAGAAACCTCTCATGCCGGCCAAAGCTCCTACAGTGGAATTGTCCGAACAGAATCAGGCTACTCCGCGTCCACAGCCAGGCAGAATGCCGTCAGTCAATACTCCGTCCAGTCAAGAAGTTGACTCCGTACAGAACGTACAACCCAAGGCTGCAGTAACCGACCAGCCAATAATTAAAACCGAGGCCCCCGTAACGTTCCGCTCTTCGGAACAGCGGCAACCATCAACAACCCAGTCCGTCGAACAGTACACCCGTACTGTCCAGCCAGAGCAACAGACCGCCCGGCTGGAATCCGTTGCCAGCCCGACGACTGACAGACCGGTTGCCAAGCCTGCCGAACAAACGCACCGTTTAGCAGTTGCAGCACCTGAGCAACCGTTGACTAATCCTACAGTCTTATCAGCATCAGCAAAAGAAACCGCAACACAACAGTCAGCACCTGTAATAACTGCAAAACCGGCAGAGCCAGCTTCAGTTCTATCCCAAGCTGTAACGACACCGGTAGTGGAAGTTGCTACAGCGAAACCTGAAACGGCCCGTCGGGAAAAACCGCTCATGGCGGCAAATGCTCCAGTTGTGGAACTGTACGGGCAGACACGGGATGCGAATATTCAACAGCCAGACAGAATGCCGTCTGTCAACACTCCACCCAGCCATGAAGTTGACACCGTACTACAGAATCAGGAAACAAATGTTGCAGCGGACTTAAATCAGGTTGCAACCGGCCTTCAAACCAAGCCGAGCAGGGAATCCGCTCCGGTACGAAATGAAGCTGAATCATTATCCAAACCGGTTCTACAGGTTACTCCACTGCACCAGAGTGGATTGGAAACATTCCATGCCAAAGAGGCCGCCAAACCGGTTGTGCAAGAGACGGCTGTTCCGGAACCACCATCGGAAGTCTCTCAGGAAACGAGATTGCCCAATCGTGCAATCAGCACATCATCTGAGCCTGAGATCGAGTTCACTTTTACTTTGCCCAGGCCGATTACCGTTTCCAAGGCTCATTCTACTGAACCGAGTCGTTTGGCATCCACCAGCACCGCTTTGAGGCAACAGATAATATCGCTTGATATTGAACCGTCTCAAAAACAGACTGCTGAATTAGGAACGGTAACTGCATTAAAGTTAGAAACGATAGTAACCCCAAGCAGTGCAGCAAGAGCGCAGGAAAATGGCAGAACGCCGGAAGCGGTATTGTCATCCGCTACGGAAACGGGCTTGACACGTAAGCTGCACCCCGAAGTTACCTTGAAAGAAATTGATCCTGGCTCTTCGGTAGCAAAAACCGACGAAACAAACAAGCAGAAAGCCTCTTCGGACTCCCACTCCGGAACGATGCAACAGATGGTCGGTAGAGCGGCGATTCAGGCTATCCCGAGTACTGATGGCGAAAACGCCAGGGCAAGTTTATCCCCGTCATCTGCAAAGGGGAATGGGACTCCAATTCAAAGTATTGTCCCTTCTGGTGAGGTGATGCAGACCTCGGATGATTCAATGGGCAGTAATGGCGATCAAGCCGGGTCCGGCCCAAAACCGGATAATCAGATGTTGGCCCACCAGGTTAATGCACAAACAAAACCGGAAAATCAGCCGGTTGCTTCAGTGCATGGTTCCAGATTCAACCCGGAACAATCCCGCCAGGATCTTCCGGAGCAGGTTGTGCATCAAGTCCGGGAACGCCTCGGTCAGCACGAGGTAAAAGCCGGGAATCAGCAGATTACATTGACCCTGTCACCGGAAAATATGGGTGAACTGAAGATGAACCTGAATCTTCAGGGTCAGCGCTTGTCGGTTGAAATCGTGACCGAAAACCGTACCGTGCGGGATGCAATTTTGCAGCATTCCGATTCTCTCAAGGAAACTCTGGCCCGTCAGAACATAACCGTGGAATCCTTTGATGTTACCACTAATGGTCGTGGTACTGGAAACCCGGGACAAAACCAGGATGCCTGGAGAGAACTGGCCAGGCAGAAACAGCAGCAATTGTGGGCTTCAACAGGTGGTTATGCCCTTCCGCAGATGAACGTGTCTTTAAACCCTGCGGCGTATCAGGCAAAAAACGAGCATGCCATGCTCGACATCCATTATTGAAAGCGAGGTGAGAAAGAATGGTAACCAGTGTAACTTCTACAACCGATACTAGCGCGGCTGCCGCAGCAATGAAAAAATCCTTGGGTATGAACAAGGATGACTTCATGAAGCTTTTTGTGGCGCAGCTGAAATACCAGGATCCGCTGGCACCACAGGACGCCAGTGCAATGTTGGACCAGCTATCGCAATTGACCCTGGTCGAACAGTCGTACAACACCAACACCGCACTGCAAAACCTGCTGACATCTCAGAATAACTCGGCAACTATGTCATCGGTGTCGTTCATCGGCAAAGATGTCAAGGCCAATGGCAATGCGGTCCCGTTTGACGGCACTTCGCCCGCCAGCATGCAATTCAATCTCTCTGCTCCGGTTGATTCGGCCCAGATCGATATCAGCGATTCAAACGGAAATATTGTCAGGACCATTAGCGCAACCGCACTAAACCAGGGCGATTCCGCAGTGTCATGGGATGGCCGTGATAACAATGGCAATCTCCTTTCGGCCGGCGCTTACACATTTTCCGTTAAAGGAACCACGGCCGGTGGATCAACCGTTTTAGCTACAACCTATACAGCAGGCCGAATCGACGGGGTTTCTCTCGTGGATGGCACTCCCTTGCTGACAATCGGAGCAGCCACAATCTCTTTGTCCGATGTCATCAGCGTGAAAGGGGTATAACGACAGATGATAGACCAGATATTATTTCCGAATCCGGTCCAACCCGGCAGAACAGAACGTCCGCAGCCGCAGAAACCATCATCAGGTCAGGTTTCCGACTCGCCGTTCGCAAGGGTGTTGGATCAAAAAACACCGTCACAGGAGGTCAAGTTCTCGCAACATGCTCAGGAAAGGCTCAGGGCCCGCAATATTACTTTCTCGGCCAATGATCTTGCAAACCTGGAAGGAGCAGTTAACAGTGTCGCCCAAAAAGGCGGTAAGGAATCATTGGTAATGATGGGAGACGCTGCGCTGGTTGTCAGCGTAAAGAACCGTACCGTCGTGACCGCCTTGGACAAGATGCAGATGAAAGGCAATGTTTTTACCAACATCGATTCAGCAGTGATTATTTAGCGAATCAACCATCAGCAGGGCTGGCCCTCCTTGAGGAAGCCCGCGAAGCGCCGACCGATTGACGCGCTTCTCACAACCAACTCAAAAAAAATAACAGGAGGCATCACAATGAGTATTACATCAGCGCTTTTTACCGGAGTCAGCGGATTACTTAACAACGCCGAGGGAATGAACGTAATCGGCAACAACATATCCAACGTTAACACAATCGGTTTCAAAGGTTCCCGCACACTTTTCTCCGACATGCTTTCCACGCCGACCACCAACCGGTCCCAGATGGGACATGGTACAACCATCCAGAAGATTGATAATCTCTTTACCCAATCCTCCTTTGAAAGTACCGGCAACGTGACCGACATTGCCATCCAGGGAGACAGCTTCTTTGCGCTGGCCGGACCATCAGACCCCAAGGGGACTGCCATTACCGGGGAAAAGGCGTACTATACCAGAGCCGGTGCTTTCAGGCTTACCCCTGACACAACGGTGGCCCCGCCGGTCGATTTGTATCTTTCAAATCCGGACGGCTATCGCCTGCTGGATACAGCCGGCTTCCCGATAACAGTTCCGGTAGCAGCCGCTCCGCCGGCTGATACTGACATCATCAAGATTACCGCCATTGACACCGACGGCAAGATATCCATGTTGCGCGGTGACGGCACAGTTGCTTACTACTCCGCCGTTGCCGGTGTACCGGTCGCCGGCGGTGACACCAATGCGGCAAATGCAACCAGGCTGGCCACTTTGCGGGTTCCCTACCCAGGCGAACTGGAGAAATTCGGCGGCACGCTTTTCAAAGCCAATAACCCGGCGACCGGTGTTACCGCTGCAACAGTACTGTACAGCGCTACCTGGAATTCGGCCACCAATCTGCCGTCACAGGAAAAATTGTTTTCAAATAACCTTGAGCAGAGCAACGTGGATATGGCCACCGAGTTCGTCAAGATGATTCTGACCCAGCGAGCCTATTCGGCCAACTCCAAGACCATCACAACCGCGGACGAGATGACCCAGGAAGTATTGAACCTCAAACGGTAATATCGCGTAGCCGGGCGGGATGAGTTGAAGATTGCTCATCCCGCTTTTTGTTTGCGGCTACAGAAAAACGATGACCGGCGGTAAAACACAGCAACCCGTATCGTGTTTAACTGCTTTATTTAGAATTACTAAATGGGGGGATTATGCTTTTCTATCGTTCGGTTTATATTTACCTGGCCATCCTGGCACTGGTGTTGGTTGGATCAGTTGGAAATGCCATTTCCAGCACACCGGATACAATCGAAACGGTGGCAAGCTTGTCGCCCACGGTGCCCACCGGTGTGGCAACCGATTCCAGTGGAAATATCTACATTGCCGATACCGGGGGCAACAGGGTCATCATGGCGACCGCCGCCGGCGCCGCCACCTTGACTGTCGGTACCGGAACAGCCGGATTCACACCCACAACCGGTTACTCCGGCCTGAATACAACCCTTGCGGACACAACCGTCCAGTTGAATGCTCCGTCCGGAGTAGCAGTTGACGCGAATGGCAACGTATATATCGCGGATACCGGCAATCACCGTATCCACATGATAGTTGCCGACACGACTACAAAACTGATTACAACTGCAAGCAGGATAATTACCATCGCTGGCAGCGGTATTGCCGGGTTTTCAGGCGATGGCGCGCTTTCGAATATTGCCAGTCTGAACAGTCCGACAGGAGTGGCGATTGACGCAACCGGCAATGTTTTCATTGCCGATAACGGCAACTACCGTATCAGGAAGGCGCTTGCGGTTAAAATTGCCACTACCGGTGTTGTTACATACGGCACGATCAGTACCATTGCCGGAGACGGCAAGGCAACCACCCTGACCGCCTACGGCATAGCCATTGCCCCCGCCCCTGCCGGAGACCTGTATATTGCGGATTCCGGCAACAACCGCATTGTCAAGCTGGTTGCCAAAAGCGGAGCCCTCGTTGCCCCGGTTACTTCCGTAACCATAGCCGGAAGCGGAACCGCCGGGTTCTTCGGAGACGGAGGACTGGCTACGCTTGCCCAGTTCAATCAACCGAGTGGTGTTGCCACGGACGGCAAGGACCTTTATATTGCGGACACGATGAATAACTGTGTCAGGAAGGTATCCCTGACCACCGGAGTCATTTCCACCCGGACCGGCAGTGCTGCTCAGAATGCTGCCGTGGTCCCGGTTGCGCCGGTCCCTTCTCTCTCGTATCCAATGGGAATAGGGATCAACTCTGCAGGAACAGTGTACATTGCCGACAGCGGCAATGACCTGATTGACCAGGTGTTTGCCAGCGTTTCGGCCATTACCACCGCTTCTCCACCAGGCGGCACCTATTCCACATCCCAATCCGTTACCCTGACAGCCAGCAAGGCAGCCAACATCAGCTACAAAATCAATAACGGCGCCGCGACCCCCTACACCGGACCCATTACAATTTCGGGACCGGCAACAACGACACTCACTTACACATCGCTTGATGTGGCCAATCATCAGGAAGCCACAAACATAGCTACCTACGTTTTTGATACGGCCGCGCCAACAACGTCGGCCACTATCAACGCCACACCTGTCAACGGGGTATTTTATTCCGCCCAATCGGCACTGACAGTCACCTTGACCTCCAACACTCCAACATCGACAATTTACTACACCACCACGGGAACCGCCCCGGCCGCGGTCGTTACCAACAAATACACTGCGCCATTTAACATTCCCGTAACAAGCGCGCTGACCACGGTTAATGTGCAGTTCTTTGCGGTGGATGCCGTCGGGAACAAAGAGGTGCTCCAGTCACAAAAATACACCATCGTGGCAATCAACACGACAGCGTCGCCAGCAGGAGGCTCGTACCGAAGCGCACAAGTTGTAACCCTGGCCTCCAATGATCCCTCCGCAATTATCTACTATACGACGAATGGCACGGATCCCACGATAGCTTCAACCCAGTACAATCCGGCCCTCCACATCAACATTGCAGCAAGCACAACCCTGAAATTCCGTGCAAAGGACGCCAACAACAACCTGGAACAGACCAAAACACAAATCTACACGATTGACAGCGTTGCGCCCACCACCACCGCATCGCCAACCGGAGCATCTTTTGCCACACCACAGACGGTAACACTTACACCGGACGACCTGAACTCAACCATCTACTACACCACGACCGGTATTGCACCGACGACCTCTTCGACAAAATACACTGTGCCGATAACCATCAGCAAAACAACTACACTGATGTATTTTGCAATCGATCCGGCCGGCAATAAAGAGGTGGAAAGAACTCAAATATACACGATCGATGCCGTGGCGCCGGTGACTACCGCTTCCATTCAAGGAGGAACTTACTCCTCCATTCAATCGGTGGAACTGGTCAGTGATGACCCAAAGGCGACTATTTACTACACCACTGACGGCTTGGCCCCGACAACATCATCCACCAAATATACAGTGCCTATTTCTATCAGCAGTACTACAAAACTCCAGTACTTTGCAGTTGATACGGCCGGTAATATAGAGTCGATCAAAGAGCAGAGCTACACCATTGTAACCCTGACAACTACCGCATCGCCCAAAGGTGGAATATTTACGACTCAACAAACTGTTGCGCTTTCCGCAAATGGTATCGGAACTACTATATATTTCACGGTTGACGGATCAACTCCAGTGGTGACAGTTACTAGCCGGTATCCTGAGTTAACAGTCAGTTATGCCGAACCTACACAAGAATATTCTGTGCCAATTGTAATGAATTCAACTACCACGCTACAATATTTTGCTATTGACGAAAAAGGTGTCATCGAAAGTGTGAAAGCCGAGATATATGTTATAGATTCAGCAAAGCCAACGACCATTGCGACATGCGGTACTGCTGCCAATACTATAAAACTGACCGCTACCGACGCAGCCGACCTGATGCCTAGAATAAGATATATTGCCAATACAGCTACAAACGGAGGTGCGACAGCTGCTTACACTCTGGCCGATTACACTGCACAGATCACCTTCGCCAACAACACGATCGTAAAGTTCTTTGCGACAGACGCGGCCGGAAACACCGAATCGATCAAGACAGCTTATTGCGCTGATGTGGTGGCTCCCTTGGATACTAATCCGGCCCTGTATCTTGAAACATTGCCGAATGCGGCCATTACTTCAAACGGCACCCTGTTCATCAGAGGAAACGTGGCACCATTTGCAACTGCGACGGTTGATGTTAATGGCACCGTAGTTACTACAAACAGTACCGACGGCAGTTTTTCTCACCCATTTACTTTGGTGGTCGGAGCAAATGTTATTACTACCACGGCAGCCGATGGCGTTCCAACTACAACGGACAGCAGAACCATAAACTATATTACGCCTGGAACCACTCCAACAAACATTACCATTGGAAGCAGCAATGGCGTTATCGGCCATTTCGTGCGAGTACCGATACGCTTTGCAAGCGGGCATCAGGCGGCCGCGCTGAGTATTGATATCGCCTACGATTCATCTTCTAGCAGGCTTTCCAACCCAAGTGTCGATATAACCGAAGCTGCTGCAGCACTGGGCAAAACTATTAACGGGGGAAGCCCCGCTGCGGGAGTTTACCGGATTCTAATCATGGATGATCCTGTGAACACAGATATTCCGTTGCCCCTTCCTGATGGAATTATTGCTTACCTGTCATTCATGATACCATTTGCTACTACCGCAGGAAGTGAACCACTGGCAGTCATCTCATACTCAGCCACTGATCTGTATGCGGCTGACATGACGGAGATGCCGGTATTGCCTGCCATGGACGGCAAGGCCAATGTCGTCTCAAAACCGGGCAACAACATCGGCAGCACAACCGGTGATGCCGCGGCAACCCTCAAGGGTGTTCAGGATGCGCTTTACATGCTGCTCGATCCGGTTACTCATCCGGTGGATGGTTCGGTGGATCTCAATGCTGACGGAATCGTACAGATCTATGAGCTTCAGCAGGTTATTAACACATTCATCGGGCTGTAGTAGCTCTTGAAACAATGCGTCCTCCGGGGGTAATCCCGGAGGATCTTACAAAGAAAGGAGCAGTGTGAGAATCAACGGAATTGTATACCTTTTGACGTTATTGATTTGCTTTCCGGCGATTGCCGCTCCGACTCTCAACCTTGGCCCGGCCACCGCAAGCGGCACGTCGGTGTCATTTCCGGTTACGCTTACAAACGTCCAAGGAACTTCCATTTCTGCAATAGAAGCAGATATCATTTTTAACCGTACCTCTGATGTGTTCGCGATTAAAACGAGCAACGGCTACCCGGTCAGTGCCACTATAGGCGCGGCTGCAGTGGCCGCCGGCAAGCAGATCAGTCAGAGCAGCCCAATGGACGGGATCCTGCACATTGTTGTAATAAGTTTTGGAAATACTACTCCGATCCCGGACGGCGTTGTTGCCCAGATTAGTTTTGATATCATTTCGGCAGCCTCCTCAAGTACGGAATCATTTGCTATTGTGCCGTCAGCCACTGACCCAACAGGAATTCCAGAAACTATTAGCGGTACCGGCACACCGGCTCCGGCCACCGGGCAACTGGCAGTTACCCTAACCGGCAACGGCGTCGGTAGTGTCAATAGCGTCCCTTCCGGAATTGCCTGCATCGGTGGCAGTTGCAGTGCCAATTTTTACCTCGATTCGCTGGTTACGCTCATGCACGCCGCTTCAACAAGCTCCAGTTTTGTGTCGTGGTCCGGTGATTGCGCGGGAAGTGGCAATTGCGCTGTTTCAATGGGTGTGAATCGTAGTGCAACAGCTTCTTTTCTTATGAATAATACTGTCAGAGTAGGCGCGATTGACTACGGTACCCTGGTTGAAGCCTATGCCAAAGCTCCCCAAGAATCTTTAATAAAGGCCGTGGGCGTCACATTTTTTGAAAACCTCGACATGAACCGCGGCATTGCTGTCACTTTTAAAGGCGGTTATGATTCAACCTTTAATAATCTCGTAGGATACAGCACTATAGATGGGGCATTGACCATCAGCACCGGAAGTTTTACCCCTGACCGACTGATCGTACAATGATCTGAAGCTATAAAGCCATGTAGTCAGGTGTCCGTTTGAAACCGTTGGCATGTCATGGGTCTATGTTCGAAACCGGTTTAAATCACATTACGTTATATCCAATGCCCGCACTTTTTGATATAAAGGTGCATTCGACTAATTAAGCAGGCGATTTAGATGGTTGCAAAATAGCGGTTTCCGTTATAGATAGTAGCAGTTTGTTACTTCGATTCATGCAATGTCGGGAGGAGACACATGGCCAAGGAAGATCAAGCTCCAGCAGAAGTGGAGGCTGAAGGCGGCGGCAAGAAGAAGATGATCATGATTATCGGCGCAGCCGTGGTCGTTGCGATAATTCTGGGCGTAGTTGCGTTTATGATGCTTGGCAAGGGCGATAAGAAAACGGCAAAAGAGGGTGACGCAGCCCAGGTTGAAGGGGGTGGTCACGGCGCAGCTCCGGCGGCGCCAGCCGGCGGCCATGGAGCACCAGCCGCGGGAGGTGCTGCCGCAGGTGGGCCCGCTGCAAACATCTATCCACTGGAGCCGTTCATAGTCAATATTTACGACGGTCAGGAATTGCGCTATCTCAAGGTAAAGATCGAGCTGGACATGGTTGGTCCGGCCGTCAAGGCCGAGATCGAGGGCCGGCTTGCACCGATTCGGGACGCGATCCTGGTGCTGTTGAGCGCCAAGACCCTGCAGGATGTTCAGGATGTACAGGGCAAGAATACACTCAAGGATGAGATCCTGGGGGCAATTAACAAGCATATCCCGCCTGGCAAGATCGCCAAGGTCTATTTTACTGATTTTGTAGTGCAGTAGGTATTGTCGTGGCTGCTGCTGAAAAGATTCTTACAAAAGCCGAAATCGAGGCGCTGCTCAACGCGGTGTTTGACGGTCGCATTGAGCCTGAAAAGGAACTTGCCAAGACCGAAGGCAGTGTTGTTACCTATGACCTCTTCAATTCGGAGGCTCACAAGGGCTTTGTTCCCAACCTGGATATTATCTATGATAGTTATATCCGTTACAGTCGTGTCACTCTTTCAAACCGTTTGCGCAAGTCGGTGGAAATAAAGAAAATCGGCGCACGTTCCTACAAATTCGATGATTTCCTGCAAACCCTGCCATCGCCGGTCTGCATGGGCATATTTAAAATCGAGCCGCTCAAGGGCGCGGCACTGATATCATTTGACAGTACACTGGTCCTGTCGCTGGTGGACAGCCTGCTGGGGGGCACCGGCAGCGCAAAAGTCCCGGTTGCCAATCGCATGTTTACTTCAATCGAATTGCGACTGATGGAAAAGATTGTCGGCGATGTGCTACAGGATCTTGAAAAGGCTTGGGCGCCGTTGTACGCGACCCATATGAACCTGCTGCGGATGGAGATGAACCCGCGTCTCATAAGCATTGTCCCGCCCGAATACCAGATCGTTACCATGTCGCTCAAACTGCAGATCGAAGACATATCCGGCAATATTATGTTCGCGATTCCCTACATGACCATTGACCCGATCAGGGACAAGCTCAAGGCGGGAATGCAGTTTGACCTGATGGCGATAGATCCGCAGTGGTCTTCCCGTCTTTCTGCCGAGATCCTGGAAGCGCCGATGGAAACCATTGTCGAGATGGGGAATGCGAGAATCACTCTGCGTGAACTTCTGGAACTTGTTCCGGGCGATACGATCATGCTCGACAAGCCCTCATCGGGTGAGATGCTTGTCAAGGTTGAAGGGGTGCCGAAGTATTTTGGGATACCGGGAATCCGGCACGGCAACAAGGCAATTCAGATCAGCAAGATTTGCAGCAATAGGGGGCAGTAGTGAGCAAGCCTGAAAACAATGAAACGGAACTGGATAAGAAGAACCTCGACTTCATCCTTGATATTCCTCTGCAGGTAACGGTAGAACTGGGACGGACCAAGCTGTTGGTCAAGGACATCCTGCAGCTTAACCAGGGTGCGGTCGTGGAACTGACCAAACTGGCCGGGGAACCGCTGGATATCTTCGTCAATTCCAAGCTGGTCGCGCGGGGCGAAGCCGTGGTTGTCAACGAGAAGTTCGGAGTCCGGCTGGTTGATATCGTCAGTCCGAATGAGCGGGTGGAGAAAATACTGTGAAAAGTGCGGCCTCCGCACTCTTTCTATTCCTTCCCTCGATTGTGTATGCCGGAGACAGCGCCGGGCACGAATTCAGCTTTCTTGCAAGTTTTCTCCAGATGATCGCAGCTCTTGCGATTGTCATCGGTCTGATCCTGGTTACCTGGCACTTCTCCGGCAAATTAATGCGGGGCTTGCCGGGAACACACCATCTGTCATCGAAACATATCCGTCTGGTGGAAACCCGCTATCTGGGTCCCAAAAGAGCCCTGCTGCTGATCGAGGTCGGTGGCGAGTATCTGCTGCTGTCCAGCAGTGATAACCGGCTTAGCCTGATCAAGCAGATCGATATGCTGGAAGAAATCGAAGTGATAGAAGAAGAGCGGGAGCAGGGAGCATTTAGCGCGATACTTTCCCGTTTGAGGCAGACCACATGAAGACCGGGCAGACAATAAAAAGATATTTCATGCTTGCGCTGACCGCTCTGCTGGTGCTGGCGGGAGCATTCGCCTATGCCGAGCCCATGCCGATACCGTCGCTGAATATAGGTGTCGGCACCGCGACAAAGCCTAATGACGTGGCGGTGACCGTTCAGATCTTCCTGCTGCTGACAATCATGTCCCTGGCGCCCGGACTTCTGATCATGACGACCTCCTTTACCCGCATATCGGTGGTGCTTTCATTTCTGCGCACCGCGATGGGTACTCAATCCGCGCCATCCAACCAGGTGATACTTTCGCTTTCGATGTTTCTGACGTTTTTCATAATGACCCCGGTCTGGCAGCAGATTAACAAAGAGGCCTACCAGCCCTGGAAGGCCCAGCAGATAACCCAGGAACAGGCCATGGAACGGGCAGTAAAGCCGGTCAGAAAATTCATGCTCTCCCAAACCAGGGAAAAGGACCTGGCGCTGTTTGTCAGCCTTTCCAAACTGCCAAGGCCGAAAAATGCCGAAGAGATCCCGACCCTGACAATCATTCCGGCCTTTATGATCTCCGAATTGCGCACCGCCTTCCAGATCGGATTTCTGATCTATATCCCGTTTATCGTGGTGGATATGGTGGTGGCATCGGTGCTGATGTCGATGGGTATGATGATGCTTCCGCCGGTAATGATTTCTTTGCCGTTCAAGATTCTGCTTTTCACCCTTGTTGACGGATGGGGCCTGGTGATCGGATCCCTGGTCAACAGTTTCGGCTAGACAACGCCAGACACGGGAAGGCCAGGATATTCAGTTCCTTGTCTTTGCCAGAGGTATGCCATGACACCCGAATTAGTGGTCCAACTTGCCCGCCGAAGTTTTGAAGCCACCATGCTGCTGGCAGCTCCGTTGCTGATCGCAAGTCTTGTAATAGGCCTCTTGATAAGCGTCTTCCAGGCGGTAACCTCCATCAACGAGGCCACGCTGGCTTTCGCTCCTAAAATCGTCGCAGTGATGGTTGCCATGATCATCTTCTTTCCATGGATGATGAGCTATATGGGCGATTTCACACGAGAAATCTACTCATTTATCGCACTTATGAGGCGTTAGCGCTTTCATGTTCCCGCTGCTCCCCTTTCCGTCTCCCCGCGAAGTCATCTTTTTCATGCTGGTATTAAGCCGTGTCGCCGGTATTTTTGCCGCACTTCCGGTATTCGGAGGAAGAAGACTGCCGATTCGTATTAAGGTGGTCACGGTTTTTATGATAACGTTGGTGTGTTTTCCAACGCTATCAATTGCAGTCCCGGAAACGCCGACGGATGTTTTCAGTCTGGGCTTGCTGGCTTTAAGCGAGTTGATGGTCGGACTGACTCTGGCCTTTATTACCCAGATTATTTTTGCCGCGGTCGAGTTCAGCGGCCAGATCATCGGCATGCAGATGGGGTTTACGATATCGTCGATAATTGACCCGTCCCAGGGTACTCAGACCCAGATCATGTCGGTGGTTCAGACCCTGTTTGCAACACTCATGTTCCTGTCTCTTAATATCCACCACCTATTTATTCGTGCCATCATAGACAGTTTCAGGGTCATACCGCTCGGTGGATGGCATCTGAACGGAGAACTGCTGAATTTTTTGATCCAGCGTACCGCCGACATTTTCATCATCGGAATCCGGCTGGCGGCTCCGGTAATGGTGGCACTACTACTTACGACCGTAGCGCTCGGAATAATGGCGCGTTCCTTTCCGCAGATGAACGTCTTTATGATCAGCATGCCGCTGAATATCGGTTTGGGACTGATAATATTAGGCATGACGCTTACCATCTTCTTCCATGTGCTCGAGGTTTCGTTCGGACATCTCAAAGGCCAGATCGATACGCTCTACAGACTTATGGCAAAGGGGGGATGACCTCTGGCTGAAGATGTAGACAAACACTCCAAAACAGAACAACCCACCGGCAAAAAACTCGATAAGTCACGGGAAAAAGGGCCGCCGCCGATGAGTCAGATGCTGACGTCATCGCTTACCCTGCTGGTGGGCATCGTCAGCCTCTATATTTTCGGCAGTTTCATGATGGATGGGCTTAAGAAGAGTTCTGTCGACATATTCTCTTCCATGGGCACTTTCAAACTGACCGAAGCCAACCTGCATATCCTGATGATTAAGCTGTTCGGTACGATCGTTTTGCTGCTGACGCCGTTGATAATCACGATTATAGCCACATCCATGCTTTCAAGCATGATTCAGGACAGCGGCCAGCTGGAATTCCGTATGTCGCGACTGACCGTTGACTTTAGCAAGATCAGTCCGATGAGCGGATTCAAGCGGCTGTTCAACAAAGATGCCCTGGTGGAGATGGTCAAATCCCTGCTGAAGCTGCTGGTGGTGGCCTGGATTGCCTATCGCGTCATCAGTGATGAAATGCAGAACATCACTTTTTTGGCGGAAGCCGACATCCAGGCCATTTTCAGCTTTGTTGGCCATATCGCCTTCAAAATCGTTACCCATACCTGCGGAATCCTGATTGTTCTTGGCATCCTTGATATGATGTACGTCAAGTGGCGCTATATTGAAAATCTCAAGATGACGAAGCAGGAGGTCAAGGACGAGCGTAAGGAATCCGAAGGAAACCCGGAGATCAAGGGCAAGATCAAGAGCATGCAGTATCAAATGGCGCGCCGGAGAATGGTAAAAATAGTTCCGATGGCTGATGTGGTCATCACCAACCCGACCCATTATGCCGTTGCTCTCAAATATGACCGGCAGAAGATGATCGCGCCGCTGGTGCTGGTCAAGGGTGTGGATGTAATGGCCGAAGCAATCAAAAAAATCGCCAGGGAGCATCACATCACGCTGGTGGAAAACCGGTTTCTGGCGCGCGAGCTGTACGACCAGGTAAAGGAGAACGAGCCGATTCCCGAGTCTCTGTATGCCGCGGTTGCCGAGGTTCTGGCGTATGTCTACAAGCTGAAGGGGAAAACATGATTCTTAATCCGCCGTATTCCCGGATAAAGTTGTAATGCTTTCAGATGCTGCCACGTTACTGAGAGAGCTGTTTCCTCCCCGGCTGCACAGCCGGCTGCTGCTGGTGGGAGGTTCGGTGAGGGACTCCCTGTCGGGACTGCCGGTCAGTGACATCGACCTGATCAGCGATATTCCGGAAGAAACCCTGCTCTTGCTGCATTTCCGTCGTGTTGAAGGCAAAACGACCGCTCCGATTTTCTTCAAAAGTGATCCAGTATTCGGCAAGATAGAAATCACATTACTGCGGAAGGATCAGCAGCTGGAAGATGACTTGCGTCGCCGCGATTTTCGCTGCAATGCGGTGGTCATGTCGCTGGACGGATCGATAACTGATCCGCTGGGGGGCGTGCCTGATATCAATCAACGGCGGCTTTTGCCTTGCGGAGCTGCGTCACTGACGGATGATCCGATCAGGATCTTCAGGGCCTTCAGATTCGCTGCGGATGGCTGGGAGATCGGGGCGGAGCTGGACGGGATGATCGGTTCCGGAAGTTGGGATGAAGCGCTGGCAAAGATACCGGTGGAACGATTTAGCCGCGAGATGATCAAGGCTTTGGGCGGAATATCACCCGAACTGTTTTTTTCGTGCATGCTGAAATTCGGAGTTGGCAGATGTTATCTGCCGGAATTGTTCATGATGCAGGACATCCCGGCCGGGCCGCCCGCATATCACGGCGATGCTACCCTGCTCTCGCACTCGCTGGCCACATTACAGCGGATGGCCGTCATGAGCGGTGACACGATTGCCCGCCTGGCGGCATTCTTTCACGATCTTGGCAAGTTGTCCACACCCTCGGAACTGCTGCCAAGGCATATAGGCCACGATATGGCGGGTGTTGAAATGGCGCTGCAACTGGCAATCAGGCTACGTTTGTCCTCATTGCAGCGCAATGCCCTGATGGCCGCTTCCAGGCTGCATATGACAGGCGCGCGCTGGGTGCAGTTGCGGGACGCCACAAAATTGAAACTGGTTGAGCGTGCCCGCAAGGCGGGAATCGCGGCATTCTTTCCACAGCTTGTGGCCGCGGACCATGGCAATGAGCACGAGCTTGCCGGATGGGAAACAATGTTGCAGGTAGTCTCGTATCCGGCCACCAGCCTGGGCCTTGATGCGGCGCAGCTTGAGTCGATGAATGCTCCGGACCGCTCGGCGCTGATTTCGCGAATGCGTCTTCAGATATACAGGCAGCTTGTTTCACGGCAAAAGATCTGATGACGGAATAAGCTCTTGAAGGGGCGGTGCCCCATTCCAGTTCCGGCTTCCGGCAGTCATTTTCAGTTTGTAAAGGACGCGGTTACTGATGGGCCGGGCCATGCTTTGCGCTACTTCCGTGCCGCAAGAATTCAGCCTTGCCTGCCTTGTGCAATTCTGTTACTTTCAAAAAAATTACAGGAAAGTAGACCGTTATGAAGATCACCATTCTGGGGAGCGGAACATCCACCGGGGTTCCAATGGTTGGCTGCACCTGCCGTGTCTGCTCTTCGGATGATCAGCGGGATAAACGAACCCGTGCCTCGCTTCTGATCCGCCATCACAATCACAACATCCTGGTGGACACCTCCACCGACTTGCGACGACAGGCGCTGCAAAATGCAATAACAGGTGTGGATGCGGTCCTTTTCACCCACTCCCATGCCGACCACGTCAACGGCATAGATGATCTGCGCGGTTTTTACTTTTTGCACAAAAAAATAGTTCCCTGCTTTGCTTCCGCAAGCACTCTCAAAACCTTGCAATCCGGCTTCAAATATATCTTTCAGGAGCACGAGAGTTCGGGTTATGCGCCCCTGCTGGCAATCAACGAGATTGACTCTCCTTTTGAGCTTTTCGGTTTGAATATCGTCCCGGTGCCGTTGATTCACGGAAAAACATCCGCACTTGGATACCGGATAGGGCCATTTGCCTATCTGACCGATTGCAGCGCAATTCCGGATTCATCGCTGCCGCTGCTGGAAGGGCTTGATCTTCTTATCATGGACGGTTTGCGCTGGACCGAGCATCCCTTTCACTTCAATATTGACGGCGCCGTCGCGGCCGCCCGTCAAATCAAGGCTGCTCGGGTCGTGCTGACCCACCTGACACACGAGGTGGCATATTCAGAGAACGGTAAGTTGCCGCCCGGCTTCGAATTTGCATATGACGGCTTGGAATTTGACCTGCCATCAAATTGAGGAGAGAGTAATGCACAAGGACATTAGACTGCACGGCATGTCTGGTGATCAGACCGAATATTTCGTAATGGTGATAGGTAACGAAGCCTACCAGCGTTATTTCTTCAATATTGTCCAGGAAGAAGACCAACTGCGGATATTTTCGCCGGGCAACGAGCTGGTCATCTCGGCGGACGGCATTTCATACCAGGGTAACGGCGGCTATTTTTGCGAATACATGTTCGGGGTTGACCAGCCTTCCTCCGATCTTGCCAAACCGGATATAATCAACCGGCTTGTCATGTATGGAGCCTGCTCAGATGATGCCGGCAGCGTCCGCTTCAGTGACCGGACATCCGGCAGTGAAACATTCGATAACATCTTTTTCGAAGGTAACGCGGTCTGTAATTACTTCTTTTTTGTCCATTCCAACCTGCTGTCCCGCAAGCTGAAAAATCAGCAGGAAGAGCTTGTCAGATGCCTGGGCAAGATATTGAAACGTTCCGAAGCCGTAGGTGATGAACGTGATGACATTCTTATTTCAGAGATATTTCCTCTGCTTAAAGACGATTCCGCGCAGTTGTTCATCGTCAAGTTGATCAACCGTTACCATCGCGAATATCGCAACCTGTTTCGTAGCCTCTATTTCAGAAACAAGAAAATATCGGATGACGATTTTGCCAAGCTGGTCAGCATGGCTTCCAAATATCAAATTGACCGCTATCAGCAGGAACGCATCCGTATCGACGTCATGTATCGCAGTCCGGCGAATAAACGCATCGTGGACGAATATCGCAACATTCTGCTGGCGTGCAATTCAAAGGGTGAAATCAGCAACCTGGACAACGCCCGCCTGACGAGACTCAAGACCCTTTCGGTTCGCAACAAGATTCCTGGCGCGCTCTTTTACACTTTGGACGAAATGCTCAAGAAGGGTCGCAACCTCAAGAACAATGAAGAGCGGGATTATATCGCCGCCACCCGTGAAATTCTGGAGGGGATCTTTTTCCGGGAAATCGAGATCGAAAGCCGCATTGATCGTGATGACATGCTCAAGCTGATCAAGGCCAAGAAAAAGGCGATGGAGAACCGGGACCACAGTTTTGATCAGCTCATGCTTGACGCCAGCAAGGAGTGTGATGAAAAGATCCGTGATGGCGCCGATGCGGCGCTCCTGGATGGCTTCTCCTATGTTATTACCTACCTGGACCGCTTCGACAGCGTGTCGAACCTGATCAGTCAGTTGGCTTTCATGGAAAATGTCAGGATCAATGAGGAGATGTTGCGCGGTTTGTTGGAGCACAAAGCCGCATTTAACAACCTGCATGACGACTGCTTTCATGAGCTGTTTATCCGGGATCTGTTCGCAAATGCCTACCTGGGTGGCTTTGGCCGGCGGAAGGTAAAGGCGCTGATGGAAGGACTGGTTGCGATTGAGGCGCACTGGGCTACTATCGAGAATCTGCATCGCCGGCTGAACGAAATCGATCAGGATGAGCGTATCGCAATCGTGCTGTTGGAGCACGTTCGTGACCGTATCCGTAATTTTTACTCAAAGTTTACCACCAGGGCCGATCAGGAAGCCTTGCGCCGTGAAGTGATCGAAGAGCTGAAAACCAAAAAGCGCATTACCGCCGATATTCCCGACCGGCTTTTCAACGAAACCATTTTCACGATCAAGAAAGAGGCCATGTACCTTCATTCGCTTCTGCCGCAGATCATTGCCGAGCGTAATGACGGATTGCGGGAGGACTTTCTGGAAAACTCCGGACTGGACCGTTTCTTTGTCGAAGAACTGGAGCGGGAATATTATGAAAAGAACGGCCTGGATATCGAAGACCTGTATCAGATCAGGAAAGGTCTGAGCTGAGCGAGTCAGCCGACTTTTCACTGACTGCCACGTGATTATGGACTCTATTTGCCAAATTCCGACCAATCAAGCGAGATCCCCTATGAAAACTAGCATAATCCGTTTTGTAACCGCCCTGGTCCTGATTCCTGCCGCTCTTCCGGCTGAGCCACTGCCGCAGAATGCGCCGGTCAATCCGGAATTTGTGGAATTTGTCGCTCAGACAGCTGTGCCCGCTGTCATGGGTACGACGTCAATAACTGACAGTACGAGACGTACAGGGCAGAGACCTTCTCCGGTCGATTTTTCACATCTGAAGGGGAAAGGCAGCCTGATCACGTTACCCTATCGCATCGAGCGAGGGGTCTATCCCGTCACGTATGATCTGAGAAGTTTAGGTAAAGTATCACCTGTGCGTAATCAGGGTGATTGTGGTGCCTGCTGGGCCTTCAGCCCGATGGCATCTCTTGAATCCACTTTGCTGACAGGGGAATCCTGGGATTTCTCCGAAAATAATCTTAAGAATACCAGCGGCTTTGATTGGGGACATTGCGCCGGCGGCAATGACGACATGGCAATTGCCTATCTGGGGCGCTGGGGAGGGCCGGTTTCCGAAGCTGACGATCCCTATTCGGTTTCCAGCAACGTCTCCCCCGGCGGACTGACCACGCGGAAACATGTCCAGGAGGTGCTGCACATACCCGATCGCGGAAGTGCGGCCGACAACGACGCCATCAAGCAGGCGCTCACGTTGTACGGTGTCGTGAAAACATCAATGTACATGGATGAATCGCCATCGTATTACTCCCAGGCAAACAGCTCCTACTATTACAGCGGGTCAAACGGCACCAACCACGGGGTTGCCATTGTCGGCTGGGATGACAACTACTCCGCCGCAAACTTTGCCACGACTCCGCCGGGGAACGGGGCCTTTATCATCAAGAACAGCTGGGGCACCTCCTGGGGAGCTGCCGGCTATTTCTACGTGTCCTATTATGACACAAAGATCGGCAGCAATAATTATGTCTATACCGCAGAGGCGGCAACAAAATATGCCAGAATCTATCAATACGACCCGTTGGGGCAGATATCCGCTTACGGTTACAACTCGACGACCGGCTGGTTTTCAAACATCTTTACCGCACAGAATTATGAAAATGTTGAGGCGGTATCATTCTATACGATGGATATCAACGCTGCATATGAAGTCTACCTCTACAAGGGGGTAACCGGTGGGGCTCCTCGCAGTGGGACATTGGCGGCCCAGATATCCGGGACAATTCCTTTCCCCGGTTATCACACTGTGCCGCTTAATGTCCCGGTCGGAGTTACAGCAGGTGAACGTTTTTCGATTGTTGTTAAAGTAATTAATCCGACTTATAACAGTCCAATCCCAGCCGAGACTTTTGAAACAGGTTATTCCTCGCAAGCCACCGCAAGTGCTGGTCAGAGTTTTATGAGTTCGAATGGAACTGCGTGGAGTGATGTAACTACAATAACAGCGAATGGTAATGTCTGTGTCAAGGCATTCGCATCGCCCAATTCGGTAACCGGTGTCTGCGGTACAGCTAACGGCGGTACATTTACCGTTGCTCCAGACACCAACCTCTGCTTCAGCGGCCTGGCATCGGCTGTCACCGGAAGCGGGCCATGGCAGTGGAGCTGTTACGGCTCCGGCAGTGGCACCGATGCCAGTTGTTCGGCAGAGATATTGTCCTATCCGCTCACAGTCGCCATAGCCGGGACCGGCAGCGGTACTATCAACAGCATTCCGGCCGATTTCATCTGCCCGGATCTGACCGGTGGAAGTCCATGTTCAAAAACATATCCGGTTAATACCGTAATTACCCTCACCGCCATGCCTGATTCAGGCAGTTCTACCTTTACCGGCTGGAGCGCGACTCCACCCTGTACCGGCACCGGGAATTGTGAAGTTATCATGGATGCTGCCAAGAACGTAACCGCCACCTTTGCGTTGGCGCCTCTGGTTACGGTGCTGGAGAGACCCGGTATCGAATTCAGCACAATTTCGGCTGCCTATGACGACATTGGTACGGCTGCCGGAAGTACAATCCGGGCACGGGTAAACACGGCGCCTTTCGGGGATCTGCTACTGAACCGGGATATCGCGATAACACTCATGGGCGGGTTTGATGCGGAATTTTCTTCCGACAACAGCGGCTACAGCAGTATGGGAACCCTGACCGTAGCAGCAGGATCACTGACGCTGGAACAGATCATTATTAAATAGCAGTTCATACTTTGCCGCCTTGGGCTGCGGTGCAAAAGCCTCAAACGGCACATGTCTTTTCAGTGAATTGTGTAAACGACCTTCAACGTTCTAAAGCTTTACTGTTAATCAGCCGATGGGATTAACATCCGGGTAGAGTATGTACCCTTCGGAGGCTTTTGTGAAAATCGAGGAACGGGTCTCAAATCATATGTCACTTTTAAAAAACGATAAAGTTAATCACGCCGGCCGAGTCAACGAAAATCCGATACAGAAATCCACTCCCCAGGATCAGGCCGCCACTGTGGAAATATCAACCACCGCGCTGCAAATTTCCGAGGATGAGGCCAGGATTGAGAGACTGAATGCGATCAGGCGCCAACTGGCCGAAGGAACATACAACATCAGCGGTAAGGATGTGGCAGACAAAATACTTAAAGTCCTCAAGAGTTAAACCCATGGGGCCCCGCCGGACACGGCGGGGCCCTTTTGATTAGATGCCCGCTTGAACCCCATTTCCCGCTTGACCCTGTTACAGATCCCGCGCTACATTCAGCCAGAGTATATTTTGCACACAGACGAGTAATATTCGTTCGAATATTCCGCACAGGAGCATGTATGTCTGCCAGCATCCGAATTGATGAACTGCGGGTTAAGATTTCCGCGTACGGCAAGGAAAATCAGGGCGAACTGCTTTACGCGCTGGCTGAAGGAGCACAGCTGATTTCGGGCTGTGAACAGGTGCGCATCTATCTTGAAGATCTGACGCGTGGCGCGCTGACTTGCGCCCATGCAACCGGACGGCGTGTCGAAGAGATTCGTGAGGCCAGTTTTGCAATCGGCTCGACCGAAACGGTGGTTTCCTCGGTTTTCATGAGTCAGTATCCGGTGGACTTCAGAATTGCATCATCCCATGCAACATCTATCGATATGGAATTGGCGGGTCGATTCGGCATCCGAAAAAGCTATGTTATGCCAATAGTCAGCCTTGGAAAGTCGATCGGGGTGCTTTGCCTCGATCAGACCATACCTGAAGAGTCGCTGGCCACACGCAGCAAATCACAACTGGCCGAGTTTGCGGGTTGTGTGGCTGGCCAGCTTGATCAGGCCAGGATATATCACCAGCAGGTACAGTTGGCGCGGCGGCTGGAAGAGTTCAAGTCACGGGAAGCCGCTGGAATGATGGTTCGTTCGGCGGTAAAGCTGATCGAGAAAGTATCGCTGGCTTCGGTACTGGTTCCGACTCAGCAGAATGACGCGGCCGGAGCCCTTGAAATCCTTGCCAGCTATTCTTCCGATGACAAGCTGGAAAAGATGTATTATCAGCAGGGAAACATCGACCTTCGCAAGGGGAAGTCGCTGATATCGCACTATATCAGCGACCAGGCCATTATTACCGACGAACGTCTGCTGAAACCGCTCTTCATTCCCGACCTGACGCAGCATAACCTGCAGAAACGTGCGCTAACCGAATCAATGGAACTGAGGTCGCTGTACGTAGTCCCGCGCTTCAACCCTGAAAATCGCCGCATCATCTGTCTGGTTAATTACTATTCCCACGACCTTTATCGCTTCAGTGATTTTGAAATGGGACTCTTGCAGACTCACGCCGAAATGGTTGAGCGTGTAATCAGCGAGGTTGGTGGCGAGCATCTTGAAATCCGGGTTTTGTCGGAAATTACCGATCTGCTGAACGAGCGGACTGAAAATCTGCAGCCGTTTCTGACGAAGGTCCTTTCCAAGGCGACCGAGCTTATCGGGGCAGATACCGGCAGCATTGCCGTGGTCAGTGAACGTGACGGCATGAAATGGCTGGTGGTGGAGGATGAGTCCGGAAATATCATCGGTGCAAAAAACAAGGAATGGCTGAAAAAATATATCCCGCCCTTCCCTGTGGGAGGGACCGAGCTTGCGCCGGAGGAACGCAGCCTGACCGGATACGTGGCTTTCACCAAACAGCCCAAGATCATAGCGCGGGTGGAACTCGAACAGAGCAGCGGCGGTTTTCACCGGTCAATGAGCGATCTGCTAAAAAGTGAAATCGCGGTGCCTATCATCTGCGATGACGAAGTGATTGCCGTGATCTGCCTGAATTCGCTGCGATATGAATTCTTCAGCGAGGAACACCGCCGGATCCTGCAGATCATCGGTTCGTTGACCGCCCGTCATATTTCAGACCTGCAGCGTATCGAACGTCTGCAGGGAGAGGTCAACCGGCTTACAACCGACGTGGCCTACAAAGATCCGCACGTCTCCTCCTACCGCCTCGGCAACATCATCGGAAACAGCCCAAAATCACAGGAAGTAGTCGATTTCATCAACACTGTATCGCCGCCGCTCTTCAACCGCATCTTTTATTGGGCACGCAACATCCTGCAGGAGGCAACCATCGGGCTTCCCTCGATTCTGGTCACCGGGCAGACCGGGTCGGGCAAGGAGTTTTTCTTCAACAATCTCTACAACAAGCTTAACGAGCTGTATCGCCGTGATCTTAATCCCAACGGAGAGCTGCCGGTCAAGAAGAGCAACATTGCCGCCTATGCCGGTGATCTGACCTATTCGGAGCTTTTCGGGCACAAGAAAGGCGCTTTCACCGGAGCATATACGGACCGGCGTGGTATCCTGGAAGAAACCATCGGCGGGATCGTTTTCCTGGACGAGATCGGTGACGCCGACCCTAAAACCCAGGTTCAGCTGCTGCGTTTCCTGGATAATGGCGGTTTTGTGCGGTTGGGGGACAACACAGATCGCTACAGCCGGGTACTGCTGGTTGCCGCAACCAATAAAAATCTTCATGAGGAAATAGCCGCCGGGAGGTTCCGCGAAGATCTTTATCATCGTCTTTCCGAGCTGTCGATCCGGCTGCCCTCACTGAATGAGCGCCGCGAAGACATCCCCGACCTGGCGGTGCATTTCCTCGGGAAGTTGTACCGAACATACCGTGGCGACAACGAACCGCTCGAAAAACCACCGATACTGGCCAAAGAGGCAAAGGAAATCCTGATGCGCCACCACTACAAGGGGAACATTCGCGAGCTCCGCAGTATTCTTTTGCGGGCGCTGTTCTTCCGTAGCAAGCATGTCATCAGCGGAGAGGCCATTTCTCAGGCCATCGCCGGAACCGGTTGCCTGGAAACAGGCCCGTCGGCGACAGCCTCCCGCAATCTTGATGAGCGGGTGGCGGGTGAAATTCTGGACAGAATTGAAACAGGCGGTGATTTCTGGTCAGACGTATATGAGCCATTTTCACGAAATGACATATCCAGGGAAACTGTCCGGCTTGTGATTGAAAAGGCTCGGAGCAAAGCCGGCAAGACCATTCCGGCTGTTGCACGTTATCTCAAGGCTCTGAATGAAGGTTTGGGGCATGATGATGAGCAGCGGCAGCTGTTCAGGTTCAAGAATTTCATCTATAAAACGGTCAAGATTGCATAAGTTTTTTGTTAAATGAAGAAGGGGGGCTAGGCATCCGCGAATGTCTGGTCCCCCTTCCATGTCTGTCTGATTCAGCAGGGATGGACGTCAGCGGAACCAACTACACGTGGTTTGACATAAGTTCTCTTCTTCACTTGTTCCTCTCCTTTCAGCATGTTGATCACATGCATGCTATAAAATTTAGCCCCCAGACCCGGACTGCGTTTGCAAGAGAAAAATAACACTGACTCAGCAAGTACCCCCCGGCAGAGCCGAGGGTGCTTGCCGGGATAATTTTACAGTGACAACTTACCAGAGCGACTTGGTGTTCCACTGCTGCGAGGTCTGGTTGA
>MGZK01000005.1 GCA_001802125.1 Geobacteraceae bacterium GWC2_55_20
TATAATCTTCTCCAAAGACAGCGTGGCGTAATCTGTTCCTGCCACCAGTTTGTTCAGGTTGTCCACATAGCCCTGGTGATGCTTCCGGTAATGGAAATCTATGGTGTGGGCGGTAATGACTGGCTCCAAAGCGTTATCTGCATAAGGTAACGGGGGTAGGACATGTTCGTTCATAATAGCCTCCTGTGATATGGGTTGGTGCTGCATAGCGGCGGCCAGCCGCTCTAAAATGGCCTGATAAAGCGGCCTCAGGCCTTGAGGAATGCCAACAGGTCGGCGTTGACCTGATCCTTGTGGGTCGAGCATCGGACTTCCATTAAGATGAGTCTGCGTCACTCACCGAGCTCGGAGTCGCACTTTATGGCGCGTTACTAATCTTTCCAATCTCGTGCCACAAGAGATCCACCCGTTTCATGGCTGAAGGAAGATCCGTTGTCATCTCGCCACGAGCCTTCCTGAGCGATGCCTGGGCGGCATCGAGCGATTTTTTCGCCTCCGGTAACATGGATTCTTTCATCTTTTCCAATGACTCGACCAAGACTCCGACCTCGGCATCAGCTGTACCGATATTTTTTGCCAGGAGGTCAGTTTTCACCTTCAACAGGCGTCCGCGCACTTCTGACATGCGGGTTTTGAAGATAGCCTCTCTGATTTGGGTGCGAACCGCTACGCTTTCCTTTTCCAAGGCTTCTGCCTGTTTCTTCAAGGCCGCCGCAGTGTCGCTCTTTTGCTCCTTCACCACCGCATCTGCAGCCGACAAATCCGCCCTGACGGAACTCTCCAGCTTTGTAACTTTGGAAGCCAGGGCATTCACCGCCCTGGTTATGGTTGCCGCATCTGCACCTGGCTCTATCCGCACATTCTTACGCGCTTCCTGTTCTCCTTTGATAAATACCTCGGCAGATTCAAGGCGCTGCTTCAAATCTTTTACCTCTGCTCGAAGCTCTTCGGTCTTTTGTTCTATCAGAAAAGGTACTGCGAAATACCCGGCCGCTCCGAGGCCAACAACAAGGACTAACCCAATAATCACAGTTTTCATAACCACCTCCGCCAGTACATCAGGTTTATTAATACTATCCAGGAATCAACCTTGCTCACCTGCAGATGAGGGTCACGGGGCTTGCAGGTTGTAACTCTCCGGTGTGTAAAGCAGTATCAAAACCCCCACTTTGGTACTTAACCCCATGACCGGAGACGCTACCATGATGTCCCCGTTCTCCAGGGTACTAACCATCAACTTGTCTTCCTGGAGCACCGAGGCAGGAAAGATGTCGGTAACGGGCTTGCCTTCAAACTTCTTGTTAGTTGATACCACTATGGCGCCGTCAGGTTTTGCGACAACGATTTCCTTCATGTTCTGCTCTTTAACGAACTGGTTAAGATACAGATTGATTTGATCATAGTTTTCCCTGATCATCTCGCTACGTACAGCCCATACCAGCGGCACGACAGCTAGTCGAAGAAATTTCCTGTTCTGGTCAGTTATGATCCTACCTGCCTTTTCCGTAAGTTGTACCGTAGCTCTGTTGACAGCAACGTTTTTCCACACATACATGCCAGCGACGGCAATAACCAGCAACAAAATGATAATCAAACGCCATTGGGCAACAATAAAGGACTTGTTAACGACCTGTTTCGGTTGCTCTCCACTGCTTGCGCCGGAATCGAGTTTTTTTTCAGATGCTAGCGTATCTTTAGTCATGCCAGACCTCCTGTGCATTATGAATTATCAATTGCTTTTTTGAGTTTCTCTTGTATTTCCTTGGCAATGATCTGCAACTCCTCGTTTTGAATTGCTTGCATGGAGGCAAGCGGATCAACGGCAGACACTTCAATCTCTCCATCAGCCAATTCCCGAATAACGACATTGCAGGGCAGCATCAAGCCTATGTTGGGTTCCGCCTGTAAGGCCCTGTAGGCAAAGGGGGGGTTGCAGGCACCAAGTATGGTGTAATTGGGGAAATCAACATTCAATTTCCGTTTCAATGTTTCCGTAACGTCAATTTCAGTGAGAATTCCGAACCCTTCCAGCCTCAATTCTTCAATTACTCTCGACATGGCTTTCTCAAAGGTCACGTGCAGTTTTTTGCTGAAATAGTATGACATGGCAAGTCTCCTAAATAAATTCTACCTTGGTTACTCATGATGGCAAGCTGTGAGTCTTACGCCAACTTCACGATCATCTTGCCCACATTCTGCCCATGGAAAAGACCGATGAAAGCTGCTACCGCATGGTCGATTCCTTCCACCACGGTCTCTTTGTGTTTCAGTTTGCCGGCTTTGAAGTAGCCACCAGCCTCTTGCCGAAACTCGGCTTGACGATCCAACCAATCAAATACCATCAACCCTTTCATCGTCAGACGTTTAGTCGTTATGTTAAAGAGGTTGACGGGGCCTGGGAGCGGACGTTCTGCGTTATAGGCGGAGATACCGCCACAGGCGATGATCCGACCATGCAGCCGCAACAGTGCGAGCGCCGCTTCAAGGGATTCACCACCGACGTTATCGAAATAGACATCGATCCCGTCCGGTGCGATAAGCTTCAGTTGTTCCAGAACGGGACCATCTTTATAATTAAAGGCGACATCAAATCCGCACTCTTCCCGCAGAAACGCCACCTTTTCCGCCGAACCGGCAGACCCGATTACCAGGCAGCCGCGTAATTTTGCGAGTTGCCCGGCAACACTTCCCACCGCACCGGCAGCTCCGGAGATATAGATGGTTTCCCCCGCTTTAACCTCGCCCTGCTGCAACCCGGCCCACGCGGTCAGACCTGTCATGCCAAGAGCGCCGAGGTACACCGAAAGCGGTTGAAACTCACTGCTAACCGGCTGCAATTCTTGCGGGGCAGCAATGAAGTATTCTCGCCAACCCAAGCCGGAAGTGACGATATCCCCCGGCTTGAACCCCGTTGCACGCGACTCGATGACCTCACCCACGGCGCCGCCTTCCAGCGGTTTGCCGATCTCGAACTGTGGAACATATGACTTCCCTTCATTCATACGACCACGCATATAGGGATCCACCGACATAAAGAGGTTACGAACCAGTACCTCCTGATCGTTCAGTGGTGCCAATGAGGTCTGCACCATGGTAAAATTTGCTGCGGCAGGAAGTCCGTGCGGGCGTGATGCCAAATGAATTTCGCGACTTATTATTTGTGTCATGACTGTCTCCTTGAGCCAACTTATGGGTAGGTATGATTAAGTCCATGCGACCGGCCCGAAGAATTCCTCCCGGTAGGCAGGATTAGCCGACTCGAGCTGTATGTCACTCATCTGTGTGAACATCTTTATAATCTTGCCATCGTTAGGATTAATGCTTTGATAGCTCATAGTGTTGTCCTCCTGGTTTTTCTTACACCTGCGAACAAATCATCTGTGCCTTTTCAAGATTTCTTCAGGCTCGCCATATCGATTACAACGCAGTAACAGCGGCATACGCAGCAGTAGTTTTCATAAAGTCAAATCTCCTTTTTCAACGTGAATCATTCCTGCTCCAGAAAATAATCATCTGCGGAGTTGTGGAGCTATGATCATTGACAAGCTGCTGGGTGTTAGTCAGTTCCCAGCCTGTTTTGGCCATTTGATCCAGATGATCCTGTAAATCCAAGGCAAGAAGATCATTTACAGGGTAGTGCTTGATTGTGAAGAGATATTCTTTTGCCATATCGACCTCCCTGTCACTAAGCCTTCATAATATAATTCACTTACGACATGAACTATTTCCTTTCACGTTTTCTGGTTACTGGTTACTTGCAAATACAGCTTCTCTAGCAAAATTATTACCGAAAGCTTTACAGGCTGCAAGCCCCTCATTATCCGGGCTCCAGAGCAGTTTCAAGCCGTCATTGACAAGGGTAAACCCGCCCTCTTTCAGCCTCTCCGTTATCATCCTGACTGACTCGCCACTCCATCCATAAGCCCCGAAAGCCGCCGCCTTCTTGTTTTTAAACCCCAAGCCCCTGATTTCCTCAAGAATGCCGGCAACTGCCGATAAGATTCCTTTGTTGATTGTTGGAGACCCGACCAGAATCGCCTTTGACTTGAACACTTCAGTTATGATGTCGTTCTTGTCGGCACGGGCGATATTAAATATCTTCACCAGTACGGTGCCATCTTGCTCCGCAATACCTTGAGCGATTGCTTCAGCTATTTTGCGTGTGGCATCCCACATTGAGTCATATATGATTGTGATCTGGTTCTCCTGATAGTTGGCTGACCACTCAAGATATTTGGTCACAATCTGTATCGGATTGTCTCTCCAGACAACACCGTGGCTGGTACAGATCATATCGAGCGGCAGATTCATGCTGACAAATTCCTTGATTTTCCTGTCAACAAACGAACTGAAGGGGGTAAGAATGTTTGCGTAATACTTTATGCACTCCTGAAACAACTCCGACTGGTCAACAAGGTCGTTAAAAAGCCTTTCCGTGGCAAGGTGCTGTCCAAAGGCATCGGTACTAAAGAGGACATTGTCGACCGTCAGGTAGCAGAACATACTGTCCGGCCAGTGAAGCATCGGCGCCTCGATAAAGATCAAATCCTTATCACCCAGATTCAGACGATCACCACTCTTTACAATTTTGAAATTCCAGTCCTGATGGTATTGGCCTTTCAGTGATTTGACCGCATTGGCGGTGCAGTAGACAGGCGTTTCCGGAATCTGGCGCATAAGTTCGGGCAAAGCACCGCTGTGATCAATTTCGCCATGATTGGCAATTATGTAATCAATTGTATTCAGATCGATACTTTTCTGCAGGTTCCTGACGTACTCCTTGGCAAATGGCGCCCAGACGGTTTCAATTAGTGCTGTTTTCTCTTCCCGCACCAGGTACGAATTATAGGATGTTCCCTTGTGCGTCGAATACTCTTCTCCGTGGAACTTGCGTAATTCCCAATCAACCTTGCCAACCCACGAAATATTGTTTTTAATCGGAACACTCATAACAGTTACCTCCATGAATTGAGAACAAATGACGTGACGGATTTCTTCCCTGATATATCAACCCATAACTCGAACAGTCTCCGCCAGTTTGTTCAGATCAACTCGGCGCTCAAATAGTGGACGGGAATCGCCACGATATGCAGCGAGTTGATCTTCGAACACCGGCTTCTCGTTTTGATAGAAAATGCCGAGGCGTAACGGATCATTTTCACAGGCACGGGCAAATGCCTGAATCTTGTCGGTATGATCGTGATCGGCGGCCAGCGGAGTCGTATGTTCTTCAAACCAGCGATAGGTATTGAGCTTGTTGAAGGTTACGCATGGTTGCAGTATATCAACCAAGGCATACCCTCTATGCCGGATCGCCGCTTTCAGGATCGCACGAGTCTGATCGGCGTGTCCGACATAGGCCCTGGCAGCGAAGGAGGCATCCAGCGCAATTGCAACGGCAATGGGGTTGAACGGTTCGAGGATCACGCCATCGACCTGCAGCGGTGTAACCAAGCCGTGTGGACTGGTTGGTGATGCCTGGCCCTTGGTCAGGCCATAGACCATGTTATTGTGGACGATATTGGTCAAATCAGGGTTGCGACGAATGCAGTGGATAAAGTGATTACCTCCCTCACCGTACATATCGCCATCGCCGCTTTCTGCTATGACCGTCAGATTACGATTGGTCGCCTTGATAGCCGTAGCCGCTGGTAGGGCGCGACCATGCAGTCCATTGAAGAAATGGAGATTGAGATACTGGGGTGTCTTGGCTGCCTGACCGATGCCCGACACCACAACAGTCTGCCGGGGATCAAGTTCCATCTCCTGCAGCGTTTCGTTGACAATCTTCAGAATCCCGAAGTTTCCGCAGCCGGGGCACCAGGCAACATCGCAACCGGTACGCAAATAGGAGTTTTCGCTCACAGTTCCACCTCCTGGCGCAACAGCTCGACTACTTCGTCCACCGAAAAGGCGAGTCCGTTATATTTATGCCACTCCCGGGAGACGGTACACCCGGTCTCGGCCTTCAACAGACGGGCGAACTGGCCGGTGGCGTTATTCTCGATGACGATGATCTGCTTAGCCCTGTGCAGGTGGTCTGTTATCGCTTTTGATACCGGATAGATCTGGATGCAATGGAGGAATGAGGTTGCCACCGGTTGAAGCTGCTCCAGTGCCTCGGCAACAACAGCTGCGGTTGAGCCCCATCCGACTATAAGTCTTTTGAAATATGCCGGTCCGTAAAGACGTGGTGGCAGGGCCAGATCCTCTCGAAGTAGACGCAACTTGGACAGGCGCTTGTCTACCATGGAGATGCGCACGTCGAAATCCTCAGTGATGCACCCTTCATCATCATGCTCGTCGCTGTCAACACAGACCCGTCCAGCACCAAGACCTGGAATCCCGCGCGGCGAGATACCATCCGGGCCAGGTGCATAACGGCGATAGTCTTCGGTGGTAGCAATTATCCGGGATCCGGGTGCAGTATCCGGAAGCTCGAACGGATCAAGATCGTAGAGAGTGTCGAGGAGGTATTGGTCGGTCAGGATAATGACCGGGGACTGGCTGAGGTCTGCCATGGTGAAGGCATGTGCCGTGCATGTAAAGGCCTCTTCCGGCGAGCCGGGCGCAAGGATCGCACGCGGGAATTCGCCGTGTCCGGAATAGCGGGCGATTTCCAGATCAGCCTGTTCAGTGCGCGTTGGCAGGCCGGTTCCCGGTCCGGGGCGCTGAGCAAGATGGATCACCATTGGTGATTCGATTGCACCGCAGAGACTCAAGCCCTCGGCCATCAGATCGAAACCGCCGCCGGAAGTGCTGACCATCGCCCGGCCACCGGCGTACCAGGAACCAAGCCCCATGTTGATGGCGCTGATTTCATCCTCTGCCTGCTCCACGATGATTCCGTGTGCGTGCGCCAGTTTGGCGAGATGAGTCAACACCTCGGTTGATGGAGACATGGGATAGGAGGATATGAAGGTGCAACCGCCAGCCACTGCTCCAAGCGCCACTGCCTGCGAGCCGTCGAGCAGGATGCGGCCCGGCTTTACCTCGCATGGCGGTATGGAACAGCGGCCACTACTATCCACACCATATTCCCAGCCGACCCGGGCCGCAGCACAGTTTTTTGCAAGAAGATCGCAATCGGTAAAGATGCGAGTCAGTGCAATTTCCAGATGAGATAGCTCCCATCCAATCAATCTTGTGATGTAACCGCAGACGAGGCTATTGTTGTAAATTGCTCCGCCAATATTGGCGCTTAATTCCTTTAATGGCAGGGGGAACATACCCATCTCGTCAACGAATATTGCGGGATCCCCGATCAGAATCGTATCAGCAGCACACCGTCCTCGCAGCCGCTGAAGTGCCTTTTTATCGAGTAACACACAAAGATCAATGTGTTCGTTCAGTGCGCGGACAGACCTGTGAGCTGCGCGCAGGGTGACGGAATTACTCCCGCCACGGATGCGGGACATGAACTCGCTTACTGCCAGGACATGCAATCCGCCATTCATGAACATTCGCGCCAAAATATGGGCGATCGTTTGCAAGCCCTGCCCAGCTTCACCGCTGATCACCAGAGTTATTTCACGTGTGTCGTCTGCATGTATAAGTGCGATGGTTTCAGAAATGGCTTGAGATGCTCGTTGCTCGGCATGCTTTACATCCTTGTAGGTCACTTGCCATGCTTTCCCGACATATTCCAAATCGTTGGCGTCTTTCACGGTGCTATTTTCCGGCGTGCCATCTTGCATTATTATTACTCCTCTTTGAGCGAATGCCAGGTTCCTCTGGTAGTGATCTAAAATTAAAAATGGAGCAAATAACAAGCCAAAAAGACCTTAATTGTCATATGGTTCAACCTTCTGTTTTGTAAGCTAATTAATGCTGTTTGCTGGTAGGAAGGTGAAAACCGGCAAAATATCCATTGCATTTAGCAGAAATTGTCATATATGACGGATTGTGTGTAATTTAAAATAGTAAGCGCAGCTGTCGTGCACCCGTTAACAGCCCATTGAGGCCCCCCCTGTGAACAAGATATATTCAGACCCCCTTTTTTTTCTGAGAAATTGCGGTTGCATGAACCCCCATGTTTGCCATGCAGGTCTACAGGGTAATGGGGCACGCCTCGAAGCAGATGATTTACGAGGTTTATGGGATACACGGAAGGCCTTGAACAGGACAGGCTGGGAGTTGTTCGATACTTCGGCAGGGGGCAAAACAGCGGGCAAAAGGAAAGCCCCGGCCGCATGCGAAAGTTCCTGCGAAAGTCGGGGCTTTTAGTCCGCAACCACTTGATGTGGTTATGTTTTTCTTGGAGCGGGAAACGGGATTCGAAAAACTGCTTGAACACTCCACAGTACAGGTCTTAACTAACTAATATCTCACTATTTCAAGCATCTAAGCCACCGAACAAAGTCCATCCAAGTCCAGCAAAATATAGTGAAAGTCATCCGATTAGTGAAAGCCGGGTGAAAGTATTTTGGGTATTTCGTCTTGGCGAAAGGTCAAATTTAACCATCCAGTGTTTTCAAAAAATCACCGAATAGGGTCAACTCTTCTGATGCAAGCCTGAACGTGCCTTCCAGGTTACCCACCAGTATTTTCAGTTTCTCCGGTTTGAGATGATAGGTGTATACATTCCGCACCACATGCCGGAATCCGCGGTACTCTTCCAGTGATTCCTTCAACTGGGAAGAAATGACTGCCGGGCGGATTGTAGGTATCTCCGTTTGCATCTGCGTCAGTAATTCCTGGTGCCAGTTGGCAGCACTCGGAACGGTTCTGTCGATAGTTGAGGCCAGCTTCTCAAAGATTCTTTCCAATCCGGAATAGAACGCATGCAGGTTCAAGGCAACACTGTCCAGAAAAAAATCATCATCCTGCTTTGTTGCTTTATCCCAAGCCTGCAATGCTCGATCTACCACCAGTTTGAGTTCCGACAGTTCAGTATCTATTCTTGCCGACAATATGGCTGCCTGAGGGTTCATAATTCAATTCCGTTTTGGGTAATGTGCTGAAGTAACGACTGCGAGCAGTCCTCAGCGCCGATTAGGTCAACCTTGAAAACGCTGCTGAAACCGCTTGTATAGGCAACCGCCTTATAGTAATCAGAATCAGA
>MGZK01000006.1:0-9843 GCA_001802125.1 Geobacteraceae bacterium GWC2_55_20
AGTTCCCTGGAAGCCTTTCTCAAGGCATCGGCGCCGCCGGCGGTCGGATTGACATGAACGGCATTGCTGGAGGCGGAACAGGATGCTATCAACTGGGCTGTGTCCGCATCGACCACCTTGGCGGAAACCGTCGCCTGGGAGGCTCGCATATTGGTGCCGCTCAGGACGCCGGAACCGGCCTTGGCAACGGCCTGGCCGACAACCACCACCTCGGCGCCTCCGCTGGAGGCTATCTGCAGCGCGGTTTCGCTGTCCGATTCGTTGACAGAAGCGGGCGAGAAACCGCTCCGGCGGGCCAGGGCAACCAGAGTATCCCGGTCAACCAGGTTATAGCCCTTCTTTGCGAAATAATCATTGATGACGCTCTCGGAAATCCCCGCATTGACGGTGCCGTTGCCCAGGGTATTGGAAGGGGTGTCGTTTCCAATGTTCTGCTCGGTCATGATGATTGCGATACGGGGCTTGTCCAGTTTTTTCGAGAGCAGGCCGGCATCGTCCAGGCTCTTCTCCAGACGCACAGCGGAAACGGTCGTCCTGACCTTGAGACGGCAGGCGTCGGCCTCGAACACTTCCGACAGGACAGTGTAGGTCTTTATGAAACCGGCGCTTTTTGAAAGCACCTTGTCATTGAGCAGTTCCGAATTCTGTACCACCGTCTTCGACTGCACCATTACACCAACCACCTGCTCAATCGCCTGGCGGAAAGCATTCCTCAGCGCGCTTTCCCGTGCCGTATCCTTGCGGCCGCCGACGATGCTGCCGTAACCTTCCACCTCGACGGTAATCGGAGCGCTGCCGGACGCAATGGCAACCTGAGAACAGAAGAGCAACAGACTCATGTAAAACAACGACACTCGCAGCAACTGTTTCATCTTCCCCTCCCCTGAGGCAAATAAATGATACGCCATGAAAATCTATCGAGTTGTCCTGAGAGACCTGAAAATCTCCGAGAGCCCGAAACCTCGCCGCTGCAGATAACCGACCACTCTTCTTTTATCCCGATCCGATGCCGCGCTAAAATCCAACCCCGGATAGCGACGATTGACGACCATCATGATATCGGCTGCCTGGTCGTGATCTTCCAGCAGGTTTTCCAGAACCTCGCTGATAATGCCAGCTTCAAATCCCCGGCGGCGCATTTCCAGACGCAGGCGCGGGCCGTAAAAGCGGCCGGTCGCAAGCGCCGATTCCGCAAAACGTCCGGCATAGCGCCGGTCGTCCAGCCACCCCTCCTGTTGCAGACGGTGCATGACCGATTCGACATCGGCTTCGTCAACACCCCTGGCACAAAGCTTTACCCGCATCCTGGCCAGCGAATAATCCCGCGCCGTCAAAAGCCGCAAGGCGTACTGATAGGCGCCTTCGGCGGTTTGCGGCTCAGTACTTTTCGATATCAAGTTTTTCCGGCTCGGCGATGGAATCATCCGGTTTGTTTTCAAACCCTTCCCAGGAAGCATCCGAAGTGGACGAAATACCGGAAACCTTGAGGGCGAAATCATCCGGATTGGAGCTCTGCCGGACCGCCTCCTCGTATGTAATCAGCTGGCTCGAATAGAGTTTCATCAGGGACTGGTCAAAGGTCTGCATGCCGTAGGTGACATAGCCCTGCGATATGGCGTCATGCAACTGCTTGGTCTTGTCCTTGTCGTCGATGCACTCCCTGACGCGGGCCGACGCCAGCATTACCTCCACCGCCGGCACACGCCCCTTGCCGTCCGCCCGCGGCACCAGGCGCTGCGAGATGACCCCCTTGATGATACTGGCCAGCTGGATACGCACCTGGCGCTGGTGGTAAGGGGGGAAAACGCCGATGATGCGGTTGATGGTTTCGGCCGCATCCATGGTATGCAGGGTTGACATGACCAGGTGGCCGGTTTCGGCGGCGGTCATGGCGGTCTCGATGGTCTCGTAATCACGCATCTCGCCCACCAGGATCACGTCCGGGTCCTGGCGCAATGCGCCCTTCAGCGCCGCCGAGAAGGTCGGGGTATCGGAGCCGACCTCGCGCTGGCTGATGATGCTCTTGTTGTCGCGGTGCAAAAATTCCACCGGGTCTTCAATGGTGATGATGTTGCAGGTGCGGCTCTGGTTGATCGCATCGATCATCGCCGCCAGGGTGCTGGACTTTCCCGAACCGGTGGTTCCGGTCACCAGGATCAGGCCGCGCTCCTCCTTGCAGATCTTCTGGATCACCGGCGGCATGTTCAGCCCTTCCAGGGTCGGGATCACGAAGGCGATCGACCTGAAAACCATGGCCACGGTTCCGCGCTGGCGGTAGACGCTGACCCTGAAACGCCCCAACCCCGGAACGGCATAGGCCAGGTCCACCTCGGAGTTTTCCTCGAAAATCCGCCTCTGGCGGTCATTCATCATCGCCTGGGCCGTGGATGAGACATAATCCGGAGACAGGCGCTGGGCGTTGGGGATCGGATGCAGCCGGCCGTCGATGCGGACGATCGGCGGCAGTCCGGTCTTGATATGGATATCCGAGCCCTTGGCCTTGAAGGCAATTGTGAGTATTTCGTTCAGCTCCACAGGCTACCTCCGCGTTTTACTCGGGCTTTGCAGCCGCAGGGGCCGGCTTGACAATCGCCAGAAGTTTTTCCTCGATCTCCGCCAGGACTTCCGGATGCTCCTTGAGCCAGGTGCGGGAGTTCTCGCGACCCTGTCCGATGCGCTCCTTGCCGTAGGAGAACCAGGCGCCGCTCTTCTCGACAATGCTTCTCTCGACGGCCATATCCAGCACATCGCCGGTGCGTGAAATCCCCTCGCCGTACAGGATGTCGAATTCGACCTCCTTGAAGGGGGGCGCCACCTTGTTCTTGACCACCTTGACCCGGGTGCGGGAACCGATGATCTGGTCGCCCTGCTTGAGCGTGGCGATCTTGCGGATATCCATGCGCACCGAAGCGTAGAACTTGAGCGCGTTGCCGCCGGTGGTGGTCTCGGGGTTGCCGAACATCACGCCGATCTTCATGCGGATCTGGTTGATGAAGATCACGCAGCAGTTGGACTTGCTGATGATGCCGGTCAGCTTGCGCAGCGCCTGGGACATCAGCCGCGCCTGCAGGCCCATGTGTGAGTCGCCCATATCCCCTTCGATTTCGGCCTTGGGCACCAGGGCCGCCACCGAATCGACCACCAGCACGTCGATCGCGCCGCTGCGCACCAGCGTTTCGGCGATTTCCAGCGCCTGCTCGCCGGTATCGGGCTGGGACACCAGCAGATCATCGGTCTTGACCCCCAGCTTGCGGGCATAGCCGATATCCAGCGCATGTTCCGCATCAATGAAAGCGGCAATGCCGCCGGTTTTCATAGCCTCGGCCACGATATGCAGCGCCAGCGTGGTCTTTCCGGACGACTCCGGACCGTAGATCTCGACAATCCTGCCGCGCGGCACACCGCCCACACCCAAGGCCACGTCGAGGGAGATGGCGCCGGTGGAGATGGCGTCCACGCCCGGCAACGGTTCATCATTGCCCAGACGCATGATGGCGCCCTTGCCGAACTGTTTTTCAATCTGGCCGAGAGCCAGCTCTATCGCCTTGTTTTTATCAGCGCTGCTGTTTTTATCCTGCATGAATGGTATCTCCTGAAAATGTGGGATATTATGGACCAAAGGGGTAGAAAAATAGCATATCCGGCGGTTTTACCGCAAGGGTTTATCTGAATCAGTTTACCGCTCTCTGAAGCAGGTATCTCCGCAGCCAGTCCAGCGCCGTCCAGGCCGTGATAACACGAACCTCGTCACGGCTACCGTGGAACTGGAAACGCTTGGTCCAGCAGCCGTCCGGGGCTGCCAGCGAAATGAACACCGTCCCGGCCGGTTTTTCCTCGGTGCCGCCATCCGGCCCGGCGATGCCGGTCACCGCCAGCCCCAGATCGCTGCCGGCGGCGGCCCGCACTCCCTTGGCCATGGCCGAAGCGCACTCGGAACTGACCGCTCCCTTTGTGTCGAGCAGGTCGGACGGCACCCCCAGCAAGCGCATCTTGGCGGCGTTGCCATAGGTGACCACTCCTTCCAGAAAATAGGCGGAACTGCCGGGGATATCGGTGATGCGCTTGGCGATCAGTCCGCCGGTGCAGGACTCGGCCAGCGCCAGAGTCAGGCAGCCGCCGCGGAACAGCTCCGCCACGGTCTCGTCCATGCCGGCGCCGCTGTCCGAAAAGATGTACTCACTGAGACGCTCTCGAACCAGACTGCCGGCCGAATCGAGCAGTTCCGAAACCGTGTCCGGGTTGTCCGCCTCGGCCCGCAGCGTCACCCGAATCCAGGGATAGGTGACGCAGATGCCCATGTTCAGCCCCAGTTCGGGGCGGGCGATTCCAGCCAGCAGCTCATCCACCTCGGCCTCGCAAGGCCCGAACAGATTCAGGCTGAGCGAACGGATGACCCGTTTGCGCGTCACCCGCTCCAGTATGAAAGGTATCACCGACTCCCGCAGCATCACGAGCATTTCGGAGGGGACACCCGGCATGAAAAACATGAAGCTGCCGTTGTGCATCAGCTGGAATCCGCAGGCGGTGCCGTTGGGGTTGGGGATCAGACTGGATTTGGTCGGAATCATGGCCTGCTTGTCGCTGAGCGGACAGACGATCAGCGACTCCAGCTTGGCGGATATCAGGCGGACGTGCGCCCTGGCATCCTCGTTGATCACCAGTCTGCGCCCGGTGGCGCGCGCCGCGGCCCGCGAGGTCATATCATCGGCTGTGGGGCCAAGTCCGCCGGTCACGATCACCATGTCGCTGCTCCGGCCCAGTTCATTCAAAGCATCCATGATATCCGGTTCGTTGTCGCCCACGGTCAGGTGCCGCTGGACCCGCAAACCCTCGGTCAGCAGCACGGATGCAATTGTGCCGGCGTTGGTGTCGGTAATCTGGCCGCAGATCAGCTCGTCGCCAATGCTCAAGGTAGATATTTTCATGATCCGGTTACTCCCGCGCATTGCGCCAATTGAATTACATCCCTGCAAGCCAGGCCCCGCTCCAAGGCGATCCGGCGACAATCCTCGTATTCCGGGACAGCCCGCAGCATCTTTCCGGCACAATCGAATACCTGCTTGAAGCGCACTGGGCCCAATTCCGTCGGCAGTTGGACGATCCGGCGTTCCAGAACGATGCGGTCAGCCGGGTAGTGGCGCAGGCCGATGGCCGATGTCTCCGCCAGCGTCACCCTTGCCAGCGCATCGAGCTGTTCCTCGCGGCAGAGGAAGGAGAGCATCACGCCGGGCCGGTTCTTTTTCATCTGGATCGGGGTAAAGAAGACATCCAGCGCCCCCAGTTCCAGCAAGCGTTCCATCACATAGCCCAGCGCCTGCGGAGTAGAATCGTCGATATTGGTCTCCGCCACGATCACCCGCTCCGACTGCCGGCCAGCTTCCGGGGATCTCCCCAGAAATGCCCGCAGGATGTTGGGGCAGTCGCTGAAATCCCTGCTGCCCGCGCCGCAACCGATCCGCTCCAGCAGCATCTCCGGCTGTTTGCCGAAGCCGCCGGCCAATGCGGCCAGAATGGCGGCGCCGGTCGGCGTGACCCGTTCGCCGGGGCCGCAGTCGCCATGGACGGGCAGTCCCTTCAGCAGCTCCGCCGTGGCCGGGGCCGGCACCGGCAGCCGCCCGTGGGCTGTATTTACAAAACCGCTCCCCAGCGGCAATGCCGAAGCGTAAATGGCCTCAACGCCAAGGTAGTCCAGGCATATCGCCGTACCGACGATATCCACGATCGAGTCCAGCGCCCCGACCTCGTGGAAGTGCACCTTTTCAATGGCCACGCCATGCACCAGCGCCTCGGCCTCGGCCAGGCGGCGAAAGATCCTCCGCGCCCGTTCCCGCACCGCGGCGGACAGGGCGCTGGCGGCAATCATGGCGTCGATATCGGCATAATGGCGGTGGCTGTGATGATCGTGCAGTTCCACATCGAACTTGAACGCGGGCATCTGCTGCCGTTCGGTATGGCTGGTTGAGAGCGAGAATGAGTCCGGCTGCAGCGCCAGCCTGGCCAGTTCTGAACACAGGTGTTCCAGCGGCACCCCCAGATCCAGCAGCGCCCCCACGGTCATGTCGCCGGATATGCCGGCATGGCAGTCGAAATAGATGATTTTCATAGCGGTTTATTCACAACCTTAAGACCGGGGATTACATCAAAATGGCGATCTATCGTCAGTACGGCACAGCCATTTTCCAACGCAAGCGCGGCGATTATTATATCGGAGAACGGCAGTATGTGACCACTGCCGCGCAATCGGGCCGAGAGCCGTCCGGCGCTGATCCATAGTTCCCGCGTCATTTCCAGATGAGACAGGGCCTGAAAGGCATTCTGCACCAACTCTTCTTCACGCGGGTCTCTTATTCCCTGGAGCAGTTCGTAAATAACAACTCCACACGTAGCAACCTCAGCCCGCATCAACGACTCACCAAGCGCCTCGGCCAAAGGAGTCTGCCGGCCCCTGAAGAAGTCAATCCAGGCGCAGGTATCGGGCAGTATCTTATTTGGCGGCATAACGCTCCCGCTCTTCCGCCGCCTTCAGCTCGGCCTCTTCTTCCCGCTCCCAGTCATACTCAATAACAACCTTGCCCCGCAGAGCCAGAAGGTCTTCCATCTTCCTGCGGCGCACATACTCTTCCATAACGGTCACAATCGCCTGGGTCTTGGTTTTTTCACCGGAAAGCCGCTGCACCTCATCAATAAGCTCGTCAGGTATGTTTAATGTTGCACGCATAAAATACACCTCCGCAATATGCTAATATTGTATGCACAACAAATCATGTCGTCAATATGCATATCACACCCGGTTGATCAGACTGGCGGCACAGGCTGCGCCGAAGCCGTTGTCGATGTTGACCACAGTCACACCGGCGGCGCAGGAGTTGAGCATCCCCAAAAGGGCGGCGATGCCGCCGAAAGAAGCGCCGTAACCAACCGAGGTCGGCACGGCAATCACCGGTTTATCCACCAGCCCCCCCACCACCGACGGCAGCGCCCCTTCCATCCCGGCCACGACAATGATTACCGTGGCGGCCGCCAGCTGCTCGCCGCGGGCCAGCAGGCGGTGGATGCCGGCCACGCCGACATCGTAGATCTGTTCGACACGGTTACCGAGGAACTGTGCCGTCACTACCGCCTCGGCCGCAACCGGGATGTCGGATGTGCCGGCCGAAATCACCAGGATGGCGCCCTTTCCGCGCAATTCCACCGGTTGCTGCTCCAGCGTCAGGCAACGGGCTTCGGCATGATAGCTGGCCGCTGGAAAGCTTGTCAGGATCTGCCGGGACCTATCCTGGGTCAGGCGCGTCACCAGCACGTTGCTCCCCTTGCCGGACATGGCGGTCATGATCGTGACAATCTGCTCGACCGATTTCCCTTCACCGAAAACGACTTCGGGCATACCCTGGCGCAGCTCACGGTGGTGGTCCACCTGGGCGCACCCCAGGTCCTGGTAGGGAAGCTGTTTGAGATGAAGCATGGCGTCATCGACGGAAAGTTCTCCATCCCGGACGGAATGGAGCAGGTTCTTGATATTATCAGGGTTCATCGTTTTTCCTGTCAATTATCCCGATTACCGGGATTTCGGATTGGTATTGACCTTATACCATGCCCAAGGTCGTTTTCCATCCAAAAACCTGCTGCAGGCGTCATCTCGGATCATCAAAAAAAAGTTCACCGGTTTACTTTGCCACCATCTTTATGTTACAAGATTTAAATTCTGAAACATGCGAGGTTACTGAATATGGGTAGAACAACTGCTGAAAAGATTTTTGATGCTCACCTGGTGAACGAGCCGTTCCCCGGCACAAAAGTACTGCGGCTGGATGCGGTACTCTGCCACGAAATCACGACGCCGATTGCGATCGACGACCTGATCCGCAGGGACAAGGACCGCGTCTTTGATCCAACCAAGATCAAGGCCGTGATCGACCATGTCACCCCCAGCAAGGACACTAAAACCGCGACACAGGCCAAGATTCTGCGAGACTGGGCCCGCCGCCACGCCATCAAGGACTTTTTCGACATCGGCGCCAATGGCGTCTGCCACGCCCTCTTCCCGGAGAAAGGCTTCATCCGCCCCGGCTACACGGTCATCATGGGCGATTCCCACACCTGCACCCACGGAGCCTTCGGCGCCTTTGCCGCCGGCATCGGCACGACCGACCTGGAAGTCGGCATCCTGAAGGGGGTCTGCGCCTTCCGCCAGCCCAAGACGATCAAGTTTAACGTCAACGGCGTGCTCCCCAAAGGGGTCTTCGCCAAGGACGTGATCCTGCACATCATCGGCAAGATCGGCGTCAACGGCGCCACCGACCGGGTGATGGAATTCCACGGTTCCACGATCGACGCCATGACCATGGAATCGCGCATGACGCTCTGCAACATGGCCATCGAAGCCGGCGGAACATCCGGCATCTGCCAGCCGGACATGACCACGGTGGAATTCCTGTGGCCGTTCATCAGCAACGACTTCGCCAGCAAGGAAGCGGCGCTGGCCGACTATTCGCAATGGCGCGCCGATGACGATGCCGAGTACGACCAGGTGATCGACATCGACGTCACCACCCTGCAGCCGACGATTACCTTCGGCTACAAACCGGATCAGGTAAAAACCGTAACCGAAATGGCCGGCACCCCGCTTGACCAGATCTACCTCGGCTCCTGCACCAACGGCCGTTTGGAAGACCTGCGCATTGCCGCGCAGATTCTCAAAGGACACAAGCTGGCGCCGAACGTGCGCGGCATTCTCTCCCCGGCCACCCCCAAGATCCAGCAGGAGGCCATACATGAAGGGCTGATCGACATCTTCATGGAAGCCGGTTTCTGCGTGACCAACCCGACCTGCGGCGCCTGCCTGGGGATGAGCAACGGCGTTCTGGCCGAGGGCGAAGTCTGCGCCTCGACCACCAACCGCAACTTCATGGGACGCATGGGCAAAGGGGGCATGGTTCACCTGATGTCGCCGGCCACCGCGGCGGCCAGCGCGATAGAAGGCAAGATTGCCGACCCTAGGAAGTATCTGTGATAGAAATCCCCCCTTCCCCCCTTTCGTAAAGGGGGGAAACATGTAACCTCTCAGTTTTTAGCCTCCCCCTTTATAAAAGGGGGATTGAGGGGGATTTGAAAGCCGCCACCAATTACGACAAAAGGAGTGAACATATGAAAACATTCGGAGGCCCGGTCCTCTTTCTCGACCGCGGCGACATCAACACCGACGAAATCATCCCGGCCAAATACCTGACCGAGATCACCAAGGAAGACCTGAAACCGTACATCCTGGAAGATCTGAAACTACCCGGATTCGATCCTGTCGGCCCGAAAACCAGGGCAGCCAAGGTAATCGTCTCCCGCGCCAACTTCGGCTGCGGTTCGTCTCGCGAACACGCGCCCTGGGTGTTTGAGGTCAACGGCATCACGGCGGTTATTGCCGAATCCTTCGCCCGCATCTTCCGCCAGAACATGTTCAACTGCGGCATGGCCGCCATCGAGCTTCCCAAGGCCGACCTGGACCTGATCTTCTCTCACGCCGATGACCAGGATGCCACCATGGAAATCGATATCGAAGCCGGAACACTGACGATGGCCGGAAACGGCCAGCAGCAGGCATTCAGCTTTGAAATTTCGCCCTTCGACAAGGCACTGGTGCTGGCCGGCGGCTGGGTCGATTACGCCGACCAGAACTACTGATTCAGGAAACAGCGCCAAACCCTGACAACAGGATTTTAAGCAATAAAAAAGCCCCGGTTTCCGGGGCTTTTTCTTTCAGAAGCTTTTACTCAATCCCAGATGGAAATTCACATCCGAGGCGGTCGCAACCGCCACGTCCTCCGAGACCCCGATATCCAGCAAAAATCCTTG
>MGZK01000006.1:9938-10121 GCA_001802125.1 Geobacteraceae bacterium GWC2_55_20
GTTCCGGTAGCGGCCAGGTTGTTACGCTGCCCGCTCAGAATATCCCCATCGGACATCACCAGGCCGCCAACGGAACCGAACAGACCCAAGGTTCCCCACCGGTAGTAACGGTTCATATTTCCGCACAGCTGCAGCAGGAAATCCGTGCCGCCGCTGCCGCGCAGCGAAGAGCTGTCACCGGTG
>MGZK01000007.1 GCA_001802125.1 Geobacteraceae bacterium GWC2_55_20
TTATAACCTACTGTTCACAATATATCAACCGTTTTTTTGCTTAAATTGCAGTTTTTACCCTGCGGGGTTAATTATAACTACCCAAACCCATCATTTTCCGCTAGTATTTTAAAATTGTGACATTTTGAATTTATAATCGAAGGCCAGTGGTCAATGGATTATTTCATAGTTGAGGTGAGCGAGGCTGAAGTAAAGCGCGAACGGGACAAATCGCGCGACCTTCGCAGGAGCCGCTGGTGGCAGAATCGGCTGGCACTGGGAATTTGCCACTATTGCAATCAGAAGTTCAGCTCGGAAGAGCTGACAATGGATCATCTCGTACCCATATCCAGGGGCGGCAAGGCCTCACGCAACAACGTGGTTCCGGCCTGCAAGGAATGCAACAGCCGCAAGAAATACTTGCTTCCGATTGAGTGGGAGGAGTTTATCAAACAGCAACAGGATTCGGAGCCGGTAAGTGAGTGAACTGAAAAGCCGCTACAAGGTCGTCATCTATGACTGTGACGGAGTGATCCTCGATTCAATCGAATCAAACTACATCTTTTACAACCTGGTCATGGAGCACCTTGGCCGGACACAGCTTGACCGCGACGACATGAAGGCCCGCCAGGTACTGCACACCTATTCGTTCAATGATGTGATGGAATATTTTTTCGCGGGAGATGTCTGCCGTGAGGACGCGTTAGCATTTGCCAAAACGATCCACTATCAGGATCTGATGCCTTTCATGCGGATGGAGGAGGGTTTTATCGACGCCCTCGACCGGCTCAAGGGACATACGTCACTGGCGGTCTGCACCAACCGGGCTACTTCGATGGATATGATCATCGAGGATTTCGGGCTTTCGGGATACTTCGACTGCGTCATGACCGCAGCGCAAGTTGCCAGGCCAAAGCCGCACCCGGAGCCGCTTTTAAAGGTATTGGACCACTTCGGAATAGAGTCGTGGGAAGCGCTCTTTATCGGGGATGGCGAAGTTGACATGCAGTCGGCCAAAGCTGCCGGCGTCCCCTTCATCTCCTACAAGTCCCACCTGCCGGCCCTGGCCCGCATCGAACACCATGCCGAGATTGTCCGGCACGTATTCTCTTCGCTTTGATCAAAAAAATGCTCCGCGGCCATCCTGACCGCGGAGCATTTTTTGCCTGAGAACTGAAAATCACCTGACCAGTTTGGACAGCTTTTTAAATTCCTCGGTTCCGGCCACCTTTAGCAGCTGGAACATTGCCGATTCGGTGCAGGTCGGCACGGCGCCGGTCAGAGTCATCGCCTCGATCGCGGTCTGCCAGTTATGCTTGCTGCGGCTCATCACCGCATCCTTGACGATATGCACCTCAAAGCCGGCATCGCGCAGCTCGATCACGGTCTGAAGAACGCACACGTGGGTTTCCATGCCGGTGATGATGACCTGGGTGCGGCCGGTCGCCTTGAGCTTTTCGACGAATTCCGGACTTCCGCAACAGCTGAAAGTCATCTTCTCGTAACAGCCTGCCATGGCGGCCTTCTCTTTCAGCTCCGGCAGGGTTGCGCCCAGCCCCTTGACATACTGTTCCGTGACCAGCACCGGCACATTCAGCTCCGCCGCACTCTCCAGCAGAATGCCGATGTTCCTGGTCAGTTTGCGCAGCACCTTTTCATCCATGGCAACGCACAGCTTTTCCTGCACATCGATCACCACCAGCACCGCCTTGTCCCGCTCCAGAAAGAATCTGTCCTTTACCGACATGCCCCGTCTCCTTTCGTTCAGTCCCGTTTAAGTTCGATACCCAGTTCCGTTATCTTTTTGCGCAGCGTGTTGCGGTTGATGCCCAGTATATCAGCCGCCTTGACCTGGTTCCAGCGGGTTTTTTCAAGTATGAAGCGTATCAGCGGGCGCTCGACCTGCTCCAGCACCATGGCGTGAATGTCGCCTTTATCCAGCTTTTCCACTCCGGCCATGCTGGAACGCAGCTTCATGTCAACCAGCGACTCAAGAGAATCCTCCTGAGAACCTTTCTGTGGCTGATCGGAGACCGGGGTCAGACCTTCAAAGTCATGGGGTGTCAATAACGGGTCGTTGGAGAGGATCACGGCCCGCTTGATGGTGTTTTCAAGCTCCCGCACATTGCCAGGCCAGGAATAGGCCGACAACAGCGTCACGGCATCATCTGTCAGGCGCTTTGAATGCACCGACATCTCAGCGCAGGAACGCTCCAGGAAGTATTGCGCCAGATCCGGGATGTCGTCACGCCGCTCGCGCAGCGGCACCAGTGTGATCGGCACCACATTCAGACGATAGTAGAGATCCTCGCGAAATTCCTTCTGGCGCACCTTCTCGACCAGAGCCTGGTTGGTGGCGGCCACGATCCGCACATCCACGGGTATATTCTGGTTTCCGCCGATCCTGGTGACTTCCTGTTCCTGCAGCACACGCAGGATCTTGGCTTGCAGGTCCAGCGGCATGTCGCCGATCTCGTCGAGAAAGATCGTGCCGTGATTGGCCTGTTCGAATTTTCCCTGTTTGCGTTCACCGGCGCCGGTATAAGCGCCCTTTTCGGACCCGAACAGTTCGCTTTCCAGCAGATCGCGGGGAATAGCGGCGCAGTTGATTGCCACGAACGGTTTCCCCAGGCGGCCGGAGTTGAAGTGCACCGCCCGCGCCACCAGCTCCTTGCCGGTGCCGGACTCCCCCTGGATCAGCACCGTGACATCGCTGACGGCAACTTTGCCGATGGTCTTGTATACCTCGCGCATGGCCGGAGAATTGCCGACGATGTTCTTTTCCACCTGGTAGCGTTCCTTGAGCTCCTGCTTCAGCGAAGAAACCTGCCCGGCGATTTCGCGGGCCCGGGAAACCTTTTCGATGATCGCGTCGATCACATCCAGGTCAAAGGGCTTGGTGATATAGTCGTATGCCCCGCGCTTCATTGCTTCGACCGCATTTTTCATGCTGGCTTCGGCGGTCATGATCACCACCAGCAGGTCGTTTTTCAACTCGCGAACCTTGTCCAGCAGATCAAGGCCGTTGATGCCCGGCATCTTGATATCAAGAATGGCCAGGTCATAGCAGTTATCCTTGATCAGCTCCAGAGCCTGACGGCCGTCGTGGGCCAGATCCACGGTAAAGCCCTTGCGCTTGAGAGCTTTTGAAAGAACCCAGCGCATGCTTTCTTCATCATCTGCTACCAAAATTCGAGTTAGCGGCATAAAAACCTCGGTTATGAGTTTGTAAAGTTTTTGAGTTCTTAGAGTTTATTGAGTTTGTGAGGACTGAACTCTCAAACTCATAAACTCTCAAACTGATTTTATTGCACCAGCGGTAGCAGCACCGTGAATTTTGTTCCGTGTCCAGGGCTCGATTCGACCTTGATCATTCCGCGATGCTCCTGGACGATTTTATGGCAGATGGTCAGTCCCAGACCGGTTCCACCCGACTTGGTGCTGAAGAACGGGGTCCAGATGTTTTCCAGGTCCTGCTGCGGAATACCGGGACCGTCATCGCCGACCTCGATCGCCACCATGCGCGAGCGCCGCTCATTCTGGGCCATGCGGTAATCCGACAGAACTCTGCTGGATACCGTCAGACGGCCGTCTTCGCCCATTGCGTCGATCGCGTTGCAAATCAGGTTCAGAAACAGCCGGGTCAGCATTTCCTCGTCAGCCATGATTTCCGGGATACTGGGATCGAAATGCTTGATGAAAGCGATCTCGCGGCCGGCAGCGGCATGTTGCTGCAGCAGCAGGATATCGCCCAGTATCTTGTGCAGATTCACCGGGGCCAGCCTGAGTCCGCGTGGCGAGGCCAGTTCCAGCAGTTCGCGGATGATGTGGTCGATACGCTCGGTCTCACGGATCATTACCCGGGTGTACTCCAGCATCTCGCTCTCCGGATCGAACTCCCGCTCCAGCAACTGGGCGGCGCCCTTGATGCCGCCCAGCGGGTTTTTAACCTCATGGGCCAGTCCGGCCGCCAGCGTGCCCAGGGTCGAAAGCCGGTCCGACTGTCGTACCGCCGCCTCCAGTTCACGGATATAGGTGATGTCCTTCAATGTGAGAATGGCGCCGATGTTTTCGCCACTTTCCATGACCAGGGGGTAGCAGGTGACTGCAACCGGTATGATCCTTCCGGTTGAACGGACGACTACATTTTCGTGGTCGGAAATGGTAATGCCGGTGCGAATGGTCTTTGAAACCATTTCCAACAGGGTTGTTTCCAGTGCAAACAATTTTTCAAACAGGGCGCCTTGGGCCTGCCTTTTTGAGAAACCGGTGATCTCCTCGGCGGCCGGATTGCACAGGGTTATCAGACCGCTGCTGGCCACGACGATAACCCCGTCCCCCACGCTGTCGATGACAGTGGCGTAATAATCGTCGCGCTGTTTCTGCGTTTTTTCTGTAGTGGGATTAATCGGCAACATGGTCTGATGCGCCGGGTACGGCGCGAATCCTTTCTGTCAACTGGATTATATCTGCCGCCGTATGGGCCGAATTGGCCGCCCGGCGGATATCGGAGGCCCCGGGAAAACCCTTGGCGTACCACCCGATGTGTTTTTTCATCTCCCGCACCGCCACCGCCTCGCCGCATTCCCCGGTAAACAGCTGCAGATGCCTGACAATAGTATCGGCCCGTTCGGAGACTCCGACCGCGTCAAAACACCCCTGCCCGGCCAGTTCGAGTGTCTGCCGGAATATCCAGGGATTTCCCAGGGCGCCCCTGGCAATCATGATGCCGTCGCAGCCGGTTTCCCGAAGCATCCGCAGACAGTCCGGCGCGGTAAACAGGTCACCGCTGCCCAGGACCGGAATTGACAGGCCGGCTTTCATGGTCCGGATATGGTTCCAGTCGGCCTGGCCGGAAAACATCTGGCTGCGGCTGCGCGGGTGCAGGGTAACGGCATCGCATCCTTCGGCTTCCGCAATCCTTGCCACCTCGAGGTAGACATCGTCGCCGCAATGCCATCCGGAGCGGATCTTGATAGTCAGCGGCAGCGTGGTTGCCTTCCGCACAGCGCGGACAATGGCGGCAATCTTATGAGTATCCTGCAGCAGTGCGCTGCCGGCGCCGGTGCCGACCACCTTGCGCACCGGGCAGCCCATGTTTATGTCCAGCAGATCTCCGTAGCCTGACACCATCCGGGCAGCTTCGGCAAGATCTGAGGGTGAATCACCAAACAGCTGGATGCCTAGCGGGCGGTCCTCCGCGCAGCTCTTAAGGAGAGCCAGCGTCTTTACGCCTTCACGCACCAGGCCGTTCACGCTGACCATTTCGGTAAAGGCCAGAGCAGCTCCTTCACCACGGCAAAGCAGACGGAACGGCAGATTTGTAATTCCAGCCAGGGGGGCAAGCACGACGTTGTGCGCCAGAACAAGACTACCAATTGTTAATGAATTTAACATGATGCACACTGACAACAACAACTGGAAGGAGAGAATCTGAACCTGATATGCCTAAATTTTGGGCATAGTAACACAGCCGCCATAAATGGCAAGGTCAAAATGGAGATTTTTATTGCCAAGACTGAAAAATCCGTTTTTAATAACAATCAATTCAAAAACATGAACAGGAGAAACCAGATGTTTGGAATCGGCATGCCGGAAATGATTATAATACTCGTGATCGCCCTGATCGTAATCGGGCCGCACAAACTGCCGGAACTGGCCAAATCACTGGGAAAGGGACTGGCCGAGTTCAAGAAGGCCTCGGAAGATTTCCAGAAGAATGTGCAGGAGGAGGCCGTTAAAAGCGAAGAAGTAAAGAAGGAAACTCCGCCACTGGCTCAATCGGCCCAGGCAGAAAATGTTGACACCCAAAAAACGTCGGAAGCCCAGCCGGCGTCCAAGAATGACGCTCCCAAAGCCTGACGCTCCCGATCGTTTTTCATAAACCAGACACAAAAAGAGAGCCGGGTTCCCCCGGCTCTCTTTTTGTAGTGCCCGGCTAAAGCAGCCTTTATTTGACCTTGATATTGATCTGTTTCGGTTTGGTTTCCTCTTTCTTGGGCAGTGTTATGGTCAGCACGCCCCTCTCGCAATTGGCCTCGACTTTTTCCTGGTTGATGGTTGCGGGCAACGTGAAACTGCGCTGAAAGGTCCCAAAATAACGTTCAATACGGTGATAGTTCTCTTTTTTCACCTCGTCTTCATGCTTGCGCTCTCCTCGGAGAATCAGGGTGTTATCCTCGATACGGACGTCTATATCCTTCTGGTCCACATCCGGCAGTTCGGCCTTGATCACGATCGAGTCCCCGGTTTCGTAGATATCGACCGCCGGCTGCCAGATTCCCTCCTTGATATCCTCTCCCGGAAGATCGTGATTCCATGAGAGATTAAGGAGCCGGTTCATCTGATCCTGCATCGTACGCAGTTCCCTTAACGGATTGTACTTGACAAGTGCCATAGCTTTATCCTCCCTTTTGGTTGCTTGGTTCGAGACACACCCTGATTAAATTATAATAACTAATTCCAGCCTGTCAAGTGCCCCACGATGAGCAGTCCCCGGAGCGCAATCAGGTGGCCGTTTCCAGGAAATCCAGACTTTTCAGTTTTCTGCCGACATGGGTGGACAGCGCCTCGTCAAGCAGGATTCCGGCCTGATGCAACACTTCACCATTGAATCGCACCGCGCCGAAGCGGCCGGTTGACAGACAGGAGAGCAGATCCTTCCGTGTTTGAGCCGAAATGGTTCTGCCGCTTTTGACACAGAAACGGCAGCACAACCCGGCGCCCTGCTGCATGAAAGCTTCGCGTCCGTCAAAAGGCGCCCCACAGCTGCTACAGCTTTCGAGCAACGGCCTGTAGCCGAGTATGTTCAACAGATTGATTTCAAACATTCTGCGGTCGTGGTCATCAGACACACCGGAATCCAGCCTTTCCAGGTAGGAGACCAGCAGGCGAAACAGGCGCGGAAGCGGCTGCCCTTCTGGTGTAATCCACTCCACCAGTTCGCAGGCGTACAGCGCATGGGCAATGGCGCTCAAGCCGCCGCGAATGCCGGGATAAACCGTGATCACGTCCGCCTGCCGCAAGGATGACAACCCTTCCTTGCGCACCGACTGCAGGTTGATGCGGGCAAACGGTTCAAGAGCCGGCCCGAAACGTTTGCGGCTGTTGCGTGCTCCGCGAGCGAAGCCCTTCATTCTGCCATGTTCAAGCGTGAACAGGGATGCGATCCGGTCGCTGTCACCGTAGTCACAAGATGAAAGCACCACGGCCTGAAGTTTTTCCTGAAGCATTTGACTGGTCCCGACAATCCCGGTAAATCAGAAAATGGTGATGGATAAAAATCTGTGCTACAATTTTCCGGCGTTCCGTAGTAATGCCAATCACTACTGGAAATTGACGCAACTGCATTCCACCAACATTATCACACAAGGCCGACCACATGATAGCTCCGGAAACACTTTCAAGGCTGGAATTCGACAGACTGCTGACCGAAATTGCCAGTCACGCCCACAGCGAAGGCAGCATGGAACTTATCCACGCCTTCTCTCCAACTTGCGATCTTGCCTCCTTGCGGGACAAGGCGGGGCGCATCACCGAGATTCGCAACCTGCGGCGCTTCGGCATTTCCTTATCCCTGGACGCTTTTGAGGACATCCGTTCTTCGCTCGACCGGCTTAAACCGGCCGGGGCTTTTTTAACCCCTCAGGAACTGCTGACGTTCATTCCGGTACTGGATATTTTCGCTGCCATTGCCCGGCAGTTCTCCCCCCGCGACGACATTCCGCTGTTGAAAACACTGGAACCGCAACTGAAGGGTTTCCCGGAAATTCTGGAGCCGCTGACGGCTTCCATAGACCATGACGGCAGCATCATGGATTCGGCCTCGACCTTTCTCAGGGAGACCCGTCGCGCCAAGCGCGCTTTGGCCAGCCGCATCCGCAAGAAAATCGAGGAGATCATACGCGACAGCGGCATCGAAATTTTCCTGCAGGACGACTTCATCACCCAGCGTTCCGGACGCTGGGTGATCCCGGTGCGGATGGACTCCAAGGGCATGGTCAAGGGTGTGGTGCACGATGTTTCTTCCTCGGGAGAAACAGCATTCATGGAACCGCTGGAAATAATCCCCTTTGTCAATGAGCTGGAGAATCTGGCCGCCGAGGAGAAGGCCGAAGAGATTAGAATTCTACGCCAGCTCTCAAGCTGGATTCGCGAAGATGCCCCGGAACTGGCGGCCTGCTTTGAAACTTTGCTGGTGCTGGATACCCTCAACAGCATCGCCAGTTTTGCCGAAGAGTTCGAACTTGAACCGGCCACACTGAATGAAGATGGAGAACTACGGCTGGTGGAGGCCCGCCATCCGCTACTGCTGATGATGCAGAAACGCGGAATGCTGCCACGGGTCGAACCGCTGGCACTGCAACTCGGAGGCAAGAGCGGCACCGACTCGGTGATGGTGATCACCGGCCCCAATGCCGGCGGCAAGACCATCGCCCTCAAAACGGCCGGGATGCTGTCGTTGATGGCGCTTTGCGGGCTGCCGGTGCCGGCCGGACCCCGCTCAACCTTCCCGCTTTTGGATATGCTGCTGGTGGATATCGGCGACGAGCAGTCCATCGAACAGAGCCACTCCACCTTTTCGGCCCATGCCGCGCGGATTACCACCATCCTCGGCCAGGCCGGCCCCCGAAGCCTGGTGCTGCTGGACGAACTGGGAGCTGGAACCGAACCCTTGCAGGGGGCAGCCATCGCCTGCGGAGTGCTGCGCGAACTGCAGCAGCAGGGGAGCATGGTGATTGCGACCACCCACCTGTCGGAGATCATCGGTTTTGTACATCGTTCAGACGGCATGATCAATGCCGGCATGGAGTTCGACGACGACAGCTTCACACCGCTTTACCGGCTGATAGTGGGCGAGCCGGGACAGTCGCACGCAGTGGAGATCGCCCGCCGCTTTGGCATGCCGGAACGGGTCATCGCCTTTGCCCGCCAGATGCTTGGAAATGCCGGCAGTGAATTTGCATCACTGTTGACCGAACTTCGCCGACGGCGTTCCGAACTGGAAAACTCCCGGCATGAACTGGACCGGCGCGAGGCCCAGCTGACCGAGCGCGACACGCAACTGCGCCTGCGCGCGGCAGAGGTGGATCGTATCCGCCGGGAAGCAGCCGAAAAGGCGTGGGGAGACGCCAAAGAGCTGATATCGACCACCAGAAGAAGGATGAACGATCTGCTGGAAGAGCTGAAACGGGAGAAACGGAGCGACATCGTCGAGAAGCTGCGCCGGGCTGAAGCGGAACTGAGCGATCAGCTCAAACCGCGGCTTGAACGCCCGGAACTGTCTGCGCTGGAAGCAGTGAGTCCCGGCGACACTGTTCATGTGCGCACATTGGGTTGTGACTGCGTCGTGCTTTCAATTGACGCCCGCAACAGCAAAGCAAGGGTCAGGGCCGGGCGGATGGAGCTGGATGTGCCCCTGGCGGAACTGGCCGGACCGCAGACAAAGGCTGAATCCGGCGGCAAGAAGACGCCGGCGGTTTCCTGGCGGGCCAACATTGAAGAGAGCGAGCAGCGCGAGCTGAAACTTATCGGGATGAGGGTGGATCAGGCGCTGGCGGAACTGGAGAGTTTCATCAGCCATGCCGCCGTTGCCGGTCTGCGGGAAGTGCGGGTGATTCACGGCATCGGCACCGGCCGGCTGAGAGACGCCGTCCGTGAAGAGCTGGAGCGCCACCCGCTGGTCGAGGCGCAGCGACCGGGCGAAGCGCACGAGGGACGCGGCGGCGCAACAGTCGTCACAATTCGGACATAGTTTTAAACCCAGAGCGAGGCACATGTCCATGCCGGAAATGTAAATTGGCAAATTGCTTTTTACTCTCTATAGCAATCAGCTGTCCCCCTTCAACTCCCACACGGTCAGCTCGGCTACCGTATGCTGGAACTTCCTCCTCGTCTCACGGATCACGAACGGCACGTCCCGCGGTTCGCCCAGCATCCGGAAATGCGGCTCCAGCGCATCTTTCAGTCCTTCCAATGTCCAGACCGGTTCGCCCGCCTCGCGGTAGCCACCCAGCCACTCATCTTTTTTGGTGAACTCTTCCAGCCAGGTATAGGGTGAAGTCAGCACCAGTAATCCGCCAGGATTGATCCGTTCGTGAATTGTGCTAAGGAACTTGCGCGGCGAGTAGAGCCGGTCGATCAGGTTGGCAGCCAGCACCAGGTCGTAGCCGGTAAACTTCCCGGGGAGGTTGCAGGCATCGGCCTGGTAGAAACGCACCCTTTCACCGAATCCATCCAACCCCAGTCCGGCGAGACCGATTTCGTGGAAAGAGACGATTTCTCCCTCCTCCGGAAGGGCGTAGCGCAGATAACCTTCATCGCTCATGCGGGTCGCCAGGCGGAAGAACCGCGTCGAAAAGTCCAGGCCGGTTACCCGTTCAAAGCCGCCCCTGGCCAGTTCGAAGGTTGCCCGTCCGACTGCGCAGCCCAGATCGAGGGCGTGTCCTTTGGCGCGCTCCTGCATGGCAGCCAGTGCGATCCCGGCACAGGCTGCGGCGAAGTTGGGCACATTGAAATGTTCCGGGCCGTAGTGGGCGTCGCAATACTGGGACGCCAGTGTGTCGGTCTCGTACTGGTCCTGGTGGATCTCAACCGGCGCTACGCTTTCTACGTAACGGAAACCGGCATGCTGGAAGAAATGGCGGCGGAAGGCGTACCTGGAATCCCTGGTGGCCTCGTTGCCGGTGGAAATCCATGAGCCACCCTTGATCAGGTTGTGGCGGGTGTCGAAGGTCGGGGTCGAGAAGTCGTCGTACCAGGGATGGATCATGAATCCGTGAAAGGGATAGATCGGGGTTTCGGTCCACTGCCAGACGTTACCCAGCACATCAAAGAATTCGCCGTTTCCGAAGCGGTCGATCGGGCAGGA
>MGZK01000008.1 GCA_001802125.1 Geobacteraceae bacterium GWC2_55_20
CACATACGGTATCGTCGCCGGCGGGCGCTACGGCAACACCCTCAGCCAGGACGGAATAAACGACTACGCCTACAAGGGCGGCATATTCGCCGGCCTGCCGACCGGCAGCGCACTGTCTGCCGAGGCCTGGATCTACTCCTTGGGCCAGACCTACGACTACAGCGGTATCGTTTCCTGGGGATCAAGGGGCACCGGCTGTGTCACCCCTTTCACCAACTTTGCCTCCGTGGCGATGAGCGTCAGCGCCGGCGGCTATCCGCAGGTGCCGACCTGGTGCAACGACTACGTGCCCGGCAGCGGACTGCAGATCCCCACCAATGCCTGGACCCACTACGCCTTCACGATGAACGGCAGGGAAATCAAGGTCTACATCAACGGGGTGGCACAGAGCGGATCGCTTGATATCTCCAAGACCGTTCCGAACGTGAATTCGCGGGAACTGGCGATCGGGGCGCTGGAGCTGACCGGCGCCAGCCGGACCTTCAAGGGCAGGATCGACGAGGTGCGCGTCTACAGCCGGGTACTGTCCGCGGATGACATCGCCGCCCGCTATTCCGCGGTCATACCTTCCGTTACCGTCGGGCCGAAAAGCGACACCGTATCTTACGGAACGGCCTCCACCATCAACCTGGTGATGCCGCATCCGGCCAATATCGTTGCAAACGGAGAATTCGACGGAACGCTCACAACCAAATGGTACGCCTGGCCCGACTGGAATAATGTCACCCAGGATTCTACTGTCTTCCACAGCGGCGGCAAAGCGATAAAACTCTCCAAGAACCTGGCCGCCAGCAGCGCGGTCACAGTCTACCAGAGCTACACCAACTTCATTCCCGGAGGCAGGTACATCCTGACCGGCTCGATCAACGCCTCGCTCGGCAGCAGCGGCGAATCCTGGTGCCGCCTGGCAAACGGAGCCGTTTCGGTCAATTACTACAGTCCGCAGATAGCCATCTCCGCCTCCGATGCCACCAAAAACAACCAGGGCTGGTTCCGGCTTTCAACTCCGATCACACTGCCGCTGACCGCGCCCGGCGGCGGCAGCATCACCAGCCTCAACATCGAGTGCGGCATCCGGACCACGACGGCTGGCCCCCAGACGGCCTACTTCGACGCGCTGCAGCTTGTGCCCGACCCGCCGCTGGTACTGACCGCAACAGCCGTATCCGAAACCGAGATCGACCTGGTCTGGAACGACCTGTTCGGTGATGAAACCGGCTTCAACCTCTACCGCTGCCAGGGAGCGGCATGCGATCCGGTCGCGGTTAACAGGCAGTTCGGAGCCGGAATCGTGAAATATCGCGACTCGGGCCTGACACCGGGAGAGAGTTACAGTTACAAGGTAACCGCCTACAAGACCGCCACCTGTCCCTGGGAGAGCAGCGCCAGCGACATCAAGACCGTTGTGACTGCACTGGTGGCACCGATTCTCAGAAGCGTGGCCCCGTTGACTTCCACCACCATGAAGATCAACTGGAGCGACACCACCTCGACCGAAAACGGTTACACCCTGGAACGCTGCGACGGGGAAAGCTGCAAGGTTGACACGCCGGTCCCGGTATACAGCCCGATAGCAACTGAGATCCAGACGGCGCATGACATCGAAAGCTCGCTCAAGGCCAGGTATACGTTCAACGGCAACCAGAGCGACATCAGCGGCAGCGGCCTGAACCTGACCAGCAGTTCCGCTCCCACCTATGCCGACAACGGCATACTGCTGCACTCCATGTGCGGCATGACCAGCGCCAACACCGGCATCCTCAACACCGACGAACATACCATCGAGTTCGAGTTCAAGCTCAACGCCGATCCCGGTTCGACAAACATCTTCTATTACAGGGCCGGCGGCAGCAGATACAATCCGCTGATATCCGGAAATTCCACCGGACGCCTCACCATCACCTATGATCCCGGTTTCTTCATGACCATCGGTTCAAACGGCGTCAACGGCGCTCCCTTCGCCTACAACAACTGGTACCGTCTGCGTGTTGTCAAAACCGGTGGCAAGTTGAATGTATTCATCGACGACAGACAGATCGTCACCAACCAGACCGTTCCCAGTTCGCAGGTGGCCGGCGGCGCTGCGTATCCGCTCAACTTCGGCAGCTGCTGGAACCCCAACACCACCCTGCGGAATTTCAGCATCTACAACAGCGGTGTCGATGCCGGCCTGGTTTCATATCTCGACGACAAGGTCTGTCCCAGCACCTATTACAAATACCGGGTAACACCCAACCGGGCCACGGCCTGGGGACAGACCATGACCAGCAATGCGCTGGGCGCCACCACTCCGATCTTCATGTCACCCAAGCTGCCGGTCACCGCCAGCGAGGGGGGCGATACCCAGATCAACCTGGGCTGGAGCGCCAGCGACCAGAACGACCAGACCGGATTCGTGCTGAAGGAGTGTCCGGATGGCTCGTCCTGCTCCTATCCGACGACGCCGAACGTCACCAGTTACAGCCGTAGCGGACTGTCTCCCGAAACCAGGTACTGCTACTCGGTGGCCGCCTACAAGGCCGCCGACCACTGTAACGGCGGCGCGGGAGTGACCTCCGCCTATGTGGACGCCGACAGGTGCATCACCACCTACAGCGCCCGCGCCGGGAACCTGACCGCCAAGGCGCTCAATTCGAACAAGATCCTGCTGGAATGGGACGACATGTCCGGTGACGAAGACCGGTTCCTGATCCAAAAGAAAATCTGGAACGGCCAGTGGGTGGTCAGGGAGATCTCGGCCGCCACTGCCGGAAAAGGCGCCAGGCATTCATTTATTGACACCATCGGGATCCAGCCGTTAAAAAAATATACCTACCGGGTGGTCACGGTGAAGGGGGCGGTGGAATCACCTCCCAGTAATGAGGCGGTGGTCACCTACACCGATCCGGACAGCGGAGCGACCATCGAAACCACGCCGGCGTTCAAGGGTGGCATGGACAAGGCCACCTGTATCTGCACAACGGTTGACGGGAAAGAAGTCTGCAAGTGATAATTACATGAGATCCATCCTCTGCCTTGTTATAATTATCGCTGCCATTTCCAGTCCCGGCAACTGTCCGGACGCGGCTGTTTCCGGCGAGATTACGGCGTCAAAGCCGGCGGAGGCCGCTTTTGCCGGATCGAAGAGCTGCCGCGAGTGTCACGATCGCTTCTACAAGCTCTGGTCCGGCTCGTTTCACGGGCTGGCAATGCAGGCCTACCACAGGGGCTTTGGTGAAGGAAAGATACAGCCGCAGCAGGCAGCGATCAGGATCGGCGAATACAGCTACCGGGCCGATCTCCTGCTGGACGCGGTGGTCGAAAAAGGGCCGGACGGCGACCGCAGCTATCCGATAGCGCACGTCATGGGGGGCAAGTACGTTTACTACTTCCTGACGGCCATGGACAAGGGCCGGCTGCAGACACTTCCGGTGGCATACGACCTGCGCAAAAACGAATGGTTCGACACGGCGCTGTCCGCCGTCAGGCACATACCCGGCCGCCGCGAGACTAGCGCACCTAACAGCTGGAAAGATGTTTCCTACACCTTCAACAGCGCCTGCCGGGACTGCCATGTCAGCCAGCGGGCCAGCTCTTTCGACCGCGACACCGACAGTTTCAGCACCTCCTGGAAAGAGCCGGGGATAAACTGCGAAACCTGCCACGGCCCTTCGGAGGAGCACAACCGGGTTCTGCGTGCTCTTCCCAAGGGGGAGAAACCGCTGGACTACAAGCTGGTGCGCACCAAACTGTTCACGCCGGCGCAGCACAACGACTCCTGCAACTCCTGCCACGCCAAGGCGGCCCACCTCACCGGCGGCTACAAAGCCCCGGAGCGTTTCTTCGATCATTTCGACCTGGCAACCCTGGAAGACAGCGATTATTACCCCGACGGGCGCGACCTGGGCGAGAACTACACCATGACCTCCTGGATGCTGAGCCCCTGCGCGAAGCAGGGACAGCTGCACTGCATCACCTGCCACACTTCCAGCGGCCGTTACCGGTTCCGCAAGCCGGAGGATGCCAACAAGGTCTGCCTCCCCTGCCACGAGAAGCATGTGAAGCAGCCGTTTCCCCACACCCGCCACAAGACCGGCAGCGCCGGGTCGCACTGCGTATCCTGCCACATGCCGACCACCGAATTTGCCCGCATGAAGCGCAGCGACCATTCGATGCTGCCCCCCATGCCCTCGGCAACGATCCGCTTCAATTCGCCCAACGCCTGCAACGGCTGCCATGCCGACAGAAGTGCCGAATGGGCCGACAATGCCGTGCGTTCCTGGCGAGCCAGGGATTACCAGGCTCCCTACCTGAAGCGCGCCGCGCTGATCGAGCGGGCCCGCAGGAAAGATTGGAGCGGCCTGGACTTGATTCTCGCCTATATCGGCGACAAGTCCCGGGACGAGATCTTCTCGGCCTCGCTGATCAGGCTGCTGGAGGATGCGGACTTCAAGCGCACCACCCCCACGCTGCTGTCGGCCCTGAAAGACCGGTCGCCGCTGGTCAGGGGCGCGGCGGCCGACATCCTGGGTCGAAATCCGGCGCCCGAGGTGTTACAGGCTCTGGCCCGGGCCACCGGTGACGAATACCGTCTGGTACGGGTGATGGCGGCCGGTTCCCTGTCGGCCTATCCCCAGTACGAGCCGCAAAAGGAGTCTGCCGCGCAGGTAGAAAAAGCCACCGCGGAATACCTGGAGGTGCTGGCATCGCGGCCGGTCAGCTGGATAGCCAGCTACAACCTGGGCAACTATTACCTGAACCGCGCCCAGCCGCAAAAAGCGCTGGATGAATATCAACGGGCGCTGAAACTCTCCGGCTCCGCCGTGATGCCGCGGGTGAACTCGGCCATAGCACAGGTCCAGCTGGGGCGGAAGGACGAGGCCGAGGAATTCCTGACACAGGCGGTGGCGCTCTCCCCGGAACAGTCCGTTGCCCATTACAACCTGGCAATGCTGGCCGGAGAGCGCGGTGACCTGCCCAAGGCTGAAAAACACCTCAGGCTCTCTTTCAGCATCGACCCGGGCATGGCCGACGCCGCTTTCCGGCTCTGCCTGCTGATGTCGGGCGAACGGATCAACGAGGGCATAGCCTGGTGTCGGAAAGCGGTGGAGATAAGCCCTGACGAGCCGGATTACGCATATACCATGGCCGTTTCCCAGAGCCGGGCCGGAGATTTCGATGGGGCGATCGCTACGCTTTCCGCGCTGATCGGCCGCATCCCCTCCTTTGCCCAGGCGTATCTTCTGCAGGGTGAACTGTACCAGATGTCCGGCAACGACGAATTGGCACTACTTGTGTATCACCGCATGACGGAAATGTTCGCAATCGGCGAACAGTATCGAAAGATTGCCCGCGAACGCATCGAGGCGCTGCGACCTTCCGGGACACCCGGACCGGGAGCGGTCCGATAACTAATATCCATTTCAGATTTTACGACAATGGAAGGCAGTAGTGTCCGGTTAGGTTATTGCAGTGGCCTTAAAAGTCCCCCGCCCCTTGCGGGAGGGGGTTAGGGGGTGGGGGAGATCGCCACAAAGTTACTCCGTTGCAGCTTCACCCACCCCTCAATCCCCTCCCGTCAAGGGAGGGGAGGCTAAATGCAAAGACCAAACCGGACGACACTGAATGAAAGGAAACAAATTGATTCAGCTGACAAAACCCGCAACAAGACGGCTGCCGCTGGCGCTGTCGGCCTTGATCCTGTTTATACTGGCTGTTTCCCTCCCGGCCCATGCCGCCGATGTGATCATCGAAGGGCGGGTGCTGACCGAATCCGGCCCGCTGGCCAATGCATCGGTCTCCGCCTACCGCAGCTACGCCGACCTGCGGAACGGCTCCGGACCGGTGGCAGCCGCGACCAGCAACAGCGACGGATTGTACCGGCTGAATCTGCCGCCGGGTTCCTACTTTTTCACCGCCAACGGTGAAAGCGACGGACGCCGCTTCCATGCCTACCATGGCAGCAACCCGCTCACGGTTGCCAACGAGACCTTCTGGCTCGGCCTGCTGGCGACCCCCCGGGACTTACCACCGGCCTACGCTGATGGCCAGACCGGCCTGGAGGGGATCGTCACCTACAAGGGTAAGCCACTGGAAGGCGCCTATCTGGCGCTTTACAAGCCGGACAGCAAGAGCTTCAAGGGATTGGGGGTCAGGACCGAATCGATTGGAAGCGACGGCAGGTTCAGACTGAACCTGCAGCCCGGCTCCTACGTGGTCACCGCCAGGAACATCGAGAACGGCAAGAGCAACCGACCGCTCCAGCAGGGCGATCTTTACTGCTACTTTTCCGGCAACCCGGTCGAAGTCAAACAGGACCAGAAAGCCCGGATCGAGATGTCCTGCTATCCCAAGGGCAACCGGGACAACTTCGTAGCGACCAGGAAGATCAAATCCGATGTTCTCAACACCTATTCCGAACAGCAGGCCTCCTCTAAATCAGGCATACGCGGAATCGTCACCGACCAGACCGGACAACCGGTCGCCGGAATGAACGTACTGGCCTACCGCCTGACAACCCCGGTATTCATGATGTACCATGTCTATCACGGCAGCGAACATTCGGCACTGACCGACAGGCAGGGCAGATTCTTCATCCCGCTGGATTCGGACGGCAATTACGGTCTGGTGGCGCGCGACACGCTGGGGGACGGCCCGCACCGGGGCGAGCTGTACGGACTGTACCAGGGAAATGTGCGCCACGCGGTGAGCTTGAAGCAGGGGCAAACCGTGGAGAACGTATCCATCATCGTCGGCAGGGTCATGGATGACAGCGGACAGCCCCCTGCCGGGACGGCGCCGCAGGTCGTGGTCGGTACCACCGACGGCAACCCGGTCGTGCTGAGCGATACGGTCATCACCAGGGACACGGTCTGGCAGGGAGAGATCATCATCCAGGGGGTGGTGGCGGTCAAGCGCGGAACCACCCTGCAGATCCGGCCGGGAACCACCATCAGGTTCAGAAAGACGGACCGGGACAACAACGACGTGGGCGACGGTGAGATACTGGTTGAAGGGCGCCTGATCGCAAGGGGAACCCCGGAGAACAGAATCGTCTTCACCTCGGCCGAGGACAAACCGGCGGCCGGCGACTGGTCTTACCTGCAGTTCCTGGCTTCCAACAGGGGCAACATCATCGAGCACTGCCAGTTCGAATACGCCTTTGCGGGGGTGATGATCCATTATGCCGACGTGAAGATCAGCGATACGCTCTTCAGGAACAATAACCGGGGATTGCACTACAACACCGCCGACCTCGAAGTAGATCACAGCACGTTCGTCAACAACCGCATCGGCATAAGATTCATGCGCATGGAAGGCAATGTGCGCATCACCAACAACCACATCACCCAAAACGATATCGGCGTGCTGTTCGTGCGCCAGCACGTCAATGCGGTCAACTTCGAACAGCTCAACCGCGGACAGGAAGTCCCGGCCTATCAGGGAAACAACATCCACGCCAACCGCAATTACAATTTTTCACTGGGCGAAGAGCAGGAACGGGACATAAAGGTGCCGGGCAACTGGTGGGGAACACCGTCAACAAGCGCCGTTGCCGAGCTGATGTACGACCGCAGCAAGAATCCCACGGTCAGCCGGATAGAGTTCGAACCGTTTCTTGAGACCCCGGTGGCCGGCGCCGGAGTGCGTGGTCTTAACCCCGAGTTCATCTTCGCAGGCTTGGCAAAGAACGATTCGCGCGACAACGAGACCCCACAGGCCGGAGTACTTTCCGGACGTTTCCTCATGGCCGACGACAGGCCGCTCTCCGGGGCGCTGCTGTACCTGTACAACCTGAAGAGCGGCCCGCTCCCCTCCCTGAACCGCTACTGGCGTGTTCCCAACCATAGCGCCGAAGTCGGCGCCGACGGGCGTTTCAGCATCCAGGCGCCGCCCGGCATATACAGCATCGGTGCCATAAAACGCTCAAACGGCCTGTATATCGGCCCTCCGGAACTGGACGACCTGTTCATGCTCAACCTGGATGAAACCGGCCAGCCCAGGGCCTTCAGCCTGAAACCGGGAGCGCTGCTCAACCTGGGCGATATCAGGGAAACACCCGTTTCCGCCAGGAAAAAGGACCCATCGGAAGCGGTCACCGCGATCGAGGGGGTGATTACCGACATCAAGGGAAAACCGCTGGAAGGGGTGCTGGTGTTTGCATTCACCAGGCCCGCTGTTGTCGGCAAACCGCTCTTCGTATCCCAGCCCAGCGATGCCAGGGGGCATTTCAGGCTGGCCATCGCCGAAGGCGGCACATACTACCTCAAGGCCCGCAGCAACCTGGGGGGAGGCCCGCCCCAGACCGGACTGGTTATCGACGGCAACAAGCTGGAACCGCTGGTCCAGGTTTCGGTCAACACCGGTAGGACCGCCACCGGGATCGCCCTCAAGACCAAGACCTTTCCGGGACGCGGGCGCAAGAAGTAAACTATAATCGGACAATTTATAAGCAGAGAATCAGACTCAACATGAGGAGGTGTGTTTCCAAGAAAATTTCAGGATTTTTCCACATGGTTATATTATTAAGGGCTCAACTCTGTTGCGTTCAAAACAGATATCTGTTAGAAGTGCAGGCTCGGTGTTTAGCAATGTCCAATTATATTTAATACATAATGGCATTGGGTAGTGATGACGACTAACACTTGCGAGCCATTTAATCTTTTACGTAACGGAGTAGGCATGAGAGTTGTGATCAGCCTTGGGAGTTCACTACTGGGTAAAGCCTTGCAGGAACAGTTACAGCAACAGCCTGAAATATCCGAGGTGGTCGTGCTGAATCCCGACCGCGATCTGGAGTTGTCCGAGCCGGATTTTCTGATTACCGACGTCTATACCATAAAACAGAGCAAACCGGCCTGGCTGACCGGATCAAAAACGGTTCTTCTCGATTACGGTCTCAGCGAAGACAGCATCGCCTGCCTGATCATCACCAACAAGATCAACGGAATAATGACGGTTGACGCAGACATGCGTCTGCTTTTAAAGGCATTTCATGCAATCAACAACGGACAGATCTGGATAGACAATTGCAAAATCAAGGCATTGGTCAACTTCGCCGACAACACCAAGGATTCAATTATTGCAGGATGTTTGAGCAACAAGGAACGGGAAGTTGTCATGAACATTTCCCAGGGCCTCACAAACAAGGAAATTGCCTCACAACTCTACATCAGTGAACAAACCGTAAAAACTCACATCAACAGCATTTTTAAAAAATTGAACATGACACGTCGGACCCAGCTGGTTCCGCTGGGAATAAAACTTAAAGAAGCCCTCATTTAGTAGTTTTCCGAAAAGCCCTGCCATCAAATCCATTTCGATGCACATTTCTTTAATAATACTACTTAAGTTCTAGCCAACCAGCGAACCCTCCGCAGTCGCCCCTGTCATCCCAGGGAGAAATTACACCGATATTACGGATGGTTATGAAATCGATGCGGGATTTTGATTCTATTTGGAGGCCAAAAGCAGGTTCTGATTATCAAACTTACGTTGTAGTTCGTTTTCCGAAAGATTTAGCCTGTTGACCGATTGTTACTCGGTTTCCAACCTGTTACAACTGCTCTGCGTCGAAAAAATAATAGTCAACCGCCAGACGGAATTATGAAGATTCGGCGCAGCAGCACTCTCCGCGTATTGTTTTGAACTTTGTCGTCCAACTAAACTCATCAAACCCAAGGAGGAATGAAAATGAAAATCGTTAATATTTCAAAAAAAGCTCTGCTTTGTATCTCACTGTTAGGCTTAACAGTTCCGTGCATGGCAAACGAGATTCCCCAATCAGGAAAACATGTGCAACGTGTTGAGCAGGAAGAAGCAATTGTGGTAAATATCGACCAGAACTATGTCACCCTTCAGTCGATTGGAGACAAGGACAAAATATCTTCCATTCCATTCAGCAATACCGGTAGATTAAAAGTCGGAGACAAGGTGATCGTAACCGGCAATACTTTTAAGATAAAAGATGATGCCGGGCAAGCCGGCTCCGGGGGAGCTTCATCCGATGAGAAATCACCTGAGAACGGTAAAAAGCTGTAAAAGGCGTGCTGATTCACGGGCAGTTCAATTCCCACGACTCCGTCATTAGAACGGTTGCCGCTGCCGGCATGCATTAAACGACACAAAACAAAATCAATGGAGAGATATAAAAGATGGGATATTCCGATTTGCTCGGCATATCCCATCTTTTTTTTACATTTGACCTCACAACGACCTTCTTAGAAACAAATCATCAAGCCAGATCCTGCACTCCCTGATAAATGATATCGAACAGTTCCTGGATATTTTCCTCGGCAATACAGGAAAAGGCGATACGCAGGTCCGTTTTGGTGGTGGAAATGGCACCGACTCCGTATTTATCAAGCAAATGGATACGCAACTTTTCAGCTTCCACGGTTTTCAATTTCAGGCACATGAAATAACCGGAGTTGAACGGGTAGTAATCCCATGCTTTCTGATATTTGTCGCTGTTGAGCACCTGTTTGGTTTTCAGCGCGCGGCCTTTCATCACCTGGAATTTTTCCTCCTTCTGGGCAAGGAATTGTGGTGAGCGAAGCGCCTCGATGACAAAAGTCTGGGAAGGATGCGGACAGTTGGAGATCTTGGCACGGATAATACCCATGGCCTTCTTTTCAAGGGCTGTCATGACCGGAGCATTTTCATAACCGTTGCCATCGGCAAAGGTAATAAAGCCGGTACGGAAACCCCAAACGAACTCTTCCTTGGTAGCGCCATCCAGTTTGATTGCCAGGATGCGCGGATGCAGGTTGGCCAGTTTGCCAAACAGCGACTCTTTCAGGCTGTCCTCGTAGAACAGACCGAAGTAGGCGTCATCGGAAATGGCAACAACATTGCAACCCGCTTCGGCCACCTCTTTGATGGCTGCCACAATGGCGTCGCCCTCAGCAACGGTCGGTGTGTAGCCACTTGGGTTATTAGGGAAATTGAGCAGTACTATTGCTTTCCCCTTTTCCTCGGCGGTATTTTTCAGTTCAGCTTTAAAGGCCTCCACATCATAGCCACCGGTGGCGGTAAAAGTAGGATGTTTCTTGACGATAGCTCCGTTGCAGGTGCCGAAGGTCAGGTTGTAGTTACCCCACAGCATATCCGGCAGGATCAGGTGATCGCCTTTATCGACAAACATGTCGCCCACGATGGAGAGACCGTGGGTCAAGGCATTGGTAACAATCGGGTTGCTGAAATGCTTGCCATTCTGGCTGGGATTTTCCCGCAGCATTTTTTCACGCCACAAGGCACGCAGCTCCGGCTTGCCGGCCGGAGGCGCATAGGGGAAAATATCCTTTGGATCAAAGGCGGAAAGTTTGTCCTGAATGCACTGCAGAAACATCGGGCCACCGTTTTCTGTGGCAATGCCGATGGTAGCGTTAAATTTGTGCGCTTTTTCCTTTGCTTCAGCCGACTGGGTCAAAATACCTTTTGGGAAAAAAAGGTTTTTACCAAGGTCGGACAACATCTCCAAAACGTGCGGACTGTGTTGCGTAAGCTGATCGTTGAGTTCCTGTGCTAATGGATTCATCGTACTCCTCCTGTTTATTGTTGCTTCCACAATGGATGCAGGGCTTATTGGCTGCGGATAATATTATGGGAGTAGAACAACACCGGCCCATTTTTGTCAATAGATAAATGCAATGCCTGCCAATAGTATTGGTATACACAGGGGGTCCAGGGGATGTCAGTATTTGATATGAAAACTTTATCTTTAATTCTTGAGATGATATTGTGTAAGTGCTTTCCTGTGCATTTAACTTTACTTATTCAAAGGATTATTCATGCAAAGCGTTACCTATGACGTTCTCATTATCGGCGGTGGTCCTGCCGGACTTTCAACCGCTTACCTCTGTCATAAAAACGGTCTTTCCTATCTGGTTCTTGAATCGGGCAAGGCCATTTTCCAGGGGATTGCTAACACCTACCCGGAAGGGAAACTGGTATACGCCTCCAAACCCAAGGACGCGCCGGAACCCTTCATGGTCGAGGAACTTCGCCCACCCGACAAACCGGTTACCGTCGAGAGCTACCTGCAGTATGTGCAGCACTTCGTGCAGCATGAGAACCTGAATGTGCAGACCGAGGTGGCCTTCGAGGATATCAAGGACGAACGGGACGGCTTGACCGTAATTACATCCAAAGGCAACTTCAAGGGGAAGAAGGTCGTACTCTCCTTCGGCAGCAACATCCCCCGCGAACTCTCGGTTTACGGCGATGCCAAGATGGTGGCCAAGAACGTCGATGATCCGGGCAAATACATCGGCATCAAGACTCTGGTGATCGGCGGCGGCAACACCGCTGCCGATGTGATCATCAACATCCTCAAGAGCAAACGTGAGGTCAATGACACACAGCCGGTTTACTGGGCTCACAAGGCCGAGATCTTCGATGTCAACAAGGAGACCGCCCAGCGTCTGGGCGAAGAGATTCTGCTGGGTGGGAACATCAGGCTGTTGCCCGGTGCTACTCCGCGCATCGGTGAAGTCGATGACGAGGGTGTTGACCGGCTGGTCATCCGCATCAACGAGTTCAAACAGGCCGACGGCATCGACCTGTACCACGCCTTGAGCTTCCCGATGCAGAATGTGATCGCCTGTATCGGTTCCCAGGGACCGGTGCCGATCTTCGACAAACTGGGCATACAGTCGATCGCCTGCGCTTCAGGGGTCTGCAAGATCGCCAAGGAGGGAGAAAGACTGGTGCTGCTGTCTTCCGGGTTTGAATCCACCCGCAAAGGGGTCTACGTGATCGGCGGAGCGATTTCACCCTCCTACATGAAAATCACCGAGGGTTCGATTGTGGAGGAAAAGCATCCCAACCTGATCTATACCGCAATCAACGACGCCTACCATGTGGTTGAAGCGATACGGGCAAAGATCGCAAAATAACTGTCGCCGTATCGATAGTTGACAATAAAAAAGCCCCCGGAATCGGGGGCTTTTTTGCTGCATGCATCAAGTTGTCAGTAAACAGTCACCGCGGCATAACCGACCACCTGGCGATGGTCGCCGGACACATCCCCGCTGTTGCCGTAGGCAACCAGTTCGGCCGTCAGGGCTCCCAATTCACGGGTGGCCTCCAACATCACCGCGGAAGGGGCAACTCCGCACATGGTGATATGCCGGCTGCGGCAGATATCCAGCAATCCCTCGGCGTCGAAGGCCATGACCTTCTCCAGCGCCAGTTGATCCTTGCTGCGGGCGGAATCGGCAGATTCGTAGTGGGTCATGTCCGAACTGGCAACGATCAGCACATCCCCGTCGTATTCACGGATTGCAGCGGCAATGCCGCTGCCGATCGCAGCCAGCGCCGTGTAATCGCCGCGTCCGAGGCAGATCGCCGAGATGGAAACATCGGGACGCAGGTACTGGATAAAGGGGAGCTGGACTTCAAGGGAATGCTCATACTGGTGAGCGACACGATCGGGCTGGAGATACGCGACATGTTGCAGCAGGAGACTGTTGAGGCGTGAGTTTACCGGCACCGTTCCCAACGGGGTCAGCCATTCACCATCCGGATAAAGAGCAGCAGGAGAGCCGTTGCCGGTATGGTTGGGGCCGATGATCAGCACCGTTTGCGGAATTTCGATTTGCGAGTAGACTTGGCCGGCAATCGCCCCGGAATAGACATAACCGGCATGGGGTGAAATAATTCCGAGCACCCTGCGCCTGGAATCGTTTTCGGGGACAAGAGCCGCCAGTGTCGATTTAAGCTGCTGAATACCGCCTGGATAGAATTGACCCGCCACGACCGGTTGACGCTGCATGATAGACCTCCCTGATTTGAAGTATCACTCAAACGGCAAATCACTCTCCACCGGGACCGCCCGCGCCTGTCCCAGCGGCAACTCTTCCTGGCGCTCATATTGCGGCACTTCGTCAAGCGCCTGGATTTCTTTAAGTGTCGGTAGACTCTTTAGGTCCTTAAGCCCGAATATTTCAAGGAATTCTTTCGATGTACCATAAATCAGCGGCCGGCCGGGTATGTCCTTTTTGCCCAGAATTCTGACCACTCTTTTTTCCAGCAATGATTTTAAGATACCACCGCAATCGACACCGCGCAGATGCTCGATCTCGGCGCGGGTAATCGGCTGACGATAGGCAACGATCGCCAGCGTTTCCAGGGCCGATTGGGAAAACTTGGACGCACGGGCCTTGATGTGGCGTGTGACATAGCCCTGATAGGTGGCGCGTGTTCTGAACTGCCAGCCGCCGGCGACCGCAACCAGTTCGAATCCCCCGCCCCTTGCCTCGTGGAATTCCGCCAGTTCCGACAATGCCGCCCGCACCTCGTCACGCTCGAATTCGTCGAGCAGGTCACAGATCCGGTCAGTCGATATCGCGGAATCGGATGTAAATATGATGCTTTCTATGATCGAGGACAGTGTAGATGACATTATGAATTATTCTTCCGAAAGAGTCTGGGTCACTGCTGGAACAAACCAGATTGATCCGTGCCGGTCTCCCTGGAAGATGCGGATCAACTTGAGGCGACAGAGTTCCAGCAGTGCCAGGAATGTCACTATGATCCGTTCGCGGGTCAATTCGTCCCGCACCAGATCGTCGAATTGGACGGTTTCCTTTTCCTGCAGCAGTGAAAGTATCTCATTGATACAGTCCGCGATGCTGAGCGAATCTCCCGGTGCGACGTCGTGGAAGCTCTCGACCGGGATACGGATCAGAAGCACACGGAATGCGTCAACCAGCTCGAACAGGCTGACTTCCAGCGGCCCTTCCTCGTTCTGGGCTGCCAGTAGAAACGGTTCGGTCACCGCTCTGGTAAAGACCTCCCGCCCCAGCAGCGCCCGTGCCCCGATCACCATCCCGGCTTCCTTGTACTGCTGGTACTCCAGCAGGCGCCGCACCAGTTCTGCCCGCGGATCGGCCTCTTCATCCTCGGCCTCTTCCTGATCATCCAGTGGCAGCAGCTGACGTGATTTGATATGCAGAAGCGTTGCGGCCATAACCAGAAAGTCACCCGCTACTTCCAGGTTGAGCTCCTTCATCAGCTTGATGTAATCCAGGTACTGGCGGGTAATCACCGCAATTGAAATATCGTAGATATCCAGTTCGTTCTTCTTGATCAGGTGCAGCAGCAGATCCATCGGCCCATCGAACTTGTCCAGATGTACGCTGTACTGCTCGTGAAAACCATCCAGAAGTGGCGCGGCATCATCGGCAAAATGTCGTGCTTCGCTTCTGCTCATATCAGAACTTCAATGCGGTGCGAACCTCGGTCATGACGGAGTCTGAAATCATTGACGCTCTCTGGCTGCCATGCCTTAAAAGATCATCCACAAAAGCGGGATTGATGGCCAGCTCTTCACGCTTGGCTCTGCAGGGAGCCAGACGCTCGTTCATGCAGCCCGCCAGAATTCGTTTGCACTCAACACAACCGATCGATGCATTGCGACAGGCCGGGATTATTTCATCAAGCTTGTCCTGGGGAACATAGATACGATGCAGGTTGAAAGCCACGCAGACATCCGGATCGCCGGGATCGGCGCGGCGCACGCGGGCAGGATCGGTCATCATCGCCATGACTTTCTTGCTGGTTTCTTCAGCTGTATCCGAAAGGTAGATCGAGTTGCCGTAGGACTTGCTCATCTTGCGACCGTCAAGCCCAAGCAATTTAGGCGTTTCTGTCAGCAGCGCCTCGGGCTCCGGAAAGACACTTCCGTACAGGTGATTGAAACGCCGGGCGATCTCTCTGGTTATTTCCAGGTGCGGCAACTGGTCGTGCCCGACCGGAACCCTGGTTGCCTTATAGAGTATGATATCGGCGGCCATCAGCACCGGATAGCCGAGAAAACCGAATGTGGAAAGATCGCGCTGGTCAATGTTGTCCAGCATCTCCTTGTAGGTCGGATTGCGTTCGAGCCAGGACACTGGTGTGATCATCGAGAGGATCAGGTTCAATTCGGAATGATGCGGCACCAGGCTCTGGCGGAAGACGACACTCTTGGCCGGATCAAGACCGAAGGCAACCCAGTCCAATACCATTTCGCGGGTGCTTTCGGCAATTCCGGACGTATCCGCGTATTCGGTGGTCAATGAATGCCAGTCAGCGACAAAAAAGAAACAGTCGTATGAATCCTGCATTCTGATCCAGTTTTCAAGAACTCCATGATAATGCCCGATATGCAACCTGCCGCTCGGCCTCATGCCGCTGACAACGCGTTGTTTCATAGATAACAGCTCCTTGTGCTTTTTTAATCCGGTAAATCAGCAGATTCATCAGGGATGGAGGTTGCCTTTGACGGTATTTCTGCTATTGTGGCAAACCTGTATTCATACCAAAACCGGACAGGGAAATTTACATGAACCAACACAAAATTGAAACCAAAATCATGAATCCATTGATCGGCGCCAGCATACCGCTACCGGGTTATGCCACCACCGGCGCGGCGGCGCTCGACCTGCGCGCCTGTCTGGAGCACTCCATGACGGTCCAACCGGGTGAGACCGTACTGGTACCGAGCGGTATTGCCATCAGCATCCACGATCCGGGACTGGTAGCGCTGCTGGTTCCCCGTTCAGGCCTGGGCATCAAGCACGGCATCGTGCTGGCCAATACTGTCGGAGTGATCGATTCGGATTATCAGGGCGAGATTGGTATCGGCATTTTCAATCGGGGTCTGCAGCCCTACACGATTGAACCGGGCGAGCGGATCTGCCAGATGATGTTCGTTCCCGTGACTCAGGTTGCACTGGAGCTGGTTTCCGAATTCAGCCGGGAATCAGAGCGCGGTACAGGGGGATTTGGCTCAACCGGCAGCAGGTAGACATGATGGGGCAATGCATCAATACTTGTTGTACTTTTCCTGATACTTCTTGATCGCATCCTCAAAAATCATTTCGATCTCACCCTTGGGTCGATTATGTGCGTAACCCCAGAAATAGTTTATCAAGGCTGCTGAAATCAGGGTGATAACTATCGCTGAAACTGCCCAGGCAACCAATGATCTGGCATTGAATATTCCCGATGCATACTTGTCATCGTCCCCATTGACCCCTCTAAACAGGTATCTTTCCCTCATTTGCCGGATTCTTTTGAGCTGGATATTGGAAATATGGTTGACTATCGCGTCGCGTTCACGCTCACCGATGTAAACAAACTGCATACCGGTATTGAAATATACCTGATCGCTTCCCGCGGCAAAGTTCCGGTTTGCAAAGATCACCCGTGCAATCACGTCCACAACCCTCCGTGGCGAAGGAACGAGAATTTCAAGCAGCACATACTCCCCGTTTTCAAAATCCTGGTGGGTTATGAGCCGGATACCACCACCGCTGACATTTGCCGCCAGCGGTATTATGGTATCCCATGAATCAGCGGTTTCACTTTCGCCGGCAATCCGCCCCTCCGCATCCTGAATTTTTTCATTGGGGAGATCGGCACTTTGGGATAGCAGATCACTACTCCAGATTTTTTCCTTCTGCTCCAGCTCAATCTGCTGACGGTGCGCCCGGCGCAATTCCCACTGTCTGTGGAGCACCTCGATATTCTGTTCTCTGCTAACATAGTATTTGATGGGAAGAAATGCATCGATCCGGTAGTATTCGCGCAGTTCATCGGAGACAATTTCGCCGATCAGCCTTAGAAGCAGTTCCCGTGAATCACCTTCCGAGACAATGATGGCCCGGCAACTGTATCCGGCGCCCTCTTTCCCCCCCCGCAATTCAAGTATCTGTCCATACTGGAGCTTTACGCTGACAGGCAGAACATCTCTTGAAAGTTGCAGGGAAACGAGGTCTTCGTCGATATTATGAATAATGGCCCAGTCCCTGAATACTTCGGCGTTAGGCAATGGAATGCCGACACCAACCTTGATACCGACCGAAAAAAAACGGGTATACTGTTCAAGGTCACTCATCAATCAGCTCCTGGTAAATATATTTATTTAAGAACGCTGTTCAATGATGCCAACAGATCGTCAATATTGATTTTATGAACACCAGCGCCATGTTCCAGGGTCTCCAGGTCGGCTATCTGGCATTCATAACAATCAAGATTGAATTTTTTGAACACCGGCAGGGTTTCAGGGTGCTGTGTAATGATGTCGGAAATGATCATGTCTCGAGTAATCATCTGTACCCTCGCTCTCATAAAAAGATGAGGCGCCTTTCAGCGCCTCACCTTGACATGCTATTTTAGATTTTTTATCGCCTCTTCTATTCGGTGCATACCTTTTATTAAGTTTTCCATGCTGGTTGCAACTGAAAATCGGGCATATTTGTCGACGCCGCCAAACGGCATGTAGCGTGTAAAGCCGGCATCGAATGCCGGTGTGGGATACAGCTGAATTTGATTTACGTGCTCTGCAAGCTTCATCATTCTTTCCTGCCAATTTTAGTGGGTGATTATCCACATTCCAGCTTTATCCGTACTACACCAGTCCATATTTCTGTTTTAATGCTGCCTTGATTTCCGGAGGTACAAACATATCGATATCTCCGTTCAGAGAACAGACCTCCTTGACAATCGAAGAGGATAGATATCCATACTGCAAAGACGTCATCATAAACAGGGTTTCAATTTCACGGCCGATGGTGCTGTTCATCTGGGCAATCTGAAACTCGTACTCGAAATCCGATATGGCCCGCAATCCGCGAATGATCACATGTGCCCCACGAACGGATGCATAATCTATCAGAAGACCGCTGAAAGTGTCAACCGTGACTCTCTCTTCCTCCTTTAGTACATCATGGATAAGTGCCACGCGTTCATCGGTTGAGAATAATGCGTTTTTCTGGGAGTTTCTTGCAACTGCAACGATAATTTCATCAAATATCGTCAGGCCTCGCCTGATGATATCCAGATGTCCATAGGTGATCGGGTCAAAAGACCCGGGATACACCGCGACTTTTTTCATGCTCTCTCCAGATTATAGAATTCAATAGCCGTATCGCCATATACGCGCCGGTCGGTCTTGATCAGAGTTCCCACGGTTCCCGGCAAGGGATTTCGTACGGAACATTCCGCAATGAATAAGGAATCAACGGTTAACAGCCCAAGTTCGCACAATAACGCTGCAATTGACAGGTAAATGCCCGAGTCATATGGCGGATCAAGAAACACAAGATCGTACCCGGCTCCACGTTTTGAAAGCAACTTCAACGCCTTGTGTGATTCCATCGTCAACAGTTCCGACCTATGCTCAAACTTGGCGGCGGTCAGATTCTCGGTAAGTATCCCGGATACATTTCTGTTCTGCTCTATGAAAGTACATGAAGCCGCGCCCCGGCTTAATGATTCAATTCCCAGGCTGCCTGTTCCGGCACAGATATCCAGAACACGGCATCCTTGAAAATCAATTTGATTTGAAATTATGTTAAAAAGCGACTCCTTGACCCTGTCTGCCGTAGGGCGGGTTACTTCCCCATGTGGTGATTTCAACTTCATTCCGCGACAGATACCGGCAATTACTCGCATTTCAAATTCCTCTGACTCGGATTCACAGAGAAAGCTAACGCAAATAGAGAGTCAGGTCAAGCAGGAAGAGGTCAACCCTGGCTTCAAGCACAATTCTCACGTTGACAACAATGCTTTTCTCGATAGTATGTAGGGCATGTCAACCGCCTTACTATTCGATAATGTAAGCCATTCAAACCTTCTTTGCCGATTTTCATGCAAGTTCGAAACAGGAACCCGTTCGCTTGTCCTGATTGCCAGAGAGGAAGACAGCCGTCAATTTGCACGATTGATAACCGGAATGATCCAGCCCGACTCAGGTTCAATAAACGTCCTGGGCTTTTCCCTGACGGACGCAACCAGTGAAATCTTGATGAATTTGCGTCTAAAAGTTGGTATTGTCCCTTTTTCAGGCGGCTTGGTTTCGAATTTAAAGGTCTGGGAGAATATTTTTCTGCCCATGACCTATCATTTCGGCGAACCGGCTGTTCAGAGCCAGGAATCGGCACGCAACTATCTGGATGAACTCGGATATAAAGGCAAAAGAATGGTGTTGCCCGCGCATCTTTCACTGTTTGAGAAAAGAGTGGTTGCGTTTATCAGGGCGGCAATAATGAAACCTGAAATGATGCTTTACTGCAACAGCCTGGAAAAGATATCAACCACGGAACAAAGCATGCTTTTGACTGTAATTAACCGCTTCCATGCGGAGATGGAAGAAAGAACCTCGATCGTCTTTGCTTCTACTACGGACGCTGTTGATATTCACAGCTTTGATAATGTCATCTCTTTGCTCCAGCGATAGACTATTGGAAACGGTATCTGAATGATTCGTGAAGAAGACCCCAGGTTTAAACATCTGGAACGAAAAATCGGCCTTTTTATTGCGGTTTCGCTTGTCGGGATCGTTTTGGCGTTTCTGTTCTACGGCATCCAGAAAGATTTCTTTGCCGCAACCTACAGTCTTCATTTTACCGTGGATCGCGGCACCGGCTTTTCCAAAGGAATGCCGGTCAAACTTTCCGGCTTCAGAATCGGCCGCGTAACCTCAATATCTCTTAACGATCAAGCCATGGTGGACATAGCCATTGAATTGGACAAAAAATACCGTACCTGGATTCGAAGCGATTCAGTCGTCAAACTGGTCAAGGAAGGTTTGGTCGGTGACAACATCATTGAAGTTTCCGCAGGATCCCAGGATAAACCCGAGATTAAAGATAACGAAGCAATCGTTTATGTAAAGACAAAGGCTCTGGATGAGATGGCCGATGAAATCGCGGAGAAGATCAAACCGGTATTGGTTGAGGTACGCGACATAATCGGTTATATCAACAATCCTGATGGTGACCTTAAAAAGAGCATCCATAATCTGGAGGTTTTGACTCGCAACCTGGAAGGAACCCGCCGTAATACCGACAGGCTACTGGTCTCGGCCAATGGCTCGATCGAGCGTTTATCATCAAAAACCGATACCCTACTCGACACTGCCAGCAAGAAGGTGGAAGACCTTGACCTCGCTCCGACACTTAACCGTGTAAATCTGGCCATTGACAACATTGATAAAAAACTGCCTCAACTACTGGAAAAGGCTGATGCAACACTTACTGACATATCCGGATTTTCCAGAGAGGCCAGGATTCTGTCGGAATCAGCATTTCCCAAAATCCCCGGACTGCTTTCCCAGACGGAAGATGTGATGCTGGGTACTGACCGTCTGATAAATTCCATACAAAACGTCTGGATATTCCGGAACAACACACCTCCACCAGCTGGCAAGCTGTTTATACACGGTGACAGCAATGAGTAATTCAGGACGGATTCATTCATTGGTGCTATTAACCATGCTGTTATCAACCGTTACAGCATGTTCAATCACATCGGGAAAATCGGTTATCAGATCGGAGACACATCTTCAAACAGAGAAGTTACTGGAAAGAGGTTTACGCGCCCAGCAAAAAAACAACATTCAACAGGCCGAACAGCTTTTTGCCGATGCGCTGGCATTAAGCTCATCAATTGAAGATAATCCGGACCGGGTTATTGCGCTTGTCAACCTTGCCCGACTGAACCGGCTGGGAGGAAAGATCGACGCATCAAGACTCTATATCGATCAAGTGTTGCAGATCTGCATCGCTCACCCTGAATTCACCTCTGAAGTCACCTACGAGAAAGCACTGGTTGAAATTGCCCTTAACAACAATACTGATGCTTTGAAGTGGGCCTCCAGAGCCCTGGATGCCGAGAATGGTCCGTCAAAGGGTGTCAGACGTAATCTATTGGCAAGAATACAGCTAATCAACGGCAATTTGGACATAGCAACCAAAACCGCAACCATCGCGCTGCAGGAGAACAGAAACAATGATCTGCCCGAAGAAGAGGCAAACTCATTGAGGATGCTAGGAGATATCGAGCTGGAGTCTCGTCGCCTGGAATCAGCCGAAAAGCAGCTTCTGGAGGCGCTTGAAATTGACAAGAGGACGGGGGCGAGCGCCAAGATCGGCCTTGATCTGGAGAAACTCGCGGAAGTTGCCGAGAGGAAAAATGAGCCGCTCCAAAACGCGGATTATCTTGAACGGGCCTGTTCGGTCCATCTGTCGGCCGGAAGAAGGGATAAGGCGGTTTTCATCCTGCAAAAGCTGATTAAAGCGTATCAAAAAAACGGTGATACAAGAGCGGCGGAGAAAGCCAAGTCGGCACTGGAGCAACTTATGAGCAAAACAGTGCCCTACACCAGTTCAACATCTGAAATGGCCAACCCTTCCAGCAAGCCATAGTCGCTGACTTTCAAACGTCCGAATCCGAATCGGTCCATAACATGTCCCGTTATAAGAATACCGGCCATGATCAAATCCTCCCGCCCTTTTTCAAGGCCTGGAATCGAGATTCTCTCTGACGGTGACAATGGCAGCAACCTCTGGTAGATCGCTTCAATTTCGGCTCTGCTGATCAGAAAGTTGTTAACCCGGCGATAATCGTAATCTGTCATTTCCATCTGAATGGCGGCCAGAGTTGTAGCGGTCCCAGCTGTTGCGACCAGTTCCGAGCCCGGTTGTCCGCAGATGCCGGCCGCTGACATCTCGGTTTCCAGCTGGTTCAGCACGGTCACGATCCTCTGGTTCATGGACTGGAAGGTAGTAAAACCCTCGGTTAGCCTGACGACCCCCAACGGAATACTGCGCACAAACTGCGGAATCCCGTTTTCAGCAACGGTAAGCTCCGTACTGCCCCCGCCCACATCCAGGACCACCATCTTCTCATGAATTACGTCAAGACCGGAGATAACTCCTTCCAGCGTCAAACGACCTTCAAGATCACCGCCGATGACGTTCAGCCTGATTCCGGTTTCACGAAAAACATGTTCAACAAACGTGGCCCCGTTTACCGCATCCCTGACGGCGCTGGTAGCGGAAGCCCGAATCTGCTCAACGCCATATTCCCTGATTATGCCTGCAAATTTTTTCAAGCAGTTCAATCCACGCTTTTGGGCCTCTTCAGACAAACCCATGTCGTCGGAAAAGCCTCCGCCAAGCCTGACTATTTCCCTTTCAACGCGCAGAGTTGAAAGCTTCCGGTTGATGCGTTCTCCGATGAGCAAACGTGCCGTATTGGTACCGAAATCAATGGCTGCACATTTCATTTTATTCGGTTCTCCTGATCTGAACACCCAAGACATTCCAGCACAGTTCCGCAATTCTCATGCAGGATGAAGACATCTCCTGAAAAAGCATGGCGGAACGTGGCGGGCAAACCCCGGAACAGATTCTGCTGAAATGCGACTCTTTGATCTGGTCATACAGCTGACGGGTACGGGCTTTCATCTGATGTAATTCATCACGGTCATAGTTCTCGCTGGAAGAAACGAATTTTTCCATCCTGATGATTATGTTACCGGTCTGCTCAGCCAGGATTATAAGGTCACGCATTGCATCCGGAGAAAAGATAATTCCCGACTGCTTGCGGTCCAACGTGCAATCCAGAATATCCTCACAGACATCACCTATATGCTCCAGTGCGGAAACAACCTGAATCAGACCTGGAACCTCAAACATTATATCAGGCCCGCTGGCACTTTTTGACAATGCTGCCAGAAACGAAGTTATTTCAGAATTGAGTGAATCCAGCAGCTGTTCATGCTGACGAATCGTTTCAACCCGCCGCGCATCGAAGTTAGAAAGAATTGCGAGAACATCGGCAAACATCCAGGAAGTTACAGCTGCCATACGCTGGACCTCCTTCCTGGCCTGCTCAAGCGCAATAGGTGGAGTTATCAGGATGCGTCGGTCGAGATAACCGGCACTGGGCTGCATGCCACCCACCTTGCCGCTTGCATCCGACTCGAACATATGCAGGAGCCTGGAAACCGGACTTGCGGAGACAAACAGTATCAGAGCTCCAATTACACTGGGTATGGTATACCCCCATGATAAAACATTGCAGAGGTCATGATTGCCGAAGCTGGAGGCAATTTCATAAGATAAATCCGCACCGGCCTGCGAAAATATTATCAAGGGCAAACATGTAATCAGCGTGATCAGCATCAGAACCATCGCGACCCGTCTGGCGACATATTTGCCACCAACAGAGGCAAGCAGCCCGATCACCGACATACCAAGCATGCCTCCGCAGCACATGGCAAATGAGAGCGACAGCGGCATTTCTCCGTTATTCTCCAGGGAAGCGATTATGGAAAGAGTGGACTGGGTGGATTGAACGAGAAAAGATATTATGGCGCCGGATAAAGCCGCCATGAGACTTGACTGATACAGCATTCCATAAATCAGGTCGTTAAGAGGGTGGCCACCATTAACCGGACGGTAACTTCCCTCCAGCAATGACAGCCCGAAAAACAGCAGGCCGACCCCTAGCAACAGGGTTCCATAATGAACAAGACGGCGGTTTCTGAAGAAATACTTGATTATGAATCCACCTAAAATGAAAAAACCGGAAAGCAGACTATAAGGAATCAGGTGCAGATGCAAAGAGAGAGAACTACCGAGCAGGATTCCGGAAAGGACACAGATTGCCTGAAAAACGTTAATAACGCCGCCATTAAGCAGTCCGACGGCAAAGATCACCGCCGCACTACCGGAACTGAGCGCGAACGTCATTACAATACCGGACAAGAGGGAGGTAAAACGATTTGACATCAGCAGAGAAACCAGATTTCTGATGCGGTGATCCGCAATAGCACGAATACCTTCAGACAACAGTTTCATTCCAAGTAAAAACAGCCCGATGCCGCCTAAAGCACCTTCTAAAAGACTCAGATGCATCTATGTGACACGGCTACACATAAACTTATTTTACAATTTTAAAAGGGAACAGAAAATCAGGGGTTGATAATTTTGTTGCGCCTTTAGCAAATATCAATAATTTTATGTTCTTATGATTTGCGGGATCAAACTTGAAGTAAGTCAATCCCTCGATTTTCATACCGGGGATTACCGGAACCATCGGGAGGGCCTTTGTATAAATATCCTGCGGATACAGTTCATAATAGTATGGGAGGGACGAATTGGACCTGTTATAGAAATTGGTCTTTTGATAGTCTTCAAGATAGTAGAATCCTACATAAGGATATGGCATCAGGTAGTATGAATCTTTTTTCAACATCTCGCGAACCTTGTCAGGAGTCAGAAGCGTGTATTGCAGATTGTTTTCATCAACGAGCACAAAAGAATCTTCCGGAAAAGCTATCACGGAACCGGAAGTATTTCTTATTGAAACCATAAAAGCGGTTACGAAACCTTCCAGGTTATAGGCATTAATTCCGGTTTCATCCACACGTACCGATATTTCGGTTCCCTGGTGCGTTATTGTCTGCGAGTTATCGGCCAAATTCACACTGCCGTTGGCGACCTGTTCAGGAACAACCTTTACGGTAGAACAGCCGCTCGCGAATAAGAATACACTAATTATTATCAAAAGGGCAAGTTTCATAATGTCTCCCCGGCAATTAATGTTCTTCTGTTTTCTTTGGGTCTATCGGAATCGAATCCAGCCGTTTGATATCATCGGCAAAAAGTGCAATCGTAAGCAGCGATGACGATTTTGTCTTTCTGGTTCCAAGCTGGATGGTAATCCAGAGATCAAGCTCAAGGTTATGCTTCACTCGCAGATACTTTTCTATCCGGCCCGCGACCTGATAGGCGTTGATTACATCCTGCTCATTTTCAGGACGCCCTGAATAGCTGCATTCCAGCTTGATGATATTATCCCTTGCAATTTTCTTAAGCTCGGGGACCAAACGATCAAACCGCCGGTACACGCTCTGATCCACACTACCCTTCACCGGAACCACAGCCAGCACCCTTGAGGTTCCCATTGGATTTTGAGCGAAAGCAGTGCCATTTAATATCAATGCCAGCAGAATAATAGCACAACATACATATAACTTGCTAATATTCATATCATTGACCTTCCTTGGAGACCAGGAAGAGGATTTCCGTGCGGCGGTTCTTTCTGCGGCCATCCGCGGTTGCATTATCGGATATGGGGGTCGATTTACCTAATCCCTTGATAAATATCTTGGAAGGATCGACCCCTTCATGACTGATGAGGTATGTAGCTGCGGAGATCGCTCGCTTCAGGGACAGGTCCATGTTGTAGGCCAGTGAACCGATACTGTCGGTATGTCCGTCGATCTTCAGATATAACCATTTCTTGTCTTTCCTGATCTGTTCGGCAACTTCCGATAACATCTTCTTGCCTTCAGTGGAAAGCGTCCATTGGTCAAAATCGAAAGTTACATCCGGAAACCTGAAACGACGATAAACCGACATGCGCTCCGGCAGTGCGGCAACAGCGGGAATTGAAACCTGTGAGCCCTTGACATCCACACCATACAACGGTGTGATGCCGCGTATACGGTTCATGGTATAATCTATCGCGCTTGCTTCCCGATCCTGTATTTTCTGCGGTTGAAGTGAGATTTCCTCATCGGCGGCTTTAAGCGGTATCTCGACCGGAATCACGGGTGATGTCAGGTTGGAAGAGGCCTGTTGCGGGGCAATGGTAATCTGGCCGTAAGGCTTGATCAGCACCTCTTCCCTGTCTGAATCTACCTCAACTTCCAGCTTGCTGACTGGAGAGGACTGAGCGGCTGAGGCCTTGAGAAGCAGGCTGGATATGGGTATGATTTTAAGAGGTTTGAGAGCGTCCTTGGTTTTATCCCTGGATGCCTGTTTGCGACCAACCGAAGGAATCGGCTTGACAAATGTGCCGACCCCCTGACAGGAGCTCAGTCCAAACAGCAGTTTGAGATCAGGATCATACTCCCCGAAACCGGTGCCAGCCGAAGCGTTGATTGTCAGATGCGGAGAGAGATAGTACTGAATACCGGCTGAAACCTCCATGCTGTAGCCGGAATGAATGCTCAGCCTGCTTAATGCGGGATTATCTTCCACATAGTAGCGCTTGGTGCCGCCGACAAGTTCGCCAAGCAGCTTCATTCGCGGCAGAAGCATGTAATCGAGACCCGCGCCGAAGGTGAATTCATTTTCCATTGATGCACCGGAAATCGAACCGGGCATCAGATAACCGGCAGAAGCATGTAACCCGATATCATTTTTGTTGATGGAAGTAATAATTTTTGCGGAAAGATCGGTGACTCCATCAGCAATGCGATTCTCCGAGATGTGCCGTTGCCCCAGAAAATCAAACGCCATCTTGAACATCGATGAGCGATCGCCAAGGAAGCGAAGTTTGGTGCCGATATCGAGAGTGCCCCTGCCGGATGCATCTTCCTGACCATTAAACAGGATATTCGGATATGCGCCATAAACCTCCCAGAATGTTCCGATTCCCAGAGTTATCGAGACCGGCACAACCAAGGAGCTTTTCTTGTCAAAACTGTTATTTTTACCGTAACATGACCACAGACCGACGCAGATATTCCCGGCATCCAGTGTTTCGGCCGATGGCACATCAATAAGTCCGCTTGAACCGGATCTGCCCGGGTTGGCAGATGCGCAAACCGGAATCAGGCAAGCCAATATGACTACGATAAAAAAATTAATCATAATTAAATATAAACTGGATTCCAATCTTTGCTTTGTCTGAAGGGAGGCGCGCCATATTGGGTTAGCCTAGAACCATCTCTTTCAGTTCTTTTCCAACCTTGAAAAACGGCAGTTTTTTAGGACTTACCTTGATTGGCTCACCGGTTTTGGGATTTCTGCCGGTATAGGTGCCGTAATCCTTGATAACAAAACTGCCCAGACCTCGGATTTCGATACGATCTCCGTTTATCATGGCTTCTGTCATCGAAGAAAATATTAAGTTAACAATCTCTTCAGCACGCTTTACTGGAATCTCTTTTTTGACGGCCAACTGCTCAATAAGTTCCGATTTGTTCATTACAACCTCCAATGTATAGCCATATTCGATGTTAAAAGCAAACTGAAGTTCAATTTAATGGCAACATTTTCCAAGATATTTCTTGAAAATCACGGCTGCATCATTCTGCCTGCCGGCTGCAAGCAACGCACCGTACAACTTTTCTGCCGCGGAACGGACATACGCCGTTGACAACAGCGGAGTATACTGGTCTATCGCGCCATCAAGGTCGCCGGAGGCTTCCAGTATCTCCGCACGCATCAGCATTGCCTGTTCAGGCATCAGCTCTTCGGCAATCATCGTGTCCAGCACCTGCATGCACTCGGCTACCCGGCCGCTGTCAATCAGAAGCATGGCAAGATTGAGCCATATCAAAGTGTTGGAACGATTATGCTGAAGCGCCTTACGCAAATACTGTTCCGCTTCAAGATCTTTTCCCAACCGATGCAGAACCTTCCCGATTTCGCAGCAGTAGATATCCTGATCAACAGTTCCGGCGCACTGTTCCAGGCGGGTCAAAGCATCTTCGTGACGGTCCTGACTTGCGGCAACATATGCGTATGCAAAATCTTCTCCCAATTTCACATAACGATGATACTGCTCAGCCGGCAACTGGCGAATAAGCAGGTCATAATATTCCATAGGGTGCAGGGAATCATCATCCTGCGGTGAGTCGGCACAGTCAACGCCAGTTGTATGAGAACATGTGCCGCATGCGGATGCCTTGACCTGTTCGGCGGGAGCGCCGTCCGCCACACTGCACTCATTAAGCATTGCTTCCGCCTTTTCCCGTACACTGACATCATAAGTCAGTGTTTTTACTAGTTCGAGGTGATCTATTGCCTTAACTGTGTCTCCTCTTGAAAAAGCAAACCGGGCTTCGCTCAGATTTAGTTCTGCCAGCTTTAAATTGGCGGCTTCAATCCGTTGTTGAAAAGTCAATTTCAGATCGTTTTCCGAATCCGTGTCAGAGCAGCGCTTGAGGCCGTCTTCATAGCAGGTTCTTGCATCGAAAAAGGCTTCGGATTCAAGATAACGATCTCCCTTGGCCAGTAAATCCGCAGGAGCCTTTGAAAAAAGTCTGGACAGTATTCTCATTATATAACCTCTCTTATTTTTTGTTCAGCAAGGTGACACTTTCCAAGTGATAGGTCTGTGGAAACATATCCAGCGGTACAGATTCGACAACACCATAGCCATGACCGGCAAGCAAGCCGCAATCCCTGGCGAGTGTGCTCGGATCGCATGAAACATAAATTATTCTGGAGGGGTTCAGGCGGGCGATTTCCGGAACAACGTCTCCGGCGCCGGTTCGGGGAGGATCAAGCAATATGACGTCAAAAGGGGTGGCGTCTGGATCAAGTCGCCTGAGAGCGACTTTCGCATCAGCACAGACAAAATTGACGTTACTTATATTATTGCGGATTTTATTGGAGTTTGCCGAGCGGATGGAACCTTCAGAACCTTCAATCCCGTAAACCGAGGCCACATCATCAGCCAGCGGTATTGAAAAATTACCGTTACCGCAATAGAGGTCGAGCAGTCGATCGGCAGGCCTGAAATCACCCAGACGCCTTATTATTGAAAGCAGGGCCACGTTCTGGGCCTGGTTTACCTGCGCAAAACCGCCAGGGAGATATGTGAGAACGCACGAGCCCTGATCCGGATTACGGCCGGGCATGCAATAGCTGATTTCGGCACTACCCCACAGCTTTTCAGGCTCCGTCTTCCGGTTCGCCTGGATAAAAAGACCTGTGCATGGGCCAAGCTTCGAGGAACTACCGATCAGATACGACTTCAGCCCTGAAAGGTCTTTTCCGGAATAATGAACCACAGCCACCGCGCCCTGCTCACCGGAATCGATGCTGATCTGATCAATAAAGCCGACACCGGCATAACCCTGCAGTACCGACCTCAGACAATTCAGAATCTCGTTTATCACCGGTTTTGCCACTGGACAGCCATTAAGCGCATTTTCCACTACGTGCGTGCTGTTCCTATGGAATCCGATACGCAACCCGCCCCGGTCCGCGGACACCTTGAAGCGGACCCGGCTGCGATAGTCATATGCCAGTGGTGAAGCAACGGTGTCACTGATCAGACTTCCATCGACCCGCCCTCCCCGCCAGAGGGTATCGGCGAAGATCTGGCGTTTCTGCTGCAACTGGACCGGATACTGAACATGCTGCCAACTGCATCCGCCGCAGACTCCGTATATTTCACACACTGGAATGTCACGATCAGGCGAAGGCTGGATGATTTCGACAATCTCGGCCGTACAGTAGGATTTTTTCTGGCTGGTTATTCGAAGGCGTACTTCATCACCGGGGCAGCTGAACGGAACAAAGCAGATCTTGCCATCAATCCGGCAGACACCGTTCCCGCCAAATGCAAGTTTTTCGATCCGGGCTACGGTTGTATCCACGTCAAAAGACCCTTGATGCATGCTTCTTGACGGACTTACCGAGAATGGCCCGGTACTCGTTCCTGACAAAGCGACGCTCGAAGTCGGGAGTCGTCAGATAAGAGATGGCGGTATTTTTGAACGAGTCAACCAGTTGATTCCGTACAGAAATGATATCCTGTTCCGGCACAGCCATCTTTTCCAATACCCTCTCAAAAACGACCGATTGCCCCAGTTTATCAAGTGCATCCAGGTATTGGACTTCATTTTCAAAAAACATCCTGTCAAGCGCCACGTTGCAATGTGCCAGGACCTTGACATGATAATACCCGCCAAAATAATGCCGGGTTTCGTCAGACAGAGTAATGCAGAGACCAGAACTCAGTTCGATGGTTGTAATGATGTTTGAATTGCTCAGCAAGAGTGTCCCTCGATTTTTCTTATCAAATCCAGCAGGCCTTCCACCACCGCTTCCTCGATCCGGGCGCCCTTCTCGGCGGAAGCCTTGCCCGGATCCCCCCACACTCCTCCGGGCCAGTAGCGCCGCTTGTCGCGCACCAGGATTCCAGGAGGGAAAGACGGGTATTCAGCCGGAGCGGTCCCTTTGACCAGTTCAGGATGGGAATGCATGATCCTTGAAGTTTCTATTTCTCCGGCATGGCAATCACCAGGCGTTTCGATCAGATCCCTGGCGCGATCCCGGGCCAGCAGGAATTCGGTAACAACGGCAACCGAGATATCGTCATAGCAGGCGATCAACTCTTCACCGGCGTCCTGCAAAGCCATGCCATGGGCTCCGCCGGCATGGCCGCTGAGCGCGATGAATGTATCCAGGCCATGTCCCCGCAGAGACTTGACGATATCGATAAAGAGCGACTTGAGAGTGGTGGTCGTAATCGAGATTGTACCGGGATGGCAGGCGGACGAGCGACAATTGCCGTAGTGGATCGGCGGTGCAACGAACAGCGGCCTTCGTTCCGCCGCTTTAATGCACACCTGGTATGCCTCGAAGGTGTCGGTGGAGAGCGGAAGATGGGGGCCATGCTCTTCCACCGAACCGAACGGGATCAGAACGATCCTGGTGCGGGTGAGGCCGGCCTCAAACTCCGGCATTGTCATGTCAGAAATGATCACAACGCCCCCAAAAGTTTGTGCATCTGGGGAATGACGCGCACATCCGGCAGGCGTCCGGAGGCCAGTTCCTGAAGATGAAGAAGATGGGCAGCCTTGATACCGATAGTGCCGTCAGGCAACGTCAACGGCTGCAGAAACAGCGGAGTATCAATGTTTATCCTGGCTATGATCTCGCACACCTTGAATATTTCGTGCTGTTCCGTCACATCACCGACAACGACCTTGACTGAAACATTGCAGCCCTGGGCTTCACGCAGAAAAAGCGCGTGCAAGTCCCACAGCTGCCCTGTGCAACCGGCTGTCGAAGGAAGCTTCATATCCATGCTGATATAGTCCAGGTGCCGCTTCACCTGCCCAAGCGCCAGATGCATGGTGCCGTTTGTTTCAAGATGGATCGGAATGATTCTGCGGATATCGGGAAACAGCCTGGCCAGCAGGTCGGCATACAGCAGAGGTTCGCCGCCGGTGAAGCTGACAGAATGGTGCGCTCCCGGAAGCAGGGCCTGCCATTCGGCGATGATATCGGTAATAGCATGCAAAGGCATCGGCTGCGGAATATTAATCAAATCTGCTGATCCGGGTCTGGACTCAACCCTGCCGATTTCTGTCCTGCCGAATTCGGTATCACAATAGCAGCAGTCCAGGTTGCACTCGGTCAAGCGCACAAATATCTGGCGGCGGCCGGCGAGGAGGCCTTCGCCCTGAATCGACGAAAACAGCTCGCTGATGTGGATCATATCACTCATAGTAACGTGCGGATGCGTTATCAGATTCCCAGACGGTTATTGAATCGACCTTGATATTATCGTTATTCATACGCTCCGAAATACGATCGTACAGATATTTGGCGATATGTTCCGAAGATGGAGAAAGGTCACGGAAAGCCGGATTTTCATTGAGATACTTGTGATCCAGCTCATTAATTATAGCTCCGGCATCCCGTTTGAGAACCTTGAAGTCAATCCCGAGGCCCGACTTGTCCAGTTCGCGGGCCGTCACCGACACCTCTACTTTCCAATTGTGACCGTGCAGGTTTTCGCAATCTCCCTGATAATTGATCAGGTTATGAGCGGCAGCAAAGCTGGTTTTGATTGTCAGCATATACATATGAAAAAATCCTCCGGATACGGTATTTATTGCTTCAACAGATTCTGTTGATATTACACAAAAATATGGGCAACCACAAGGTTGCCCATAGACATGATTAAAAAAGGCGTTTATGCCTATTTCTGTGAGGACTCCAGAGCCTGCTCGATGTCGGCGATGATATCTTCCACCGCTTCGATACCTATCGAGAGCCGGATGAAATCCGCCGTAACACCCGATGCGACCTGCTCTTCCGGCGAAAGCTGCTGGTGGGTGGTCGAGGCCGGGTGGATCACCAGCGACTTGGCGTCCCCGATATTGGCCAGGTGCGAAAGCAGCTTGACGTTATCGATGAACTTCTTGCCGGCCTCCAGGCCGCCCTTGATGCCGAAACCGATGATGGCCCCCTCCCCTTTCGGAAGGTATTTAAGAGCCCTGGCATGGTCCTTGTGGCTGGCAAGTCCGGGATAGTTCACCCAGGAAACGGACGGATGGGCCTCGAGCCATTTTGCCACGGCGCGGGCGTTCTCGACATGGCGGGGCATGCGAACATGCAGTGTTTCCAAGCCCTGAATGATCTGGAAGGAGTTAAAAGGAGAGATGCAAGCGCCGGTATCGCGCAGAAGCGAGACTCTCATTTTGATGATGTAGGAGATATTGCCCAATGCCTCCCAGAATTTCAAACCGTGATAGGATGGGTCGGGCTCGGTAAACTCCGGGAACTTGCCGTTATCCCAGGGGAACTTGCCGCCGTCCACCACAGCTCCGCCGATGCTGGTGCCATGGCCGCCGATAAACTTTGTCAGCGAGTAGACAACGATATCGGCGCCATGATCAAGTGGTTTGAACAGGAACGGAGTTGTCACGGTATTGTCCACGACAAACGGCAGTCCGGCTTCATGGGCGATTGCAGCAATCGCTTCGAAATCATCGATGTTGTTTTTGGGATTGCCCACCGACTCGGTATAGACCAGGCGGGTGGTAGGAGTTATGGCCCTGCGGACATTCTCCGGATCGGAGGTATCGACGAACGTCACATTGATGCCCATGCGCGGCAGGGTATAATGGAACAGGTTGTAGGTGCCGCCGTAAAGAAAATTCGATGAGATGATCGAGTCGCCGGCCTTGGCGATATTAAGGACCGCATAGGTGATCGCGGCCTGACCGGAAGCGACCGCCAGCGCGGCCACACCACCATCCAGCGAGGCCAGCCGTTTTTCAAGAACATCGGTGGTCGGATTCATCAGGCGGGTGTAGATATTGCCGAACTCCTTGAGACCGAACAGGTTGGCGGCATGCTCAGAACTCTTGAATACATATGACGATGTCTGGTAAATCGGCACCGCACGTGAAAGCGTTTCCGAATCCGGAGTCTGGCCGGCATGCAGGGTAAGTGTATCAAGGGAAAATGTTTTGTCTGCCATGGTGCATACCTCCTGATAATGACTATCCAATAATTTTATAAGTATAGTTCACGCCCAAACAAGTCAAGTATATTTTAATAGCCATGGGAACAAACGAGAAAAAACTTAAATATTCAGATGTGAATTCTGCCCGCGAAGTAGAATATTCTCCACCTGTTTTGAATATTCCCCACCAAATCCAACCAAACATACCGGCCCCCAAAACACTCATTCAACAATATTAGGTAGTTGTGTTCTAGAGCGGGTTTGGCACGCCAATTGAAGACATAGTACCATCAATGTCAGGAGACAAACATGCCCTTGATCAACAAAAAACACACAAGACTGCTATCGACCTCGCTGCTCGTCGTCATAACCATTACCGTCCTGGCGGTTCTCGCTCTTCGCGTCAGGATCGGTGCGACAGCTGATTCGGTAACCGTCCTGAGAACGAGCGGCATGACCTGCGGCAGCTGCTCCAGCAAGATTACCAAGGCGCTTGAGTCATTAAAAGGGGTTGCGGTCACCGAGGTGGACGTTGAGGGCGGATGGGTGGTAGTGGGTTACGACACAAAGACCGTCAAGCCGGAAGCTCTGGCAGAGAAAGTCAACGCCGCCGGCTTTGGTAGCAGAGTGCACAGGGTGCTGACTCCGGAGCAGTTCAAACAGATAACCGGCAGGGACATCGGGAAGCAGGCCTCGCCTTCTGGCGGCTGCGGTGGTTGTGGCACCCAGGGCGGCGGATGCGGGTCCAACAAACAAAGCTAGACACCTTCCGATAATCGGGAGGCATGCATGAACGAAATTATATTCAGCAAGAAACGCAGCAAATAATTTCAAACATACAAAAGGAGATCTAAATGGCTACAATTCGCACGAAACAGGTGGTATGGGCAGGAATCGTAACGGTGGCGCTATTGATTGGCGCGGTCAGTGTTTTTGCCTTCTCGCTGGGCAAGTACGAAAAGGTGAAGGTAGCGAACGGGATTGCTACGATTCCAGTGTCCAAACTGGCTGACGGTAAGGCCCATTTTTACAAATTTGATGATGGTGGCAAGGAGATTGCCTTCTTCGCAGTCAGGTCAAGCGACGGCAGCATCAAAACCGCCTTCGACGCCTGTGATGCCTGCTATAAATCCAAAAAGGGTTATGAACAACAGGATGACAAGATGAACTGCAAGAACTGCAACCAGAAATTCGCCATCAACCGTCTCGGGCCCAATGCCAGCGGCGGCTGCAATCCCGGTTATCTGCCGCACCAGCAAAACGGCAACAATATTTTCATTACAGTAAATGATCTCAAAGGCGGGGCGAGATACTTCTGATGAAACTTCACACAATATCCATCAACAACCTGAAGCGCCGTAAGGCCAAAATGGCATTTCTTACCATCGGCCTGATGGTGGGAATTGCCACAATCGTCACACTGGTGACCCTGACCCGCTCCATGTCCAGTGATATTGAACGCAAAATGGACGAGTTCGGCGCCAATATTCTCGTCACTCCCCAGAGCAACGGCCTCTCAATGAATTATGGCGGCATCAGTCTGGGCGGCGTGACCTTTGATCAGCGCGAGATTCTTGAAGAAGATCTGGCCAAGATAAAGACCATAACCAACCACAGGAATATCTCGGCTATCAGCCCCAAGGTGCTGGGTGGCACCAAAATCAACGACCATGACGTGCTGCTGGTTGGTGTCCACTTCGAGAGCGAGTTGAAGATGAAACAGTGGTGGAAGGTTTTCGGAAATGAACCCAAGTCGGAACACGATCTTTTGCTCGGTTCTGATGCATCCAAAGTGCTAAACGTATCTCCCGGTGACAATCTGACCATCAAAGGTGAAACCTTCACGGTTGCCGGGGTGCTCGACCAGACCGGCTCGCAGGACGACGCTCTTGTTTTTGCCGGCCTGGCCACAGCCCAGAAGCTATTGGACAAGAAGGGCAAGATCAGCATGGCTGAGGTCGCAGCGCTCTGTTCAGGTTGCCCCATCGGCGACATGGTGACCCAGATTGCCGAGAAACTGCCGGATGCCAAGGTATCGGCCATCCAGCAGGTAGTCGAAGGCCGACTCAAGGCTCTGGATCAGTTCAAGCGCTTTTCCTACGCCATGGCCGGTGTAGTGGTCTTTATCGGTTCACTGATCGTTTTTGTCACCATGATGGGCAGCGTCAACGAGCGGACCACGGAGATCGGCGTCTTCAGGGCCATCGGTTTCAGAAAGAGTCACATCATGCGGATCATTCTTTTAGAGGCGGCTCTGGTCAGTCTGCTGGCCGGATTTCTGGGATATGCGGTCGGCATGGGAGGAGCCAAACTGGCCCTGCCGTTCATGGCCGAGAGTAAGAATGCCCATTTGATATGGGATTCAACGGTAGCCTTCGGTTCAATCGGACTTGCGTTGACACTGGGGCTCCTGGCCAGCCTTTATCCGGCACTGCACGCATCAAAGATGGACCCGACAGAGGCACTAAGAGCTCTGTAGGGGCAGGTCTTGCACCTGCCCAACTGCGGGCGCCCGCAAGGGGACGCCCTTACAAAAACACGAAATTGGACGGCTCATTTATGGCACTCATCGAAGTTAAGAACGTAAAAAAACAGTACACCAGCGGCGATGACGTTGTCGAAGCGCTCCGCGGTGTGGACATCAGCATTGAGGCGGGTGAATTCATCACCATCATGGGGCAGTCAGGTTCCGGCAAGAGCACCCTGTTGTCCGTGCTGGGCGGCATGAACCACCCTACTACGGGCGAGATAGAAATGGCCGGAGTAAAACTTTATCAACTGCCCGGCGAAAAACTGGCCGACTTCCGGGCACAGAACCTGGGGTTTGTCTTCCAGTCTTTCAATCTTATCTCCTACCTGACCGCCATCGAGAACGTCATGCTGCCGCTGGCTATCGTCAAGATGAGCACAGCGGCAAAAAAGATCGCCGCCCGCCAGGCCCTCCTCGAACGGGTCGGCCTGGGCGGCAAGCTGGACCGTCTGCCAAATCAACTCTCCGGCGGAGAACAGGAACGGGTAGCCATAGCCCGAGCCATCGTCAACAATCCCCATATACTCCTGGCAGACGAGCCGACCGGCAACCTTGATTCCAAAACCAGCGATGAGGTCATGGCGCTGTTTCGCGAACTGAACGATGCCGGTCAGACCGTTGTCATGGTAACGCATAACCCGGAAAACGGGGCTTATTCCGATCGGACCGTCATATTGAAAGATGGTATGGTCGTTTTTTAAAGACTCCCCGCCATACCCTGATCTACCGTCTGGAGAAATACGGGATCGTGCAGCCGGAGAAAGATTGAGCCTGAATGAGACGTCTGCCGGTCTACCACGAAGAATATACTACTCGACTGTTGAATATTCCTCACCGATGTCATTGCAATACTTGCCGGAATCCTTGTAACTCTTTGAATACCCGCATCCAATGCGTTTGGCACGATATCTGATATACTCATTTCGTCATAAACCACGTAAATCAGGGGCGGCCATGAAAAACTTTTTTGTCGTAGTAGCCACAACGCTCATCTTTACCAACTGCGCTCTCGCCGAAGAGCCCAAGCCCGTTGAAAACCTTTCCAATCTCGTCTCCAACGCGCTGACCAACAACCCGGAGCTGAAAGCGTCCCAGTCCCGCTGGCAGATGTTTGCCAATAAGTCCAGGCAGGCATCAAGCCTGGAAGATCCGATGTTCATGTTCAAACTTCAGAATATGCTGGTTCGCGAACCTTTTGTTTTCAACAAAGACCCCCAATCCGCCAAGGTGATCGGCATCTCTCAGCAACTCCCCTTCTGGGGCAAGCGGGCCATCAAGCAGGAGGTCGCCAACTACGAGGCCGAATCCTTTAAATGGTCCATTGAAGAACGCAAGCTTGAGCTGACCCGAATGGTCAAGGAAACCTACTACCAACTTTGGGCCGTCGATAAGGGTTTGGAGATTGTTGACAAGAATCTGAAGATCCTGGCCGACTTTGTGACCATTACCGAGTCAAAGTATTCGGTAGGTCAGGGGGTACAGCAGGACATTTACAAGGCCGGCCTGGAAAAATCCAGGATGCTCGACATGCAGATAACCCTCAAACAGCAGCGAAAAAGTCTGGAAGCCAACCTCAATTACCTCCTCTATCGCCCCGGAAATACCCCGGTAGGCACCATCGCGGATTTCTCGCTGCCGCTACTCCCGCTCACCGCCGAACAACTGAATCAGACCGCCCATGACAAGCGCCCCCAGGTAAAAAGTCTGATCAGCCTGGCAAACAAGGGGCAGGCGTCTCACCGCCTGGCGCAAAAGGAATTCTATCCCGACTTCAACCTCTCCTTCGAGTATATGTTCAAGGAAGCCATTTCGACCGATATGGTAAGCGATCCCGGCTATGACATGTTTACCGTCGGAGTAACCTTCAACCTGCCCTTCCAGCAGCAACGCCGCCGGGCGATGCTGGCCGAATCGACATCCGAGACAAACATGGCGACGGAAGAGTTAAACGGCTTGAAGAACAACATCTCGTATACAATCAACGACACTCTTGCCCAGTTGGATCGCCGCAGAAAACTGGTGGAACTCTACAGGGGAGGCATCATCCCGCAGGCGGAACAATCCCTGGAATCAGCCGTGATCAGTTATCGGGTGAGTAAAGTGGATTTTTTGACGCTCCTTGACGGAAGAATGACCCTGTTCAACTACGAGCGGGAACTTTACGAGTCACAGGCAGAGTATATGATGAAACTGGCACAGCTTGAAGCGGCTGTCGGAATCGATCTGGTATCAGCTCCTGTATTGCAGATGACAGCACCGCTGGCTGCCGTGCCGGAGCAGGCGCCATCACAGGCAGCACCGGCTTCCGGGCACATTCAACATCATTAAAATTCACGATACCGAGGTACGGCCATGGCCCTGAACAAAAAAATCGCAATCCCCCTGGCAATCCTGATCATCTCCGTTTCTGTCGCTGGAGGCTGGCTCTACAAAAATGGCTGGTTCAAGGATGATGGTGGTGGTCATTCAAAGCTTGAACACAAAGTTCAGCTCTGGACCTGTTCCATGCACCCCTTCATCATCAAGGACAAGCCAGGCACCTGCCCGATCTGCGGCATGGAACTGATCAAGAAGCTTGATGATGCAGCTGTTGCCGGCACACCCCAGACTCCGGAGCAGAAGCAGCAGGCCGATATGCTCGGTCACGTCTCGCTCTCTCCGACCCAGCGGGTAATGGCCAATGTCGCCACCGTGGAGGCGAAACAAGCCGCACTGAACAAGGAGATCAACGCCGTCGGTATCGTGCAGTTCGACCAGTCGCGGCAGGCCAAGGTCACCGCCTGGATCGCCGGCCGCATCGACAGACTGCATGTCAACAAAGTCGGCGATATTGTCAGCAAGGATAAACCGGTAGCCGAAGTCTATTCCCCCGACCTGGTTGCCACCCAGCAGGAATACCTGCTGGCGGTCAAGAGCCGTGAGCAGCTGAAGAATTCACCGATTCCCTCCATTTCCCAGAATGGAGAAGGTCTGGTGGCATCGGCCAAACAGCGCCTGTTGCTCTTCGGAGTCAAGGAGAGTCAGATCGCCGAATTGGAAGCGTCGGGCAAGCCTAATATCAGGCTTCCTATCTACACACCGCTTTCCGGTGTAGTGATTGAAAAGATGATGCAGCAGGGGCAGTATGTCAACACCGGCGAGGTACTGTTTAACATCGCCGATCTTTCCAGAGTCTGGGTCGAAGTGGAAGTTTATGAGAACGAGTTCCCCAACATCCATATCGGACAACAGGTAGAGATTCGCTCCCAGTCGTTTCCCGGCAGACCGTTCAGCGGAAAAATCGCCTACATCTATCCCTTCCTTGACCCCAAAACCAGGACTGTCAAGGCCCGGGTGGAGATGGCCAATCCCGGTATGAAGCTGAAGCCCGATATGTTCGTCAATGCAATCATCAAGGTGCCGCTTGGCTCGGCAATTGTCGTACCGGTTACCGCGGTCATTGACACCGGAAAGCGTCAAGTAGTCTGGGTGGAAACTTCGACTGGGATGTTCGAGCCGCGTGATGTCCAGGTCGGACAGACAAGTAATGACAAAATACAGATTCTGTCGGGCCTCAAATCGGGCGATAAAGTGGCGGTGTCCGGCGGCTACCTGATCGACTCTGAATCGCAACTGAAGGGTGGCGGTGGTGTGGACCATAGTCAGCATACCGGCGGGGGCAAGCCGGAGGCTAAGGGGCAGCAACCAGTACCGGCTGCAGGTTCCCAAAAGCCTCAGGGTGAACATGAAGGGCATGGTTCCGCACCGGCGCAACCTGCCAAACCTGCACCATCGGCACCGGCGAAGAAGTCTCTGAAAATGGATGACATGAAAATGTAAGTTTTAATCCCCCGGTGTCAAAGGTGGACTTCAAGCCCGACAAGGATCTCACATGATAGAAAAGATTATTGAATATTCCGCCCGCAACCGGGTCATTATCCTGATGATGTTCGGATTGATCATCGCCTGGGGGACCTGGTCGGTTTACAAGACCCCGGTGGATGCGATTCCGGACCTGTCCGACAATCAGGTGATTGTCTTCACCGACTATCCGGGTCGTTCGCCGCAGGTGGTGGAGGACCAGGTCACCTATCCGCTGGCTGTCAACCTGCAGGGATTGCCCCAAGTGCGGGCGGTACGGGCTTCCTCGGCTTTCGGCTTCTCGATGATCTACGTGATCTTCGAGGACAAGGCGGATATATACTGGGCGCGAACCCGCGTGCTGGAACGCCTGAACTACGCCGCCTCCCTGCTTCCTGCCGGCGTGGTTCCGACCCTCGGTCCGGACGGTACCGGCGTTGGGCACGTCTTCTGGTACACGATCGAAGGCAAGGGCTATGATCTGGAACAGCTGCGAACCCTGCAGGACTGGTTCGTACGCTATCAACTCAATACCGTTCAGGGTGTCGCCGAGGTTGCCTCTATCGGCGGACTGGTGCGTGAGTACCAGATTGACCTGGACCCCAACAAACTGTTTGCCTACAACATCAAGGTGGCCAAGGTCATGGATGCGGTCAAGGCCTCCAACAAGGATGTGGGGGGCAAGCTGATTGAACAGGCCGATGCCGAATATCTGATCCGTGGGCGCGGCTATGTCAAATCCAAGGAAGACCTGGAGAACATTGTCGTCGGCGCGGACATGCGCGGCACGCCGATCTATGTCAAGAACCTGGGAACGGTGCAGACCGGCGGAGCAATCCGGCGCGGTCTGCTGGAGATGAACGGCGAAGGTGAATCAGTGGGCGGCATTGTCGTCATGCGCTACGGCGAGAATGCCAAGGACGTCATCGATCGGGTCAAGGTCAAGATCAAGGAACTGGAGAAGGGGCTGCCTCCCGGTGTCAGGATCATGGTCTCCTATGACCGCTCAGACTTGATTCAGCGGGCAATTGATACCCTGAAGAAAAATTTGCTGGAGGAATCAGTTGTCGTTTCTCTGGTAATACTCGTCTTTCTATTGCACTTCCAGAGCGCCCTGGTAATCGTATTGACCCTGCCGATCTCAGTGCTGATCGCTTTCATAACCATGAAGCTCATGGGCGTCAGCTCCAATATCATGTCGCTGGGCGGTATTGCCATAGCCATAGGCGTGTTGGTGGACGCCGGGGTCATCATGGTGGAAAACTGCTATCGCCATCTCTCCGAGATGCCTCCGGAGGATCGGGCAAGCAAGCGATTGGAGACAGTCATTGCTTCAGCCAAGCAGGTTGGCCGGGCCATTTTCTTCTCCCTGGCGATCATCGTACTCTCTTTTGTGCCGGTCTTTCTTCTGGAAGGTCAAGAAGGAAAACTGTTCCATCCACTCGCTTTCACCAAGACCTTCTCCATGATGGGGTCTGCCCTGATTGCCATTACTCTGGTACCGGTGTTGATGTATTACTTCATGCGGGGCAAAATGCCGCCCGAGAGTTCCAACCCGATCTCGACCTTCTTCATCAAGTTGTATTCGCCGGTTATTCGTTGGGTGCTTGTCTGGAAAAAGACCACCATTGCCCTTAACGTAGTGGCCCTGCTGGTTGCCGTGCCGATGTTCATGAAGCTGGGAAGTGAGTTCATGCCGCCATTGGATGAAGGGTCACTGCTCTATATGCCGGTCACACTTCCCAACGTCTCGATCACCGAGGCCAAGCGGATTATCCAGGTGCAGGACCGGATCATCAAAGCCGTACCCGAGGTTGAACATGTTCTGGGCAAGGTAGGTCGTGCCGAGACCTCTACAGATCCGGCACCGGTTTCCATGTTTGAAAGCATCATTATATTGAAGCCGAAAGACCAATGGCGTCCGGGAATCAAGAAGGCCGATATCGTTGCGGAACTGGATACCAAGCTCCGACAGATCGGTGTCAGAAATGGCTGGACTCAGCCGATCATCAACCGCATTAACATGCTCTCCACCGGTGTCAGAACAGATCTGGGGGTCAAAATATTTGGTAATGACCTGAATGTACTCAAAGATCTGGCGATTCAGACAGAAGCGATTCTAAAACCGATCAACGGCGCGGCCGACGTTGTAGCCGAGCGGGTCACCGGCGGCAATTACATCGACATCGATATCGACCGAGAAGCGGCGGCTCGCTATGGCGTGAACGTCGGGGATATTCAGGATGTCATTGAAACCGCATTGGGTGGCGAAATGCTCTCCACTACGGTAGAGGGACGCAACCGCTTCCCGATCCGCATCCGCTACCTGCGCGACTACCGCGACAATATCCCGGCCATTCGCCGCATTCTGGTGGCAGGAATGGATGGCGCCCAGGTGCCACTCTCACTGGTGACAAAACTGAAGATATCCACCGGTGCGCCGGAGATCAACAGCGAGGGTGGATTGTTACGTTCACTGGTATTTCTGAATGTCCGCGGGCGTGACATGGGCGGTTTCGTAACCGAGGCCAAACAGGTTCTGGAAAAGAATCTCAAGCTACCTCCCGGCTATTACGTAGCCTGGTCCGGGCAGTGGGAGAACCAGATCCGCGCCAAGGCCCGCCTGCAGATGCTGGTACCGATCGGCATCGTTATCATTTTCATCCTGCTCTACTTCACCTTCCACTCGGCCCTGGAGGCGAGCATGGTCATGCTCTCGGTGCCATTTGCCCTGGTGGGAGGGGTCTATCTGGTCTCGGCTCTGGGCTACAACCTGTCGGTGGCGGTCTGGGTTGGCTTTATTGCTCTGTACGGCATCGCCGTGGAGACCGGGGTGGTGATGGTGATTTACCTGCACGAGGCCCTGGACAAGAAACTGATCAATGGCCCCTGTACGGAACAGGATATTTACGATGCTACCTTCGAGGGAGCGGTGCTCCGCCTGCGTCCCAAGCTGATGACTGTCGCCGTCGCTCTCCTCGGCCTGCTTCCGATCATGTGGTCAACCGGCACCGGTGCCGATGTAATGAAGCCGATTGCCGCCCCGATGATCGGCGGCATGATCTCATCAGCCGTGCATGTATTGATCATGACGCCGGTCATATTCGTATTGATGAAGAAAAGGGATTTGAAAAAAGGAAAACTGCATTACTCGGGAATGAAGCATTAACGTAATCAAAACCGTCGGTGTCTATGTGGAAGAAGAAAACAAAAAATCCGACACAGCAGTTGACGAAATGTTTGAGATGTCATCGACCTCCACTAAAATCACGACAATAGCGGCCGCAGTAATAGTTGTTATCTGTTGCGGGCTTTTCCTGATAATGATGTTGTTACGTAGAAGTGTTCTACCATTGCCAAAATTGGCAGAGAATGTTGCATTGATTGCCTCCGGTGACCTTCAGGTTGAGATTGCAACATCTGGGAAAGATGAAGTTGCGCAGTTGTCATTCGGTATCAAGAATATGACGGAAAAATTGCGGGGCATACTCACCCAGATTTCACAGACATCTACTCAAGTCGCTTCGGCAGCCAACCAACTGAATTCAACTGCCGAGCAAATCGCTACCGGAGCCGAAGAGGTTGCCGCTCAATCAGCAACAGTTGCAACTGCCGGTGAAGAGATGTCGGCCACATCCGGTGACATCGCCCAGAACTGCCAGATGGCGGCTGAAGGGGCTCAGCGGGCAACACAATCAGCACAAAACGGTTCAGGTGTCGTGGAAAATACCGTGGCGGTCATGGGGCAGATTGCTGAGAAAGTTCAGGAGACAGCCAGAACGGTAGAGAGTCTAGGGGCACGCTCTGACCAGATTGGCAACATTATCGGCACCATTGAGGATATCGCCGACCAGACCAACCTGCTTGCACTTAATGCTGCTATTGAAGCTGCCCGTGCTGGTGAGCAAGGTCGAGGTTTTGCAGTCGTTGCTGACGAGGTTCGTGCTCTGGCTGAGCGTACTACCCATGCCACCAAAGAGATTAGCGAAATGATAAAGGCGATACAGAAGGAGACCAGAGGTGCTGTTATTGTCATGGAACAGGGGGTGCAACAGGTTGAAGCAGGTACAGTAGAAGCGGCAAAATCGGGTGATGCTCTTCGAGATATTCTGGAACAGATTAACTCCGTAGCCATGCAGGTCAATCAGATAGCCACTGCTGCTGAAGAACAGACAGCAACAACCAGTGAAATTTCCAGCAATATGCACCAAATTACTGAAGTGGTGCAGCAAACATCACATGGGGCACAGGAATCCGCCACGGCGGCGGCACAACTGAATGGCAACGCTGAAGAACTACAGAGATTGGTAGGTCAGTTTAAGTTGTGACAATGAAAAACTGGGATTTTTTTCATTCACTGCGTAGCAAACGATGGGGGTTGTAAAATAGATTGTGTAAGTGGCTATACATCGAGCTTACCGCTCAATAACGATTGAGCAAATAAAGTCAGACAAAAGAAGGAACTATGGATTCAAATCGAATTGATAGCGTAAATTTGGATATGCAAAATTTCACTCAGCGTGAGCAGAAGTTGTTGTTTTCTCCGCTGAAACTGGTTGCAGCACTGGTGTTTTGTATATTTACCGTGGAATTTCTCGTCATGGTTCTGTTGCATAACCTGCCCACGCTTTCTCCCGTATCGGAATTTCTGCTGGATGCCTTCTTGCTGTCAGTAGCCCTCTGCCCAGTACTGTTCTTTATGCTGCTGCGACCGTTGCAGCACCTGGTTGCTCAGTATCATGTCAACGTACACAAGTTAACAACCCATAAAGATCAACTTGAGCTTGAGGTAAAGTCGCGCACGGCTGAATTGGACCTGATGGTGCAACAACTGCGTGATGAAATTATCGAGAAAGACAGGGCCAAAGACTCCTTGAGCAAAAACACGGTTTATTTGGAAGCAATTATAGAATCTATTGCCAGCCCGCTTTTCTTCAAGGATGAAAAGGGGCACTATCTTGGGTGCAATTCACTTTTCTGCGACTTCATCGGACTTACCAAACAGCAGATCATCGGTTCTTCCGTGTTCGATGTTGCTCAGCCTGAGTTGGCTGAGGTCTACCATCGCGCTGACCTGGAACTTATGGAGAACAGAGGGGCACAGACGTACGAGACACAGGTGCGCTATGCAGACGGGTCGCTGCACGATATCGTGTTCAACAAATCGACAATCCTGCACCGTGATGGCCAGGTGGGCGGCCTGGTCGGGGTAATGCTGGACATAACCGCGCTCAAACAGGCCGAGGCGGAAAAGGAAAAACTGACGCAACAACTGTTGCATTCACAGAAGATCGAGTCCATTGGTCGCCTTGCAGCTGGATTGGCTCACGACTTCAACAACCTGCTTACGCCTATCATCGGATATGGAGAGATGATTCGAAAGTCATCCGAGTCGGATGAGCGTACAACTAAAAGAGTAAGTGGCATCCTAGATGCTGCCGCCAAGGCACGTGACCTGAACCGCCAGTTGCTGGCCTTTGGGCGTAAACAACATCTGGATATGAAGCTGCTCGACTTGAATCAGGTCATCGAGTCATTCAACTCCATTCTGAGCCGTACGATCCGTGAGGACATATCCATCTCCCTGCAACTTGATGTGTCGCTAGGAAGCATCATGGCCGACAAAAGTCAGTTGGAACAAATTCTCATGAACCTGGCGATCAACGCTCAGGATTCCATATCCGACAACGGAAAGCTGATCATAGAGACGGCCAACATTACCCTCTCCCAGTTACCTGTCGGGAATTTCAACCTTAAACCCGGTGATTATATCCTGCTCATGGTCAGCGACAACGGCTGCGGCATGGATGCCGAAACCGTAAGTCACATCTTTGAGCCGTTTTACACCACCAAGCCGGTGGGACATGGAACGGGGCTCGGATTGGCGACAGTCTATGGCATAATTAGCCAGCATGGCGGCACTATCAACGTGTACAGCGAACCTGGTTACGGTACGACTTTCAAGCTGTATTTCCCCAGACTTGATGAATGCCTTCCTGTGGAGGTTATGGCCGGAAAGACTGAGGAGGTAGTTCTCCATCGAGGCCGAACCATCATGGTTGTAGAGGACAATGTCATGGTACGGGAAATGACGTGTGAGTTACTGAATACTGCCGCCTACATCGTGCTGGAAGCCGACAGCGCTGAACAGGCGATCAAACTTTTACAGAGTCACGGCAAGCCAATAGATCTGCTCCTCAGCGACGTCATCATGCCAGTAATGAACGGGCCGGCCATGTATGAACTATTAAAGACGTTTCAAGCCGATCTCAAGGTACTGTATATGACTGGCTACAGTGAGAATATTTTTTCATCCAGTGGAACCGGCGATGACAGTATCAACTACATACGGAAACCTTTTACCCCCAACGCTCTGTTTGACGAGATAGACAAACTTTTAAGTAATTAAATGCCAGCCAATATACTTAACCTCCCTGCCTATACTGTTACTAATATCGTCGAGACGGAACACGATTATCACATTAATGCCGAAACGAAAACCACCTCGCAGACTTGCCCTCATTGCTACAGTGACCACCTCGTAGGCTTCGTCCGTAACGAGCAACTGGTACGTGATCTGCCGATTCACGGTAAGCGGATCGGCATCTACGTCGATACCAGACGCTATCAATGCCGCTCATGCAACAAGACCTTTTACGAGCGTCTACCGGACGTGGACGGCAAGCGCATGATGACCTCGCGCCTGGTTGCGTGGCTTGGCAAACAATCAGTCAAGCGGCCCTTCTCCCATCTCGCCGAGGAAATCGGCATAAGCGAGATGACGGTTAAGAACGTCTTCAACGACTACATCAACGAGCTTGAACGTACAGTCAGATTTGAGACGCCCCAATGGATGGGGATCGACGAGATCCACATCATCAAGAAACCCCGCTGCGTAGTTTCAAACATCGAGAACAATACCATCGTCAACGTCCTGCGCGACCGCAACAAGAAGACCGTAGCGGAATACCTGTTTCGTCTCAAGGGCAGGGACCTGGTGAAATGCGTTGCCATAGACATGTGGGAACCGTACAAGGATGCCGTGCGGGATGTCATGCCCCAGGCGACTATCGTGATTGACAAGTTTCATGTAGTCCGGATGGCAAATGACTGTCTTGAGAAAGTACGGAAGGAGATTCGCGGGAGCCTGACTGATAAACAGCGCCGAGGCCTGATGCATGATCGGTTTATCCTCCTGAAGCGTGAATCAAACCTTAAAGGTCTCGACCTCATCACACTTGAGTCCTGGACAAAGAATTATCCGGCCCTGGGTGCGGCCTATCGGGCCAAAGAGGATTTCTTTGCCATCTACGATGCAATGACGGTTCAGGAAGGGATTACTCAATTTCGAGATTGGGAGGCCAGCCTGGCACCAGAGATCAAGACGCCTTCTACCCTCTCACGCGAGCAGTTAACAACTGGATGCCGGAGATCATGGCGTACTTCGATCATCCGGTTACGAACGCTTACACCGAGTCGCTGAACAACCTTATCCGGGTCATGAATAGAATTGGGGATGGGTTACAGCTTTGAAGCTCTCAGAGCAAAGATTCTCTTTACGGAAGGTGTCTGCAAGATCAAGAAACCGAAGTTCCAGCGTCCGGTCCAGAAGCCGCAAGAAATGGAGGCCTTCAGTTACTTTTCCTCTATCTCCAAAATGGGGCCATCAACAGTTTCCGAGGGACGCGAGATTAACTATGGAGCGGACATATCAACACTGGTGAGGATGATCGAGGAAGGCTTGCTTTAACCTCTCATACATCATGAAATATGGATACCCCTAACTCTTAAATGGCAATTTTCAGTCGGATTATTGTTGCGCGTCTCAAGCCCTCAGGCCATTCCGGCCACTGAATTAACAATTGGGAGTGAATGTATGAAACTCAATCACATCATTGCAGCGTTATCCATGGTTTTCGTATCTTCATTTGCCTATGCCGGCGGAAACCACGCGGGCGGTCACGGCGAAGCAGAGACAATCGGTCAACCGGGTAAGGCAAAGAACATCAGCCGTACTATCACGATCACTATGTTCGATACGATGCGCTACAGCCCGGCCAGCATTTCGGTCAAGCAGGGTGAAACCGTCAAGTTCATCGTTAAAAATTCCGGCAAGACCAAACATGAACTGGTCCTGGGCACTGAAAAAGAGCTGAAGGAGCACTATGAGTTGATGAAGAAAAACCCTGAGATGGAGCACGCTGATGAAAACATGCTTACAGTCCAACCAGGCGAATCAGGTGAAATTATCTGGCACTTCACCAAAGCAGGTAAAATTGATTTTGCGTGTCTGCTGCCAGGCCACTATGACGCGGGTATGAAAGGGACTGTGAGGGTGAAGTCGCGGAAGGCAAAGTAGGAGTTAAAAAATGAAAACGCTAAAATTATTCTCGATCATGCGAACACCTATTATCAAAACGCCCACCCAAAATCAGCATGTATTGTAGACACTTCACTGCACGGCCTGCCTGAATACACATTTGTTGAGGAATATGCTGCTCAACGTGTTGAATATTCTCCACATCCTCACATATTCTCAGGTACATTAGCCAGTAATATCAAGGTGATACACATTGGCATGGCATATGCTATTATAAAGTTATCAAATGAACTAATACCTGAATCAAGGAGAAATTGAACATGAATAAAATGACCGTACTAATTGCAGCGCTCTTTGCCCTTGCAGCTCCTGTGGCCTCTTTTGCCGCTAACCATGGCGGCCACGAAGGCGGCTCTCATGACATGGGGCACGGTGGTCATCAAGGGGATGTGGCTCATGAAGAAGTGGTAGACAGTGTTAAAGCGACCTTCAAGGTTATGAGCATGAAAGAGCACATGAAGTCCATGAACATGGAAATGCCGAAAGGGATGAAAGAGTCACATCACATCGCGGTTGAGTTCAAGGATGCAAAAACGGGCAAGGCCCTGACCGAGGGTGAGGTTAAGGTGAAAGTACAGAACCCTGACAAAAGCAGCCAGTCCAAGGACTTGATGGGAATGCAGGGCCATTTCGGGGCGGACTTTGATCTCTCAAAGAAGGGTAAGTACGGCGTCATGAGCAAGTTTCAGTTGAAGGACGGAAAAGTGCGCCAGTCCAAATTCTGGTACACGGTGAAGTAGCGAGTTACACGAGACGGAGAAGACATTTTCTCCGAGTACGAAGGGGAGGTGTACAATGAGAAGGTTACTGGTAATCTTAATGGCAATGGGGCTGTTCGGAACAATGCCGGCTTTTGCCGGGCATGGCGACATGAAGATGGAACATGAAGGCGTAAGGCAGTGTGCTTTACAGGCAGAATCGATCCAGGAGAAGATCAAACGACTGGAAACCGAGGTTGCGAAAGGTGAGAAGAAGTATGATGCCAACCAACTGAAAGCACTGGAGAAAAAACTTAAAGAAGCGAATGAACTACTGGAAATACTGAACAGAAACTGAATTCATCCAATCGAGGCGGGCCTAAAAACCCGCCTCAACTTTTTTAATCCGATTTCCGCAAATACATTAATAGCTAAGATGACCATCCAAAATCCTACTCACCCTGCAATTAACGGCAGATCCTTCCTATAGACCGTACCCTGGAAAATGGCCACCAAATCACCGGCATCATCGGTTATCATAACCGAATATGTCGCCAGCTTGCGGTTTCTGGCCAGTTCCCTGGCCTCGGCATGCAGGGTTCCGGCAACAGCGGCCTTTACAAAAGAGACGCTGGTATTGATTCCCATGGACAGTGTCCCGTGGGAATTTGAGGCTGCCGCAAAAGCGAAATCGGCCAGGGTGAAGATGGCGCCGCCATGCACTGTTTTGGCGCCGTTATAGTGGTACGACTGAATCACCATCCTGGCTTTCGCAATGCCCGGTTCGACCTCCAGCAGCTCGATTCCGGCATGCCTGGCAAAAAGATCCTTTTCCGAGAAAAACTGCTTGATTTTCTGCATTGATACCCTTTCCTGCCCCGATTCAGATAGTGATGGTCTCTCCCGGGCGCAAGCGCTTCTGCTCAAAATCGGTCGGAGCGTCAAAAGAGGCTGCCAGAAGATAGAAAAACAACATGACCAGGCCGCTGATCAGAATGAACAGCGGCAGGATGCGAACGGATTCATCGCGTTTTTCATGGGGCAGCACAAGGCCGAAGGCCGCCAGAACGACTCCGTAACCTCCGATCGCCGCCGCCCAGAAGATGCCCAGGCGATAGATACGGCTCTCGGCGGCCAATGTCAGAGAAAACATCTCCGACAGAATACCGTGATAAAAACTGGCGACAATGATCAGGATCAGGGCCGCCATCACCAAGCGCATGCCGTTTCTGACCGTGCGTTTACGCATGCGTCCTCTCCATGATTTTATCCATCAGCCGCACCATGAAACATCACCCAGTCCGATTCGCAACACTTCCGGCTTGTCGTTGATCAGGCTCACCACGGAACTGACATCGGTCGTCAGGATACCGCCATCCAGGATGAAGTCCAACTGATTGCCGAAGGTATCGGCAATGGCATACGGATCGCCCACCGGCTCTTCTCCGGAGAGATTGGCGCTGGTGGTAATGATCGGATTGCCGAGAGCTGAGACCAGATTCGTACAGATCCGGTTATCGGGAATCCTGATACCGACCGTCTTCTGGCGGGTCAGCAACAGGTCAGGAACCTCGCGGGTCGCTTCCAGAACAAACGTGTACGGTCCGGGCAGAAAGCGTTTCAGATGCTTGAAAGCGGAATTGCCGACCCTGGCATAGCGGGATATCTCCGAAAGTGATGAACAGATAATGGAAAAGGGCTTGCGGCGGTCCCGCAACTTCATCTGGTAGATGCGTTCGATACTCTTTTTGCAGAAGATCGAGCAACCGATGCCGTAGGTGGTGTCGGTCGGATAGGCAATGACACTGCCGTTTTTGAGACCTTCGACTACTCGCGAGATCTGGCGCGGCTGAGGATCATCCGGGTGAATTTCAAGAATCATGCTGACGCCCTTTACAAAACAATTAATTCCGCAAGTCCCTGTCCGATTCGTCCTCAAGGCCGGATTCTTCGGCCTCAAGCAGATTGTCGGCGTATTCGCGCGGGATGTCCTGAACATCACGCAGCTTGCGCTCTATCACACGGGTGCGGGTGGCGGCCAGGTCGATCTGGTTGCCGGCCTCCTGCAACTTCTTACGGGTTTTTTCCAGCACCACGCCGAATTTTGAAAACTCGCTGCGAACCGAACCGAGCAGGTTCCAGACCTCGGCAGAACGTTTCTCGATCGCCAGGGTGCGAAAACCCATCTGCAGACTGTTCAACAGAGCCGCCAACGTGGTCGGGCCGGCCACGATAACCTTGTATTCACGCTGCAAAACATCAAAAAGCCCCGGCAGACGGAGAACCTCGGCATACAGCCCCTCGGTCGGCAGGAACATCACACCGAAGTCGGTCGTGTGGGGCGGCTCCAGGTACTTGTCACGAATATTCCTGGCCATTTCCCGCACTGCGCGATCCAGGGTTTTGGAAGCTTCGAGCGCCGCAACCGGATCGCCGAGCTCCTGCGCTTCCAGCAGACGAATATAATCCTCCTGCGGGAACTTGGCATCCAGCGGCAGCCACACCGAACTTTCCTGCACGCCATCCCGTCCCGGCAGTTTGAGGGCGAACTCGACCCGTTGGCCGCTGCCGGGCCGGGTTTCCACATTCGAATCATACTGGCCCGGCGCCAGTATCTGCTCCAGCAGGCTTGCCAGCTGGATCTCTCCGAAAGTACCGCGGCTCTTGACGTTTGTCAGCACTTTTTTGAGATCACCGACGCCGATCGCCAGCGACTGCATCTCTCCCAGTCCGCGCTGCACCAGCTCCAGGCGTTCGCTGACCAGTTTGAACGACTCGCCCAGACGCCTCTCCAGCGTGTCATGCAGCTTTTCATCGACGGTGGCGCGCATCTGTTCCAGCTTTTTGGCGTTATCTTCCTGGATCATCCGCAAACGCGCGTCAACGCCGTCACGCAACTTATCAAGCCGGGCCTCGTTGCTGGCGGTCAGCTCCTTCAGCTGTGCCGCGAACAGCTCCAGCTGATTCTTCTGCAGACCGGCAATGTCGCTCATCCGCTTGAGCAGCGAATCACCCAGCAAGGTGATGCCGGAAGTCATCTCCTCGCGGGAGTTGCGAACCCCGGAGAGCATCTCCGTCCGTCCCCGGGCAAGTTCATCGCCCAGAAGCCGTTCCTGGCGTTCGAAGAGTTTCCCCAGGTTTTCGATAGCGGCCAGGATACCGGACGATTCGTTCGTACCGCGCCGGATAATTACAACCAGAAAACAGAGCAGACCGCAACAGACCAGCAGAAGCAAGATGATTATGTAGGCGGTCGTTAATGACATGGCACAGCGCCTCGGCCCCTATGCAACAAGAGGAGCATTCTCCGACAGCCAACGGGACAGTCGGGCAAACTCCTCCAGTGACAGGGTCTCGCCCCGGCGCCGGCCATCGATATCGCAACTCTTCAGCAGCAGTTCCAGATCCATGCCTTTGGTGCATTCGGCTGATTTCAGGCAATTGGCCAGAGTTTTCCTGCGCATCGAAAAAGCAGCCTTGACAACGCCACGGAAGATATTCTCGTTGCCGACCTCGGCCCGCGGAGTCAAAAGCGGAGTGAAGTTCAGGATGGCCGAGTCAACCTTGGGCCTGGGGTGGAAACTGCCCGGATGAACGATGAAGCTTCTGCGGATATCGAACCACAATCCCAACAGCACGGTGGTGACACCGTAGGCCGAACAGTCGGGCTCCGAGGCCAGCCGGTCGCCGACCTCTTTCTGGAGCATCAGTGTCATGCGCGACAGCCTGTGATGCACTTCCAGCAGGCGGAACAACACCTCGGTCGAAATATTATAGGGAAGATTGGCAACCACATTCCATTTGCCGGGAGTTTCGGAGAGCAGCGCGTCCAGATCTACTTTCAGCACATCGGCGTCAATCACCGTTACCCTCGGATTCTCCTTGAGACGTTCCCGGTGGTAAGCCGCCAGGGCGTGGTCAAACTCGATCAGAACCAGCCGTCCGGCACGTTCCGCCAGATGATCCGTCAAAGCGCCCCGACCCGGTCCGATTTCAAGAACGGCGTCATCGGGCTGAATCCGCGCGGAGTTAATAATTTTTTCGACGACATTCTGGTCAACCAGGAAGTTTTGTCCCAGCGATTTTAGCGGGCGTCTGTTGGAGCTCACGGCAATAGTTCCTTTATGCTGTCCATATCCCAGGTGGCGGTTACATCCAGAGAGTCCGGGGACGCCAGACCGTTTGACAGGTAGTAATCACCAGGTACCGCCAGCATGGCGGCGTTGTCGCCGCATAGTGATGGCGCCGGAATGGAGAGATTGATTTGCATCTTATCGCACAACTGCGCCATGCGCCGACGCAAGCCGCTGTTGCAGGCCACCCCGCCGGCTACCACCAGACGCCGCGCGCCGGTCTGCTTCAACGCCGCTTCGGTCTTGAAGGCCAGGACATCGCAGACCGCCTGCTGGAACGAAGCACACAGGTCATTCAACTCCTGACTTGGAACCGTCAGCGGATGCTTGGCCACATGCTGCAGCACAGCCGTCTTCAGGCCGCTGAAACTGAACCTCAAAGTGCCGTCATGCATCAGCGGACGCGGCAGGGCAACCGCTGCGGGATTTCCGGACAAAGACAGCTTGTCGATCAGCGCTCCGCCGGGGTAGGCCATACCCATGATCTTGGCCGATTTGTCGTAGGCCTCACCGGCGGCGTCGTCAATGGTCCTGCCCAGCGTGGTATAACGCCCTATACCTTCCACGTGATAGAGGTGGGTATGCCCTCCGGAAACTACCAGCGCCAGAAAAGGGAACTCCAGCGGCTGTTCCAGAAACGCCGCCAGCAGGTGCCCCTCAATGTGATGAACACCTACAAAAGGGACCTTCCTGGCGGCCGCAATCGCCTTGGCCGCCGAAAAACCGACCAGCAGGGCGCCTGACAGCCCTGGGCCACGGGTAACCGCCACCCCTTCAATATCGGCCATGCCAATTCCGGCATCCCGCAATGCCTGGCTGATCACCGGCGAGATCATTTCAAGATGCTTGCGTGAAGCGATCTCCGGCACGACTCCGCCGTATTCGGCATGGATCAGCACCTGCGAGGAAACGACCGACGAAAGGATTGTCCGGCCGTCACGCACCACCGCGGCAGCGGTTTCATCGCAGGATGTTTCTATCGAGAGGACCAGCATGAAATACCTTTTCCAAAATCAATGTCGGTGGATGATCTGCCCCAAATAAAACAGAGGACACAAGGCATGCGGAGTTGATACCAGATACATCGAGCTGCATCTGATATCCTCCGTGTCCCCCGTGTCCTCCGTGGCAGTTTTTAAACTACAGCAGGTTTGCCGCCAGCTCAGCCAGTTCGGAACGTTCGCCCTTGGTCAGCGTTACATGGGCCGCGATGCGCTCACCCTTGAACTTTTCAACCAGATAGGTCAGACCGTTGCTGGATGCGTCCACATAGGGATTGTCGATCTGGTACGGATCGCCGGTCAGAACGATCTTGGTGCCCTCGCCCACCCTGGTGACGATCGTCTTGATCTCGTGGGGCGAAAGGTTCTGGGCTTCATCGACGATCAGGTACTGATTCGGAATCGATCGTCCGCGGATATAGGTCAGGGGCTCGATATCCAGCAGACCCATGGCCATCAACTCCTTGTAACCTTTGCTGTGGCGCTTTTCCGATTCGTGCCCGGAGATCAGCAATTCGACGTTATCGAAAATCGGCTGCATCCAGGGGGTCAGTTTTTCTTCGATATCACCCGGAAGAAATCCGAGATCCTTGCCCATCGGGAATACCGGACGCGACACCAACAGGCGGTTGTAGACATTTTCCTCCGCGGTTTTGTGCAGACCTGCGGCAATCGCCAGCAGGGTCTTACCGGTGCCGGCCTTGCCGACCAGCGTCACCAGCTTGATGCTGTCGTCCATCAGGACATCCAGCGCAAACGATTGCTCACGGTTGCGGGCGAAGAGGCTCCAGATACCTTCCTTGGGCACCTTGCGCACCGGCACTATGCGGCCGTTGGCCGGATCGTTGCGACAGATGGCGGTGTGGGATGGATTGGAGCTGTCCACGATTGTGATGAATTCATTGGGGCCAAGCTCCAGGGGCGCCTCGATCCACCCCTGACCATAAAAACGGTCAACCGCTTCAGGCGGCACCTCGACGCTACGGGTTCCGGCATACAGATCCTGAATGTCAACCTTGTCGGATTCATAATCCTCGGCAACCACGCCGATGGCGTCGGCCTTGATCCTCAGGTTCGAATCCTTGGTCACGAATATGGCCTGCATATCCGGGAAACGATCTTTGATGTCCAGTGCAACAGCCAGGATGCGATTGTCGCCGTTATCGACCCGCAGATCGACCGGCAGGTTTTTGAAATGTTTTTCGGTAAACAGCTCAACCCGTAGCGTCCCGCCACCGGGCATGGAAACACCGGATGCCAGCGAGCCCTTTTCACGCATGGCATCGAGAATCCTGGAAACCATGCGCGCGTTGCGGCCGGTTTCGTTCATGTCCTTCTTGAAACGGTCAACCTCTTCAATAACCGTGATGGGGATGATGATGTTGTTGTCCTGAAACTTGAACAGCGATTGCGGGTCATGCAGAAGTACGTTGGTATCGAGTATGAAATTCTTCACGGACGGCCTTTCTGTAGGGGTTGGGAGATGATGAGACGGTAACGGCGGCACTACTTTTCTATGATCTGAACGGTCATTCCGTCCGTCTTGCCGAGCAGTTTGATCCAGACCGCGCGGTTACGGTATTTGGCGTCAAGAATGACCTCGCCATCCTTGTTGATGGCCGAGAGAACGCTTTCCGGTGAATCGTTGACGGTAAAGTAGGTATAAATACCGGTTTTGTACAGGTCCTCCTTGGTAAACGGTCTTTCAGGGGGCAGGGAACAGGCTGCACAGGCAACTATTGAAAACAACAAAGCAATCAGCAATTTCACGTGGCAACTCCTTTTCGATCCGCCAATTCTACATCGATTCCTTGATTTTACCGACGCATTGTACAACGGCATCGGAAAAAAATGCAATCTCTTCCGAAGTGCTCGACCATCCCGGGCTCATGCGGAGTGTGCCTCCCGGCAGAGTGCCGATGGTGCGGTGGGCCAGCGGTGCACAGTGCAGTCCCGCACGCACCGCGATATCGAAACCGTGATCGAGTTCCGCAGCCAAGAGGGACGCGTCAACCCCCTCGACGTTAAAAGAGAGTACCGCGCCGCGACTCTCCGGATCACCCGGCCCATAGATTTTTACTCCAGGAAGCAGCCCCAGCAGCCTTGCGGCCTGGTTGACCAAAGAGTGTTCGTGCTGAAATATGGTGTCTATCCCGCGATCCAGTATGAATTCAATTCCGGCTTTCAACCCGGCAATTCCGGGCAGGTTATGGGTTCCGGCCTCATAGCCGTCCGGCATCATCAGCGGCTGCTCCAGAGAGGTGGAACTGGTACCGGTTCCACCTTCGAAGATCGGCTTCAGTTCGATATGCGGCGCAACATACAACAGACCGGTACCCGGCGGACCCAACAACCCTTTATGCCCGGGAGCGGCCAGAAGGTCGATTCCGCTCGATACGACATCGATATTGATATAGCCGGCGGACTGGGCCGCATCCATCAGAAACATTGCACCGGCCTTATGACAGATCGCGGAAATCCGATCGATCGGCTGAATCGCCCCGCAGACGTTGGAGATATGCCCCACGGCAATCATGCGGGTATCCTTACGCACAAACCGCGCTATCTGATCCGGGTCCACCAGTCCCTCCGGCCCGGCATCGACAATGGTGACATCCACCCCGTCACGTCCGAGGGCATGCAGCGGACGCAAAAGTGAATTATGCTCCATGCTGGTTGTGATCACATGATCGCCCGGCTTGAGTGTCCCGTGCAGCGCCAGGTTGAGAGCCCCGGTAGCGTTGTGGGTAAATATGATCCGCGATGAATCGGCTATGGAAAAGAGCCTGGCCACGGCCTCGCGAGCCATGAACATGATCCGGCCCGCTTCCAGCGAACGGTGATGACCGCCGCGTCCGGGTGATGCGCCGACCTCCCGCATGGCATGAATTACCGCCTGGTAAACCTCTTCAGGCTTGGGAAACGATGTTGCTGCATTGTCGAGATATACGGACATTTACAACTCTCCAAAAACCGGCATGGCACGGACCGGGGTAGTCACCGGAGAAAAGCGGGTTTTTCATTCAACCAGGGAAAAACATGCACGCTGCCGGAACGCGGGTCACGCACGGCATCATGTATCTTTTGTGAAATGGCTGAAGAATCGGCGCTCCCCCACCAGTTCAGCAATGCGCCGATATCCTCACGGCCGGCATTGTATAGATTAAATCCTGTATTCGCTTCGAAAGCGTTACCCCACAAAAGCGCGCGCCCATCCTCAAGGCGTAACGCATCCTTGCCGTTATTGAAGAACCGGCAGCGGTTCACCTTTATCCGCGCCCCCGTCAGGTGGAGCGCGGTTTCACGGTTGCCGCTAAAAGAGGTTGCCACAATCTGCCCTTCGCCCCCCTTGAAACTGGCTCCGTTCCCGTTTCCGGACAACTCGCCGGAAGTCATCCTGATGCGGCAATCATCCGCCAGTATCCCGTACTGCTGGTTATTCCGTATTTGCAAGGATGAGACGCTGGCCGCCGAACGGTTCATCACAATTCCGCGTTTGCAGTCGGCAACGATTACATCCGCAGAATCAAGCTCGCTGTCGTGCATCTCGATCCCGGTTTCTGACTCGGAAACTGATCCGCCTGCTATCTGTACAACCGCATCCCGCATCAGAAAACCGGTGTGTGACCTGCTGACCGCAACATGCTTGAGGCTGACGGTCGAAAACCGCGCTTCGATGGCCGAATTCGCGTATTCGATCCGGCAATGTTCCAGCTGATTGCGCTTCTCGCTGGATACAAGCGATATCCCGCCCCAGTCTCCACGAGCAGGCCTTTTACGATCCGATGTCATCACAACCGGGCTATCGATGGTTCCAACGGCAATAATCCGCCCCTGAACTACCAGTCGCGCCGCATTGTTGCCGGCACCGGCGGCGGCAAACCTGATTATGGTACCGGGCTCGATCCGCAGCGTCGCCTGCGGAGCAACAACCAGAGAGCCCTTGATCAGCACGCTGCCCTTAAGGACGGTATCTTCCGTCAGGAAGGCCCCGTCATGGACAACCGCGGCAGCATCGTTTGACACACCGGAATCGTTACTGGCGGGTTCTTCATGCGCGGCAACACCTGGTGTCCGCGCAGGTTCCAGCGGAATAATCAGCGCCGGTCTGATTGTGGGAAGGACCCGATCTGCGGTGGCGGGAACAGGAATAAACTTGTTATTGCTTGATGGTGGCTTGCGATCAATCGAATGCTTTGCACATCCGCCTGCCACAAAAACCAACATGCACAAAAATGCAAATACGACCCGGATATACTTCACGCATATACTCCAATTGAAATCAATAAAGCTCTAACACAAATCACGCGACGATGTAAATTTAATGTTGACTCGTTGCTGCTATAGAACGACTGGCAACCGCTGCACGATGATGTTATGTGCTTTCAGGAGTTTAGGATATTTCAAAATAAATATGTTGACAGGGCATATATGTTGTGGTTTATTTTCGCACCTCCACAAAATATGGTGGTTCAAGACTTACTAATCAAACCACAGCCAATCTTTCAATATCTATATGTTTTTTAAAAACCAAGGAGATTGTATGAAAAAGAACAGTGCACCGGCCGCCCTTCCCAACCTGTCCAAAAATGCCGCTACCGTGCTTGAAAAGCGTTATCTGCGCCGGGACGCCACCGGTAAGGTTCTCGAATCCCCTGCCGACATGTTCCGCAGGGTTGCGGATACGATAGCGGCTCCGGACAAGAAGTTTGACAAAAAGGCGGATGTGGCAGCCCTGTCCGACACCTTTTACAATATGATGACCTCTTTCGAATTCCTGCCCAACTCTCCCACGCTGATGAATGCCGGACGGCCTCTGGGACAGCTCTCGGCCTGTTTTGTGCTGCCGGTGGGCGACTCGATGGAAGAGATTTTCGATGCGGTCAAGTACACCGCGCTGATTCACAAATCAGGCGGCGGCACCGGCTTCTCGTTTTCCCGCCTGCGCCCGGCCAACGATGTGGTCAGCTCCACCACCGGCATCTCCAGCGGCCCGCTCTCGTTCATGCGCGTGTTTGACATCGCCACCGAAACCATCAAGCAGGGCGGCACCCGCCGTGGCGCAAACATGGCCATCCTCCGGGTGGATCATCCCAACGTGATGGATTTCATCATGTGCAAGGCCGATCAGAAGCATCTCAACAACTTCAACATCTCGGTCGGCCTGACAGAACAGTTCATGCAGGCTGTCGAGCGGGACGAAGAATACGACCTGATCAACCCGCGCGACAAGAAGATCTGCGGAACCATGAACGCCCGCAAGGTGTTCCAGCGCATCGTCAAACAGGCCTGGGAAAACGGCGAGCCGGGTATCGTGTTCCTTGACCGCCTCAACCGGGATAATCCGACACCCCATGTGGGCGAGATCGAATCGACCAACCCATGCGGCGAACAGCCGCTGCTCCCTTATGAATCCTGCAACCTGGGTTCGATCAACCTGGGAGTATTTGTCAAGGACGGCGCCATCGACTGGAAGAAACTGCGCGAGACCATCCACAACGCGGTCCACTTCCTGGACAACGTGATTGAAGCCAACAACTACCCGCTGCAGCAGATTCACGACATGACCCACGCCAACCGCAAGATCGGCCTGGGGGTCATGGGATGGGCCGACATGCTGATCCTGCTGGGCGTACCCTACAGCTCCGATGAAGCGGTCAAACTCGGCAAGAAGGTGATGAAGTTCATCAACGACGAGGGGCACCTGGCATCCCAGGAACTGGGCAAGAGCCGCGGATCATTCCCGAACTTCAAAGGATCGATCTTCGACAAGAAAGGCGCTCCGCCGCAGCGCAACGCGACTGTCACCACCATCGCCCCCACCGGCACCATTTCGATCATAGCCAACGCGTCATCCGGCGTGGAACCGCTCTTTGCCGTTTCCTACATCCGCACCGTGATGGACAAGAACGTGATGGTGGAAGTCAACCCGATGTTCGAGAAGATCGCCAAGGAGCGCGGTTTCTATTCGGAAACCCTGATGCAGAAAATCGCCGAACACGGCACCGTCCACGACATTCCCGAGATACCGGCCGATGTTCGCAACATCTTTGTCACGGCCCACGACATTTCTCCGGAAAACCATATCCAGATGCAGTCGGCCTACCAGCTCTACACGGACAACGCGGTATCCAAAACGGTAAACTTCCCCAACACCGCCACTATCGATGATGTGGAAAAAGTTTACATGATGGCCTACGAGACCGGCTGCAAGGGCGTCACGATCTATCGCGACGGCTCCCGCGACGAGCAGGTGCTCACCACCGCCAAAAAAGAGGAGCCGGCTGTGGTCGCGGCGCCGGCCACGGTCGAGGACGACAAGAAATCCATCAAGCGCGACCGCCCCAAATCGCTCAAGGGCTGCACCCACCAGATGCAGACCGGCTGCGGACCGCTCTATATCACCATCAACGAGGACTCAAACGGCCTGTTCGAGCTCTTTACCACGATGGGCAAGGCCGGAGGTTGCGCGGCTTCCCAGAGCGAGGCGATCGGCCGCATGGTGTCGCTGGCATGGCGCAGCGGTATCCAGGCCCGCCAGGTGGTCAAGCAGCTCCTGGGCATCTCCTGCCACTGCCCGTCCGGATTCGGCGACAACCGCGTGCTCTCCTGTGCCGATGCGGTGGCAAAAGCGATCCAGAACCACATGATCGACAACGGCTACGATATCAACACGGAAGTAGCCAAGCAGGACCGCGGCGCCTGTCCCGAGTGCGGCGGCATCGTCGAGCACGAGGGAGGCTGTTCGGTCTGCCACGTCTGCGGCTATTCCGAATGCGCATAAGCTGAATAAAGTTCATACCATGTAAAAGGCCCCCTTCCGGCAATAGCGGAAGGGGGCCTTTTACATTACTGATAAAAAAATCAAGAGTCAGACGCTCAGCATCTCCTCGTTCAGCCCCAGATCATTAACCGGCCCCATCACTTCAAGGTGCAGACAGTCACTCCTGAACAACTGCTGCGAAACTCTCAGGATATCCTGGCTACTGACCGCATCGTAATTGGCAAGGACATCCTCAATGGTTTGCTGGTAATGGAAGTAGATCTCGTTCTTGGCCAGTCTGGTCATCAGGTTGTCGCTGCTCTCAAGCGACATGAGCGTTTTCCCCTTCAGCTGCTCTCTGGCGGAGTCCAGTTCATCCTGTGGCACCTCTTCGGTTACCAACCGCGACAACTCACCGCAGGCAATATCGATGACTTCGCGGCAGCAGGCTTTTTCGGTGCCGGAGTGGATCACCATGGCGCCGCTGTCAGCATGTGAGATCAGGTAGGCGTACACCGAATAGGCCAGCCCCTTCTTCTCCCGCACCTCCTGGAACAGCCGTGAGCTCATCCCTCCCCCCAGTATCGTCACCAGCAGGAACAGTGCGTAACGGTCGGGATGGTCGTGACTCTGACCGGGGGTGCCGAGACAGATCAGGGCCTGCTCCATCTCGCGCTCGGTGAGATTAAGAACCTTGGAGCGGTTTGCTGCAATATCGTATGGTTCAGGTTGCCAAGTTGAAGTTATGGATGAAAAGAGCGGTTCCATGATCGCGACCACCTCTTCGTGCCGCAGATTGCCGGCTGCCGCAATGATGATGTCCTGGGGGCGGTAACGGCTCTCCTTGTGAGACAGAATCGCTTCACGCGAAAGGCTTCCGATTGTGTCCGCGGTGCCCAGAACCGGCATGCCCAGCGTCTGCCCCTGCCAGTAATTCAGATGAAAACGGTCATGAATGAACTCGTCGGGAGTGTCTTCACGCATCTTGATTTCCTGCAGAATGACCTTGCGTTCACGTTCGATCTCATCGGCCGGAAAAGTCGAGCAGAGGAAGATGTCGGCCAGAAGGTCGGCTGCGCCCGGCAGAAACTTTGCCAGAACCTTGGCGTAATAGCAGACATACTCGTGGCCGGTGAAGGCGTTCAGGACTCCGCCGATGGAATCGATTTCGCGGGAGATCTGGCGTGCGTTGCGGCGGTCGGTGCCCTTGAAGAGCATGTGCTCGATAAAGTGCGCCACTCCGTTGTTTTCAGGGGACTCGTGACGGGTGCCGTTGGCCACCCAGATGCCGGTGGTGACCGTGTGCATGTGATCGACACGCTGGGTCACAACCCGTACACCGTTTTTTAATGTAGTAGAAGTTATCATGGCTGCAAGCATACCCGGATTTTTTAATTATTCAACCGCAAACCGGATTTTTTATTCACATCATTACGTAAAACCGGTATTAGTGGCAAAAGTCTGTTTGTCCAACCGGAGCAACCCCATGATCACAAATTCAATGCGAATCAAGTCAATTTTGAGATTCGTCGCTCTGCTGGGGGCGGCTCTGGCATTGAACTGTGTTCACACCGCCTCGCTCCGGGCGGTTGAAATCGACGTCACCCCTCCTGCCGCAATTGTGATCGGAGGCGACCGCGACTACCCCCCCTACGAGTTTCTGGACAAAAACGGAAAACCGGCCGGCTATAATGTCGAACTGACCAGGGCCATTGCCGACGTGATGGGGATGCAGGTCGAGTTCCGATTCGGCGGTTGGTCCGAGATGCGGACCGCGCTGATTAACGGCTCCGTGGATGTACTTCAGGGCATATCCTATTCGGACGATCGTACCAGGACCCTGTCGTTTTCGCCGCCACACACGATCATCAACCACGCCATTTTCGCCCGCAGGGACACCTTGCCGGTTTCTTCTGTGGAGGAGCTGCGCGGCAAGGAGATCGTGGTTTTCCGGGACGGAATCATGCACGATTACCTGGCATCGCTCGGATTCGGACAAAACCTGATCATGACCGATACACCGGCCGATGCGTTGCGGCTTCTGGCTTCCGGCAAGCATGACTATGCGGTACTGGCGATGTTGCCCGGCATGTACATTATCCGCGAGAACAAACTATCCAACCTGGTGCCGGTTGCCAAAAGCATCTCGACACAGCGCTACTGTTACGGAGTAAAGAAGGGTAACGAGGAGTTGCTGGCGCGTTTCAACGAGGGATTGGCAATTCTGAAGAAGACCGGCCGCTATCAGGAAATCTACGACCGCTGGCTGGGAGTGCTCGGGCCGCCCAAGGTGGCCTGGGAAAAGGTGCTCTGGTATGGTGGCATGGTGCTGATCCCCTTGCTGGCGATCCTGGTCGGAACAGTGATCTGGTCGCGCACGCTGCAAAAAAGGGTCGCCCGGCGCACCGGCGAACTGGCGCTGGAAGTGGCAGAACGTAAACGGGCGCTGGAAGAGTTGCGACGTCACCAGGACAAGCTGATCCAGGCCGACAAGATGGCCTCGCTCGGCATCCTGGTCGCCGGGGTTGCCCACGAGATCAACAACCCCAACGGCCTGATCCTGCTCAATATGCCGATCCTGCGCGAGGTTTACCGGGACGCGGAGGAGATACTGGAGGAACGCTACCGTGCCCAGGGCGACTTTACCCTGGGCGGCCTGCCCTACTCCCGCATGCGCAACGAAGTCCCCTGCCTGCTGGAGGAGATGCAGGAAGGGGCCAACCGCATCAAGCGGATTGTGGAGGAATTGAAAGACTTTGCCCGCCAGGATGTATCCGCCGCAACGGAAGTGCTGGACTTCAATGCCGTGGTCCAGACCGCAGTGCGTCTGGTCGATTCCTCGATCCGCGCTGCCACCAACCGCTTTGAAACGGATTATGCTCCCAACCTTCCTGCAATCAGCGGCAATGCCCAACGGATCGAACAGGTGGTGGTCAACCTGATCCTGAACGCCTGCCAGTCTCTGCCGGACATGGAGCGCGGGATATTCCTGACAACCGGCTACGACCAGAGCGCCGATTGCGTGGTGCTGGAGCTTATCGATCAGGGGGGCGGGATCGCGCCGGAGCATGTAGCTCATCTTACTGATCCGTTTTTTACCACCAAACGGGAAACCGGCGGTACCGGCCTGGGACTTTCGGTGTCGGCCAGCATAGTCAAGGAGCACGATGGTTTGCTCGAATTCGATTCCAACCCCGGCGCCGGAACAACCGTGACCCTGAAGCTGCCCTGCTCCAAAAGGAGATGACCCCATGAATTCTTCCCTTTATCCGCACTTCGGAGTTCTGCTGGTAGATGACGAACCGGCCTGGCTCCGTTCCCTGAGCCTGACCCTGGAGCGCTCGGCCGGTATCGCAAACATCATCACCTGCCAGGACAGCCGCCAGGTGATGGACCTGCTCGATCTGCACGAAATCGGCCTGGTGCTGCTGGATCTGACCATGCCGCACCTGGCCGGCGATGAATTGCTCAGCATGATCGCGGAGCGCCACCCGGAGACCGCGGTAATCATCATCAGCGGCATGAACCAGATCGAAAGCGCCGTCAACTGCATGAAACTGGGCGCCTTCGATTATTTCGTCAAGACCGTCGAGGAGGACCGGCTGGTCAGCGGTGTACTGAGAGCCATCCGCATGCTGGAGCTGGAGCGGCAGAATCGCGAGATGTCGAGCCGGATGCTGTCCGGCGGGCTGAAGCACCCGGAGGCGTTTTCCGGCATCGTGACCGGCGACCGTAACATGCATACTATCTTCTCCTATATCGAGGCGGTTTCGCTGAGTTCTGAACCGCTGCTGATCATCGGCGAGAGCGGCGTCGGCAAGGAGCTGATCGCAAAAGCGGCCCACACCCTGAGCGGATGCAGCGGTCAGCTGGTGGCGGTCAACGTGGCCGGACTGGACGATACTGTCTTTGCCGACACGCTCTTCGGACACACCCGCGGCGCCTTTACCGGCGCGGACCAGGCCCGGCGCGGCATGATCGAGGAAGCCGCCGACGGCACCCTTTTCCTGGACGAGATCGGCGACCTGAGCATCGCCTCCCAGGTCAAGCTGTTGCGGCTGTTACAGGAGGGAGAATACTTCCCGTTGGGCAGCGACCGCCCCAAGCGGCTCAAGGCGCGCGTGATCGTGGCCACCCACCAGGACCTGGCGCAGAAACAGGCGGCCGGAACCTTCCGGCGCGACCTGTACTACCGCCTCTGCATTCATCTGGTACAGGTGCCGCCGTTACGTGAACGCAAAGGGGACCTGCCTCTGCTTTTGGATCATTTTCTTGAAGAATCGGCCAGGGCGCTCGGCAAGAAGAAGCCGACCCCTCCCAGGGAACTGGCAGATCTGCTGGCAACCTACGCTTTTCCCGGAAACATCCGCGAGTTGAAGGCGATGATCTACAATGCCGTCAGCATCCACCGGGATCGGGTACTGTCAATGGAAACCTTCCTGAAAACGATCGGCAAGACCGGAGACAAGCCTGCCGTTTCAGCTCTGAAAACTCCCGAACGCAACCTGTATTCGGAACTTGAGCGATTGCCGACTTTCGGTGAAGCTGCCGAACTGCTGGTCGAGGAGGCCATGTGCCGCGCCAACGGCAATCAGACCATCGCCGCCCGCCTGCTTGGCATCTCCCAACCGGCCCTCAGCAAGCGTCTGAAATTATCGAGAAACGTCCAGACATCACCCCAATCCTGAACGTCCGGGAAAACAGCGCTTTAAAATACGGCGTTTCACCCGCTTCAACCCAATGGGTATAACCGTGGTTATAACCATAACCACGGTTATGACCTCGCAACCGGCTGTTATTTCTAATTATTATCAAAACCCGCTTCCTGAATTCAATCCGCAGTTATACCCCTTCATCGTCTGAATCGCATCCAATACCACCATTTTATCAATATTATCGCACCATTACAGATCGTATACGCAGTTGGCACTGCTGTTGCTGATATATCGTTCTAAATCCGTTGGCCGGCTTGAACGAAGATGACAATCGAATTGAGATCCGGACCTGAGAGGAGAGGAAAAATGTCAATGGAATGGATCGACACAAAGTTCAAACTTCCTGATGAGAGCGAAAGGGTGCTGCTGTACACCCCTTACCGGATTTTTGGCGAGGATTACTCCTGTGTCGGCAACAGGGAAAGCATTACCGCCTGCAAGACCAGGATCAACCGCAAAAATGTGCCGGTCTTTACGCACTGGATGCCGCTCCCGGACAAGCCACACCGCTGAAACCTTTTGATACAACATGATACCGTTTAAAACCAATTAACTCTATTCAGACCATCAAGACAAAAGCGAAAAGGAGCCAGCCATGAACGGAAAAAAGTTTTACCAGCATCTGTACTTCCAGGTATTGACCGCTATCAGCATCGGAGTTTGCCTGGGGCACTTCTACCCTGAAACCGGCGCCGCGATGAAACCTCTTGGAGACGGCTTCATCAAGCTGATCAAGATGATCATCGCCCCGGTCATTTTCTGCACCGTCGTAACCGGTATCGCCGGCATGGAGGACATGAAAAAAGTTGGCCGGGTCGGCGCCAAGGCACTACTCTATTTCGAGGTCGTCACAACCATGGCTCTGGCGATCGGCCTGCTGGTGGTCAGCGTGATCCAGCCGGGGGTCGGCATGAACGCCGATGTCACCAAACTGGACACCAAGACCCTGACGACCTACACCGCCCAGGCCAAATCACACAGCATGATTGATTTCGCGATCAACATCATTCCCAACAGCGTTGTGGATGCCTTTGCCAAGGGAGATATCCTGCAGGTGCTGTTCTTTGCGGTCCTGTTCGGATTCGCATTGTCGATGCTCGGTGAGAAGGGTAAAACCGTATTCAGGCTGATCGACCAGGTATCCCATACCCTGTTCGGCATCGTGGGCATCATCATGAAGGCCGCTCCGATCGGCGCTTTCGGGGCGATGGCTTTTACGATCGGGAAGTTCGGCCTGGGATCTCTGACCAAGCTGGGCCTGCTGATGGGTAGTTTTTACCTGACCTGTCTGCTGTTCGTGTTCGTTGTTCTGGGCACGATCGCAAAGCTGTGCGGCTTCAGCATTTTCAAATTCATCAAGTACATCAAGGAAGAACTGCTGATCGTACTGGGCACATCCTCGTCCGAGTCGGTTCTACCGCGCATGATGGCCAAGCTTGAAAATCTGGGCTGCACCAAGTCGGTGGTGGGTCTGGTGATTCCGACCGGCTACTCGTTCAACCTGGACGGCACCTCGATCTACCTGACCATGGCCGCGGTTTTCGTGGCCCAGGCAACCAATACCCCGCTGACATTGACCCAGACGCTGACGATCCTGGGAGTGCTGCTGTTGACCTCCAAGGGCGCCGCCGGCGTCACGGGCAGCGGCTTCATCACGCTGGCAGCCACCTTTGCCGCGATCCCCACCATCCCGGTGGCCGGACTGGCGCTGATCCTGGGCATCGACCGTTTCATGTCCGAGGCGCGGGCGTTGACCAACCTGGTCGGCAACGGTGTGGCCACCGTGGTGGTTTCGCGCTGGGAAAACGAATTGGATATGGAGCGGATGTCACGCATGCTGAACAACCAGGTCGATGATGAAGTCGAAGAGACTGAAATGCCGCTGGATGCGGAGCCGGCAGCAGCCGATTAGTTCTGGGGAATCACGAACCTTGTTCTGACACGCGCAGATCACCGGCCTTACAGATCATTCCTGAACAACGTTGCACGAGCACATACTGCCATTTGTGCTCCTTTCGAACCGGGGGAGAAATCCCCCGGTTTTTCTTTGTACCATTTTGAAGCTTATTGTTGGAAAAGCGCCGGCCAGCGGTTATGATGGCGCGTCTATTTCAAGCAAAGGAGAGTACGGAATGACAGCGTGGTTACTGTATCTTGCCCTGGGAGCTTTTGCGGGGGTACTGGCCGGCCTGCTGGGTGTCGGCGGCGGGATCGTGATTGTGCCGATACTGACCTTCATCTTCAGTGCACAGGGGCTGCCTGCTGACTACATCCTGCACCTGGCGCTCGGCACTTCACTGGCAAGCATCATGTTCACATCGGTTTCCAGCCTGCGCGCCCACCATGCGCGGGGAGCGGTGGAGTGGCGGGTCGTGCGGCGCATCTCCCCAGGGATCCTGGCCGGCACCTTTTTCGGATCCTGGGTCGCGGCCCAGCTTTCCACCCGTTTTCTGAAGGCGTTCTTCGTGGTCTTCCTCTACTACGTCGCGACCCAGATGCTGCTCAACATCCGGCCTAAACCGCATCGGCAGCTGCCCGGCGCCACGGCCATGTTTGGTGTAGGCGGCCTGATCGGCGGCATCTCCAGCCTGGTCGGCATCGGCGGCGGCAGCATGTCTGTGCCTTTTCTGGTCTGGTGCAACGTGGCCATGCACAACGCCATCGGCACCTCGGCCGCAATCGGCTTTCCGATCGCACTGGCCGGCGCCGCCGGCTACCTGGTCAACGGCCTGGCAGTGAACCTGCCACCAGCCACACTCGGTTACATATACCTGCCGGCCCTGATCGGTGTGGCGGCGGCCAGCATCGTCACCGCACCCCTGGGCGCCAGACTCGCCCACAGCCTGCCGATCGGCGGACTGAAGAAGATCTTCGCGCTGCTACTAATAGTGATGGGAACCAAGATGCTGCTAAGCCTGTATTAGGAACACCTACCGAAATTGCAGATAAAAATGGCCGGAATTATCAAAACCCGGCCACCCTACATCCAACCACACCAATCGATTATCCCGATTGCGACCACACCACTTGTATCTGTGACAGTTCAGTCCAGCCGCTGACGATACGCATTCAAAAGGCGTGCATCCTCGGCATAGGTTACCGGATAGATGAACGGTACCGTTTGAGGGTTCATATCGGCATCAACGTTCCTGAAGGTGAACAGGCAGGAGTTAGAAAGCGCCTTGTCGCCACCGGTACGGCTGAAACGCTCGATGTCGGACTGCACTGCAATGGTGGTTTTACCGGTGTAGACGACCCTGGCGATAAATTTCAACTGGTCACCCAGCAGCACCGGCTGGTTAAAGTTGATGCGGTTCACCCGGCACGGCACGGCCCTGATGGATGGGACCATTTCGGCGGCAATAGCTGCCAGTTCGTAAGCCTTCCGGATCAGATAACCGCCGAAAATGGTCTTGGGCACGTTTTCCTGTTCGGGATAGGCACGGCAGGTTGATTCCAGTACAAGATTCCTGGCGCGAAGACCGCTGAACCCCTCGGATTCCTGTTCCTTGTGCAGTTTCTTGAGGAACAGGTACTCATCCAGCGACGGCATCTGTTCGGCCTTCGCCAAACCTTCCCGATAGTCCTGGCGACGCTTTTCCGCCTTCTGATACCGTTTCAAATCCACTTGCTGTTCGTACCGTAGCGGCGGCAAGCTGAGGCTCTTGGCTTCACCACAGTCCGCAGAACGTGCCACCATTGTGAAATAACAGCTGGCCAGATGACTCGAACCGGCTCCCAGGCACTCGACCCGGATGCCGACCTCCATCGAAGATTTGCCGACATGGTTGATCTGGGCCGAAAACACCAGGTCATGATTCGTATCGGCCGGATTTCTCAAGACAATGTTATCAACGGCAGCGGTCACCACCCGTGCTTCGGGATAGAATCTGTGAACGTATGCCAGCGCGGTGTTTTCGGCCACTTTGTCCAGTGTTTCAAGCAGTTTGCCGAACCTGATGTTGCCGACCATCTGGGTGTCACGCGCCAGAAAGCGCCTGGCCAGCACCGGATCGGTCGAAAACGACAGAACATGGATATACCTGGTGTCATGTGGGGCCAATAACTCGGCAGCGGTTCCGGTTGCAACAAGTTTGGTCATGGATTTGCACTCCTTTACTGGCAATAATATAGCCTTTGAAAAATAAAAGCCACAGGGCCGGAGACCCTGTGGCGTGTGCGTGATGATATCGCGCCGTTGTTAAAAGGCGTAGATGAACTTGAACCAGAGGTTGTCGCCCTGCGGACGATTGTAGGTTTCGGTTTCAAAGAGGTATTTCAGGCTGAAGCTCATGTTTTTGTAGTCGTACTTGAGGGCCGGTCCCAGGGCCAGCACGCTGCCCTTGTTTCCGGTAACCGCTGCGCCTTTGATTTCATCTTCGGTAACCTGCTGGTAGAAATAGCCGGCCCCGCCGAAGGTGAAATTGCCGATTTTCTTGCCCAGCGCATAATCCAGATGAAATTCCTGGCCGGACTGGTAATCGGTGGCATTGTTCTCGGTATTGAAGTCGTACATCAGTTTGGCCGAGAGTTCGTAGCCGCTGTTACAGATATAGGTTCCGGCGATAATCGGCTCGAATGTCCAGTAGTTCCTGCCGGTATTGGCCATGTCCAGCTTGTCGTAGCTGCCGGTCGGGATGTAGATGTCGAGACCGGTGGCGGCATGCCAGTTTTTGCCATGCCAGGAGAGCACGAAGGGATCGATGATGATGTCGCCCAGACCGGTCTTGCTGTCTTCTCCGGCTCCTGGAACCTTGACGTCAACGTTCATGATCGGCAGGAACAAATGCACGCCCCAAAAGCCGCCCAGGATCTGTTTGTCGGTGACATGGATCAAACGGAGCACATCGGCGGTGACATTCAGCCTGAATCCGGGAACCAGGTTCTTACCGCTGTTATCATTGAGCCTGTCAGCCGAATAATGGGTAAAATAGTTGATGAAGTAGGTTCCCGGCGGTGGAACGGCTCCGGACATGAAATCCTCTGCGCCATTGGGATAGGCGCCGCCGCCCCCCTCGGTCGCGAAAGCGGTCCGTCCGCCGGGATTCAGCGCAAAGACCAGCAGCAATAAGACGCATACTTTTCTGAAAACAAATTTACCCATGATTCCCCTCCGATAAAATTTCATATACACCCGAATTAGCCCGACATTTTTGACTATTTCAGCCTGTCTGGCAAGCGATTTAATATAAAAATTCTCCGGTCAGAGCGTCAACTCGGCATGGCCATGGTAATATTCGTCCCGCTCACGGGACACGTCCGCATCCTCAAGATACTCCTCAAAGCCCATCACGCGGTCGATTACGCCGCCGGGGGTGATTTCGATGATGCGGCTGGCGATGGTCGAAACGAACTCATGGTCGTGCGAAGCGAACAGGATCACCTCGCTGAAGGCGATCAGGCCGTCGTTCAGCGCAGTGATCGACTCCAGGTCCAGGTGGTTGGTCGGCTCGTCCAGGATCAGCGCATTGGCGCCGCTCAGCATCATGCGCGACAGCATGCAGCGCACCCGCTCGCCACCGGAAAGGACGCTGGTCTTCTTCATCGCCTCCTCACCCGAGAAAAGCATGCGCCCCAGGAAACCACGGGCAAAGGTTTCGCCCTCGGTGGGGGGCGAATACTGCCCCAGCCATTCGATCAGGGTCATGTCATTTTCAAAATAGGAGCTGTTTTCCTTGGGGAAATAGGCGCTGGTGATCGTCACTCCCCAGCGGAAGCTGCCACTGTCCGGTTCAAGCTCACCGGCCAGAATCCGGAACAGGGTCGTACGGGCCAGCGTGTTGCCGCCCACAAAGGCGATCTTGTCCCCCTTGCGCACGATCAGGTCCAGGTTGTTCAGGACCTGGACGGCATCGATCTGCTTGGAAAGCCCCTGTATCTCCAGAATGATGTCGCCGCAGGGGCGTTCCGGCTTGAAAACCACGTGCGGATATTTGCGCGAAGAGACCGGCATATCCTCAATGGTAAGCTTGTCCAAAAGCTTCTTGCGCGAGGTGGCCTGCTTGGCCTTGGAGGCGTTGGAACTGAAGCGCTGGATAAAGGCCTTCAGCTCTTCGGCCTTCTCGGAAACCTTGCGGTTCTCGTTCTGCTTCTGCTTCAGGTTGAGCTGGGCTGCGTGATACCAGAAATCGTAGTTGCCGACGTAGATCTGGATCCGGCCGAAGTCAATGTCGGCGGTGTGGGTACAGACCTGGTTCAGGAAATGACGATCGTGGGAAACGACGATGACGGTATTCGGGAAGCGGTACAGGAAATCTTCCAGCCAGGAGATGGATTTCAGGTCCAGGTTGTTGGTCGGCTCGTCCAGCAACAGCACGTCCGGATTGCCGAACAATGCCTGGGCCAGCAGCACGCGCACCTTGTCACCGCTTTCCAGCTCTTTCATGCGCTTGCCGCGCAGCTCTTCCGGAATGCCGAGGCCGTTCAGCAGCACGGCCGCCTCGGATTCTGCCTCGTAGCCGTTCATTTCAGCAAAATCGCCTTCCAGCTCCGCCGAACGGACCCCGTCCTCCTCGGTGAATTCAGCCTTGGAGTAGATCGCCTCACGCTCGGTCATCACGTCGTATAGTCGTTTGTGCCCCATGATGACCGTATTGAATACCGTCTCCTCGTCGAAGGCGAACTGGTCCTGGCGCAGGACCGCAATCCTCTCCCTGGGACCGACGCTGATCTCACCCTTGTCAGGATCGATCTCGCCCGACAGGATCTTCAGGAAGGTGGATTTGCCGGCGCCATTGGCTCCGATCAGGCCATAGCAGTTGCCGGGGGTGAACTTGATATTGACATCCTTGAACAGGACGCGCTTTCCATATGAAAGGGTAACATTATTTGCTGCGATCATTCCGGTGTGGTGCTCCTTTGTGTAAACTTGTCCCGTTTGCGGGAGATGAAAATAAAAAACCACAGCGGCGGGTGACCTCTGTGGTTCACGAATTAAAAAATATATCATTATTAAAGAGTATCGGGCAACACCTTTTTGATATTGCATTAAATGATATTTATGGCAGAATTAAACGCCGTTGGTGACTATCCTTGATGCGAGGTGTTCCAGATGAGAAAAACAGCCCTTCTTTTCGTATTATTCCTGGCCATCCTGCATTGCGCAACAGTAGCCGGCGCGGCGGAGTTCAAGAAAACCAAGGTGGCCATAGTTGATTTCCAGGAGAACGGGGCTTTTGATGTAAAGGATGTGGGCAAGATCGTCGCGGAGTGGTTTACGACCGCGCTGGTAAACACCGGCAGGTTCGACGTGATTGAACGGCGCTTGCTGCAGCAGATTCTGGAAGAGCAGAAAATGGGGGTTACCGGCCTGATCGACCCGCGCAGCGCCTCGCGGCTGGGAAAACTTCTGGGGGTAAAAACGGTTGTCAGTGGAACGGTGCAGAGCTATGAGGGTATCTCCGAGATCAATGTCAGGCTGCTGAATGTGGAAACCGGTTCCATAATTACCGCGGAGAGCTTCAAGGGGAGTTCGACCAGCAGCCTCAACAAGCTGGTGAACGAAGCGGCCGCGAAGATCATCCGTCATTTCCCGCTGCAGGGGTACGTTGTCAAGCGCAGTGTATCCAAGGTAACCGTCGATCTCGGCGCCAATGCCGGCGTCAGGACCGGAATGCAGTTCAAGGTCTATACCGAGGGCGCTCCGCTCAAACACCCGAAAACCGGTGAAGTGCTTTCGGTCGAAACCGTCGAGAAAGGTACACTACGCATTACGGCCTTGAGGGACAACACCTCCGACTCAGTGATCGTAAACGAAGTCTGCCCCTCCTGCATCAAGGCCGGACAGCTGGTTTCGGCCATGCTGCTGGAAGACGAAAATGATATTCCGCCGCTGTCCGCGGAAATCACGCCTGCCGATGATCTGAAAACCGCGCGTGAATCCCGTCCCAAGCAGATAGACGAAGTCAAGAAACGCCCCGAAGTTAAAATGCCGGTCGCCGAAACAAGCGTCACTCCGGAGCGGCAACTCGTTACAACCGCTGCGGTAGCGGGCGCCTACAGGACACTTTCCGCTCATGATGCGGATGTAACCGCCATCTGCGTTTCCAAAAACGGGCAACTGGCAGCATCTGCAGACACGGATGGCAGGATCGACATCTGGGACACCACGTCCTGGACAGCGCTGGCGACGCTCGGCGATTCCGCCGACACAAAATCGGTATCGGCGCTGGCTTTCAGCAGCGACGGCAAACTGCTGGCGGCGGCCGGGAAAAGCGACCGGGTGGTGATCTGGGATCTGAACTCCCGCCAGCGGGCCTACACCCTGGAACTCAAGGAGACGGTCACCTCGCTGGCCTTTTATCCGGCCGGTGGCAGTGTCTTGATCGGCACCAAGGATTCCAGCATTGCGATCTGGAACTACAGGAACAACAAGATCAGGCAGATCAAAACAGACAACGACGTGCTGGCGGTAGCCGTCAGTCCGGACGGCAAGCTGATCGCTTCGGGCGGGCAGGACAAAAACATCACGACCTGGGATGCAAACAACGGCGCCAGGTTGCACACCTTGACCGGGCACTCCAACGATGTCACGGCGCTGCTCTTCAGCCCAGGCGGGAAACAGGTCATCTCGGCCGGAACCGATAAAAGGATCATCATCTGGGAAGCCAGAAGCGGTTCTCGCAAACAGGAGCTGACCGGGCACGATGACGATATCGTCGCGCTCGGCATAAGCAAGGATGGTCAGCGGCTGGTATCAACGGAAAGCGAACGGGGCGGAGGGCTGCTGTTCGTATGGGACCTGCGGAGCGGCCGGGAGCAGAAGCGTATCAAACTGAGCCGCAAGGCCTATTCGATGGCGCTGACCACGGACGGCAGGCACGCCCTGACCGGTACCGACAAGCAGGTGCTGGTGTATGCGATCGATTAAGAACAGGCGTAAATGGTAAAAGACTAAACATCCAGCACCACCACCGCTTTCCAGACGTTGTCCACCAACCCGACCTGAAAGCAGTGCAGCGTGACCGCCTTGACGTCCACCAGCGGCTGATGCCGCCCGGCATCGAAACACTCCCCGCCGGCAATGACCGTCAGGCGGAAGCCCCCTTCCCTTTTTTCCTCGATCCACACACTGTCGGCATGCAACAGGAGTTGGTCGGCGTCCTTGTGGAAAATCAGCTCCTGCAGGAATGAGAACAGCAGCAGATCCAGCTCTTCATACTCAAGCCGGATCTCTATCCGCCGCTGCCGCTGCACCCGCTCCGGCGCATTAACCATCGTATTCAGCAGGGCCGCGGCGCAGGAGGCAAACATTTCCTCCCTGGTCTCGCCCCAGGCCTCGAAGGCGACATCGGCGGAGGTAATCTCATCCACGAAGCGGAACGGCATGCATTTACCCCTTGATATTGCCGATCGGCACCAGCTTGACCACTCTCCTGCTCAAGCCGGCTTCTTCCGTGGCCCGAGCCACCACGTCGATATCCTTGTAGGCCAGGCCGGCCTCCTCGGCCAGTCCTCCGAAGGAGGCGGTGCGGACATGGATGCCGCGCTGCTCCATCTCGCCCAGAAGCTTCCGGCCCTGGACCATTTTCCTGGCCTGGTGGCGGCTCATGGTGCGGCCGCTGCCATGGGCGGTGGTACAGAAGGTCGCCGCGGAACCTGCCATCCCGGCCAGCAGGTAGGAACCGGTCTCCATGCTGCCGCCGATGATCACCGGCTGCCCGGTTTCGCCGTAACATTCGGGCAGTCCCGACATTCCCGGTCCCAGGGAGCGGGTCGCCCCCTTGCGATGCACCAGCAGTTGGCGCTGGACGCCGTTAATCGAATGCATCTCCAGCTTGGCGGTATTGTGGGCCACGTCGTAGACCATGCCCATCCCCAGATCCCCAGGAGAGCGATGAAAAACCCGCGAGAAGACCTCGCGGATGCGGTGCAGGATCACCTGCCGGTTGGCAAAGCCCATGTTGGCGGCGCATTTCATCGCGGCAAAGTAGGCCTGCCCCTCGGGAGAGCGGAAGGGGGCGCAGGCCAGTTCGCGGTCATGGAGCTTGATCCCGTACTTTACGGTCATCACCTTCAGAAAGGACTGCAGGTAGTCGGTGGCCACCTGGTGGCCGAAGCCGCGGCTGCCGCAGTGAAACATGATCAGCACCTGGTTGGGGATCGTGATGCCGAAAGCCCGGGCGGTTGCCTGGTCAAAGATGTTCTCCGGCCGGGCCACCTGGATCTCGCAGTAGTGGTTGCCGGAACCAAGTGTGCCGATCTGGTCGAAACCCCGCTCGATGGCTTTTTCGCTGCAGGCATCGGCATCGGCGCCTTCGAAACAGCCCCCCTCCTCGGTCAGCTCCAGATCCTCCGGCAGCGCCAAGCCATTTTCCAGGCACCAGCCTGAACCGTTCTCGATTACGCGCCGGAATTTGCCGCGCGAGCAGCGTACGAAACCTTTGCAGCCGACACCGGTCGGAATCGCGAAGAACAGCTCATCCACCAGTTCTCGAATGCGTGGCCGCACCTCGGCTTCCGTCAACGTGGTCAATACCAGTCGCATGCCGCAGTTGATGTCGAAGCCGATTCCGCCCGGAGAGATCACGCCGCTGTCCAGGTCCATCGCCGCCACGCCGCCGATCGGGAAACCGTAACCCCAATGCCCGTCCGGCATGCACCAGGAATAATCGATGATCCCGGGCAGGCAGGCCACGTTGGCGGCCTGGTCGAAGACACCGGCCTCCATGCCTGCCAGCAGCGATTCCGAGGCGATAATCCGCGCCGGAACCCGCATCCCCTCTCTGTAGGTGACCGGGAGTTCCCAGATGTTTTCAGATATCCTGCGAAGCTGTGAAGGGAGTGACATAATCAATTTCTCCATCAGGATTTTATACATGAAAAGCCCCGGAAAATATCAGGGGCTTTTCAAATTGGCTGATTGACGCAGGGTTGAGATTCTTTCTTCGAATCCGTCGGTGAGCAGAGTACTCGGACGGACTGCATGCTCCTACGGGGCACGCACCCGGCTCAACACTTCCTCCAGCCCCCTTTTCAGGCAATTCTTGTATGCCTGACGAATGAGACACAAGGCCTTCAGCCTAATCTCACGGAGCGTCAATCAGGTCCGTATTCAGGAACGCCGTACCGTAAAGCAACCATCACAGCGCACTAAAGTTCAATATTTTTAAAAAAGAACATCATATATATTTATATTCTAAAACTTTGGTTTAATCTGTCAACTGTTTGTTTTATCAGGACTACCCATATATGCCCTGTGTTTCCGGATCATGAATTACTCGTTATGGCAATTCCAGGTTTTAGATGATGCTTGAATGGCTATTGCTTCCATTTTTACAATGTGGCATTATCCACCCGCTTCGGCGGGCCTGCCCAGCAATAATTAAGACTGACTCACCTTTTTAATCATTGATCCGGGATTATATAAAATGGAGGGCTATACAATGTCTATTGCAACACAGTGTAAATTTTTCGGGCATATAATCACGGTTGAAAAGGCGCTGGCAATCAGAGACGCCGCACCTCCCAAAGAAAGAATGTCGCTCATCTTCGAGTGCATAAAATGCGGAAACCTTGTCCGTCCGTACAATGCCGGAGACAGATGCGCGGCACATTTCGTACATTTGAGCCGCAACCCGCAATGCCAAATCACTGACCCACCCAAAAACTATTAACCATTAATGTTTTATCTTACATAGCCGGCACATGAAGCTCCGGCTGGTTGAGGTGCCGGTGACGCGGCTGCGCTTATCATCCTCGGTCAGTCTGTTGAGGTTTGCGCACGGATCGTGTTCGCCCCAACCCCAGGCCAGACGGACCGTTCCGGGGCGTAACATGGTGAAGAACCGAACCGTCATTTCTACGGAGCCCTTGGGGGTTTCGATCCTGATCAGCTCGCCCTCGGCAAACCCCAGCCGGACGGCGTCATCCGGGTGGATGTCGATCAGGCACACCGCACCTTCCTTGAGAAGCGCAGGGATGGTGCGAAACTGGGAATTGGTGAAGCGGATGTCGCGGCTGCCGCTGATCCCCAGAACCGGGTAATCCCGGCTTTGGTCGGCAAAACTGATCGGGTCATCACCCCAGCCATTCTCAAAAGGTACTCCCGGCAATCCAGCCTCGACCAGCCGTTTGGAGAAGAACTCGACCTTGCCGGAAGGTGTCCGGAAAGGGATGTCCCGGTATTTTTCATAGCGCAATTCCTCGATCCGCAGACCAGCCTTGCCGTTCCTTCGTAAATCCTCAACCGTGACCCCGGCCGGCTCCAACTGATAATCGATCGCCTCCTCCGCTGCCTGCCAGGGAAACTCGGCGGTAAATCCAAGCCTTCTGCCCAACTCGAATACAATCTTCCAGTCCGGCCAGGAATCTCCCACGGCAGGGATAACCGCGTTCTGGAGAATAATCAGGTTGTTGCGGATGGAGGCGCGGTTCAGCTGGGTCTTCTCGAAACAACTGGCCGCCGGCAGGATTACATCGGCCAGCCTGGCCGTTTCGGTCATGAACATATCCATCACCACCAGGGTCTCCAGCTTGGCGAAGGCAGCCCGGGTGCGGTTGGAATCAGCCATGGTGACGAGTGGGTTGCCGGACTGGACCACCACCATCTTCAGCGGATAGGGCGACTCATCCAGAATTGCATCGACCACGCACCCCTGCGTCTGATTGCCCCAGGTTTCGGAAAAGGCATTGAACAGGGGATACTGGCGAGTGACAGGGGGGATAGCGTCATCCAGCCGTTCCCGCAACTGGATGTTGCGAACCGGAATCGGCTGGGGCAGCACGTCGCCGCCCGGCTTGTCGAGATTGCCGGTCAGGGCGCGCAGCATGGCAACGGCCCTGGTGGTGTCGAAGACCTCCCGATGCATGTCCAGGCCATTGCCGTCAATGATGGCGGCGGGCCTGGTGGTGGCGTAGAGACGGGCCACCTGCCGGATCTGTTCGGCGTTCAGCCAGATGATGTTGGCCACCTTGTCAGCCGGAAACTGGGCGGCCGCCTTTTTCAATGCATCAAAGCCAACGGTGTACTGCTCGACGAATTCGGCATCGTAGAGGTTGGCCTCGATGATCTCGTTGATCATGGCCATGGCCAGCAGTCCGTCGTGCCCCGGCTTGATCTGCAGCCAGATGTCTGCCTTGCGGGCCAGTGCCGTCCCGACCGGATCGATGACTATCAGCGTGGCGCCATGCTCCTTGGCCCAGTGGATCCCCTCGGCCGCGCCCAGGGCGGTATCGCCGTCGTTCTTGCCCCAGACGATGATGCACCTGGCGTTCTTGGCCTCGGAATAGGCCATGGACCCATAGGTATATGAATGGGCAAAATCGCGGGCAACAAAACAGATGGAGCCGTTGCCGATGGTGTTGGGACTGCCGAAAGCATTCATCAGCCGGTTGGGATAATCCCAGGGCGCGCCCCAGTCGGCCGCCATCCCCCGCAGCCAGGCCACGGATTGGGGTCCGGATTGCCGCCGGTGAAGCTGAAACCGGGCCGCCACCAGATCAAGGGCCTCATCCCAGCCGGCTTCACGGAAACCCGAACTGTCATCATTTTTTATCAGCGGCACGCTCAGCCGCTTGGGTGAATAGACGATCTCCGGGGCAGCGGCCAGTTTGGCGCAAGTCAGCCGCTTGTCAGGATCGAGAAAGGATTTGCGCCGGGCTCCGATCAGGCGGTTGTCCTCCACAAAGGCCTCGATCGGGCAGCAGGATGAACAGAAACGGCAAACGGTATCGATAATCATCGTTCCCTCCCTGGCGGCTGGCCTGGATCAAGCTGCTGCGGGCTAACCAGCACGAAGTTTATTCTCGCGAACGGTTGAGCGCTGCCTGAATGACGCCGCCGGATAAATATATTCTCACCATGTCCTGGAATCATGCGACTGTCATGAAAACTTCAACATCCAAAAACGCACAATGCGACTGCTCGGCAAAAAACTTACCATAGCCGTAACAAGAGTATCAAGGCAATTTACGCCAATAATTTCGGATTGATAGTTCATTCCATGATTATCCCGATTGACTTGTTTCCGGCCATGCTGTATCAATACATATTTTATAAAATATATTAATTAATTGCGGCTGGCGGCGGTTTTATCCGGCTGTAAATTGTCATTATTCCCTTCCGATCTTTTCATAAACCGGTTCAACAACTGCCTGACAATGCACTGTTAATGCAACTCCGGAGGCAATGGCCATGAAATCATACTTTTCTGCCCTTTTCCTGATGATCTGCATGACGATCCCGCAAGTATGTTTCGCGAGCTCCCCGACCGTCTCCACCGATCCGGCCACTCTCGTCACCAGCACGAGCGCAACCCTGAACGGCACTGCCAATCCCAACAACCTGAGCACCACGGTAACTTTTGAATACGGGACCACTACTTCGTATGGCAGCGCCGCAACCGCCATCGAAAGCCCGCTGAACGGCACAATCACAACTCCGGTCACTGCGCCGCTCAGCGGACTTGCCCCCGGAACCGGATACCATTACCGGGTAAAGGGAGAAAATATCGATGGAACCGGCTACGGCAGCGACCGGATCTTCACAACATCCGGGAATGCGCTGTTCAGTGACGGCTTTGAAGGTATGGACTGGCTGCAGACACGGGTTTCGGGCACGGAAGGAATTTGGAGCCTGGTCGAATCAGCCATCTGCTACAACTTCTGGGTCTATCCCCATGGTGGTTCCATTCTGGCTGCATTAAACGCATCCGATGTATCGAGCGAAAACCAGACCCGGCTTTACCGGAACACCAGTTTCCCGCTGTCCAGTGCATATACCGGCGCAACCCTGAATTTCTGGATTTTCCATGACATCGTCAGCAATTTTTACGACCGGGTACAGGTGCAGATTTCTACTGATGGCGTCACCTGGAGCGACGTGGGCCCCCCTGTGCCCAGATACAATGGGACAACCGGATGGGCTCTGACCAGTATCGATTTGACCCCCTATCTGGGTCAGGCAACGCTTTACCTGGGTTTTCTCGGTTTTAGCGAATGGGGTAGTGACATCTTTCTGGATGATGTGAGTGTCGTGGTGCAGAGCGAACCGGTAGCGCCAACGGTCGTAACCGACTCTGCCGCTCCGATTGCCGGCACGGCAGCCACACTCAACGGCACCGTGAACGCCAACCTTTTCAGCACAACCGTTACTTTCGAATACGGCACGACCACCGCCTATGGCAGTACCGCACCCGCCCTCCAGAGCCCGGTCACCGGTATCGCGACCACGGCGGTCAGCGCGGAAATCAGCGGACTTGCGCCCGGCGCCGTCTACCATTACCGGGTGAAAGGCGAAAGCGCCGGCGGCACCAGTTACGGCAGCGACCAGACCTTCACGACCACAACCGGAGGCGAGGTCATTCTGCTTGATGACGGCTTCGAGGGTGGTGGCTGGCTGCAGAAGCAGGTGTGGGGTTTGAACGGGGAGTGGAATTTTATCAGCATCAGTAGTATCTATCCCTACGTTTCGCCCCATGATGGCGCCCTTATGGCCAGCTTGAACTCATATTTTACCCTGCCCGGAACCCAGACCAGATTGTACCGGGAGGACGGCTTCCATATCCCCACTCCCTGTTACATGGCGACATTGAAATTCTGGATGTACTATGACAGCACGATCAATAACGTTTACGACCGGGTGCAGGTGCAGATTTCAACCAACGGCTCCACCTGGACCAACGCAGGTTCCCCGGTCTACCGTTTCAACACCATTGCGGGCTGGGTAGAGATCAATGTCGATCTGACCCCCTATGCGGGTTATGAGAAGGTCTATCTGGGATTCCTCGGCATAAGCGAATCCGGCAAAAACATCCACCTGGATGAAGTGAGCGTGGTAGCTCAGATTGAGCCGGTCCCGCCCACGGTCATCACCACCGACCCTTCCGGTCCCATCACCAGTACGTCCGCAATCCTCAACGGAACAGCCAACGCTCACAACAGCGACTCCACCATCACATTTGAATACGGCGCCACCACCTCGTACGGCAGTTCCGTAACCGTCCTCCAGAGCCCGGTATCGGGCATTGTAACGACCTCGGTCAGCGCTGAGATCACCGGCCTTGTCCCGGGCGCCATCTACCATTACCGGGTAAAGGGAGAGAACGCCGGCGGAAGCAGTTACGGCAACGACCGTACCTTTACGACAACAACCGGCAGTGACGTGATTATCTATAACGACGGCTTCGAGACAGGAGGCTGGGAGCAGGCAGTGGTATCGGGCGTCAACGGTGAGTGGAACCTTGTCAAAACCTGTATAAATCCCGCCGCTTTGCCCCACAGTGGTTACATGATGGCTTATTTCAACTCATATTACACCATTGTGACCCAGACCAGACTGTTCCGGAATTCCGGTATCCCTCTCCCCGGTTCTTTGACCGGCGCCACCTTGAAATTCTGGATGTTTCATGACGTTATTAAAACCAGAAATGACCAGCTTCAGGCCCAGATTTCAACGGACGGGATAACCTGGACCAACGTGGGTTCCGCGCTGTCCCGTTACAATGGTACAAGCGGATGGTCGCAGGCAAGCGTGGACCTGACACCCTATATAGGTCAGGAATCAGTCTACCTGGGTTTTCTCGGCATGAGCGGAGTTACCACCAATGGGAATAACATCTACCTGGATGATGTGAGTGTCCTGGTGAAGAGCGCTCCCCTCCCCCCCACCATCACCACCGAAGCGGTATTCCCCATAACCGGTACGGATGCAACCCTGAATGGCACGGTCAACGCGCATAATACCGCGACAACCGTCACGTTTGAATACGGCACCACCACCTCGTACGGCAGCTCGGTCACCGCTCTTCAGAATCCGGTCACCGGCGTGGCCAATACCCCTGTCAGCACGGCAATCACCGGTCTTGTGCCCGGCACCATCTACCATTTTCGGGTAAAGGGAGAAAACGCCGCCGGCATCAGTTACGGCAGCGACCGGACCTTTACGACAACGACCGGTAATGAAATCGTTCTCTTGAATGACAGCTTCGAGCAAGGCGGCTGGCTTCAGGCCCAGGTATATGGAATTTATGGTGCATGGGATTTTGTCAGCACCTGGATCTATCCCACCACGACACCCCACAGCGGTTCGCTCATGGCGGCCTTCAACTCGTATTTTTCCCTGAGCAACAACCTGACCCGTCTGTATCGAAGCAGCGCTTTCCAGCTTTCCAATTTCTGTGTCAGCGCCAGCTTGAGTTTCTGGATGTACCATGACATCTATGACACCGCTGATGACCGGGTCCAGGTGCAGATTTCAACCGACGGCATCACCTGGACCGATGTTGGCGCAGCCGTGTCCCGCTACACCGGTACAACCGGCTGGGCACTGGCCAGCATCGATCTGACACCCTACATCGGTCAGGGATCGCTCTATCTGGGCCTTGTCGGCATAAGCGAACGCGGCTCGAACATCTATCTGGATGATATAAGCATCTCGGCGCAACAGATCGCTTTACCGCTGAGTGTTACTATTTCCGGCAGCGGAGACGGCGCGGTCTCGGTAACTACTGATCCTTTGGATGCCAATCTGGCCTTTTCCTGCACAACCGGTACCTGTACCTCAACTTTCCCCTTGAACACTTCCGTGTTTCTTGCACCGGTGCCGAGCGCCACCTCGACCTTTGATAGTTGGCCGGCTCCTTGCTCGGGAGATGGAATATGCAGTTTAACCATGGACACAACAAAAAGCGTAATCGCAACTTTCAGCCTTGCGCCGGTAGCCATGAATTTCACCACCAGCACACCATACGCCAGCCTTGCCACAGCTCTATACGATGCGCTGCCGGGTGCTGAAATCCGTATTCTTGATACTTTGCTGGATGGCGCTGTCATCATGGACAAGACACTATTCCTGAATGGCGGCTGGAATGCCGCATACCAAAGCAAGAGCGGTCTGCCGACCACATTTAACGGGGGGCTGACACTACTGAACGGTGATTCAGCCATCGAATCCGTTGACGTGAAAGGAACACTCCTGATAGAGGGAGGCACCATGAGTGTGAACGATGTAAAGATACTCCCGTAGCAGTTGTGTTGGAGTGGGTCCATGCCGGAAAACTTAACTCGACAAAACAGCACACAAGGCTG